>JBJKRX010000037.1:0-53109 GCA_046704425.1 Nitrospirota bacterium
TCAGGATCTGGTCCACGTACATGAGCAGGGGGTCGTTCTCCGGCAGCTTCATCTCGAGGAGGTTGGCGTACCCGATGACCGCGGAAAGGATGTTGTTGAAGTCATGGGCGACGCCCCCGGCCAGGAGCCCCACGGCCTCCATCTTCTGCGCCTGCCGGAGCTGGTCCTCCAGACGCTTCTTCTCCGTGATGTTGTTCACGATCTCGATGGCCGCGGTCACCGCGCCCCCGGCGTCGCGCATGGGAAACGCCTTGGTCTCGACGAAGATCGGGTTCTTGTTGGCGTCGGCATGCGTGTGGACGGCCGCATGCGGCTCGCCGGTCTCGAAGACGAGGCGAACGGCGCACTCTTCGCCCTCCTCATAGCACGGTCGGCCTATCCTGTGCGATATGGCGTAGCAGGGTTTGCCGATGATCTCCTCGACCACCTGTCCGGTCTGGAGGCTATAGGCCTTGTTCGCGGCGAGGATGCGATAGTCCCGATCGATGATGATGAACGCCTCGTCCACGGTCTCCAGGACGTTCCTGACCATGGCCTCGGCCGAGCGTTGGCCCGTAATGTCGGTGACGATCCCCAGGATCGAAGGCTGCTGGCCGAAGACGATCAGCCGCGTCGTGATGATCGAGTCGATCCGCTTGCCGTCGCGGGTAATGAGACCGTACTCGAAGGGCGGGACTTCTTCCCCCCGCAGGTGGGCGCGGAAACTTTCCTCAATTTTCGTTCTGCTGTCCGGAGCGATCAGGTTCCGGAAGTCGAAGGCAGGATCGTAAAACTCCTCGCGGCGGTACCCCATGGTCCGGGCGCTCTGCTCATTGGCGTAGACCACCCGGCCGCCGCGGTTGATGAAGATCATGTTGGGCGACTGCTCCGCCAGGATGCGGAACTTTTCTTCCGACTCCCGGAGTGCGTCCTCCGCCTCCTTGCGTCGGGTTATGTCGTGGAACACGCCGTACAGGATCGGCCGTCCCTCCAGCGTGAGCCGTTGGGCCGACACCTCCACGGGCACCTCCTGCCCGTCGCCGCGCAGGACGACCCCTTCCGTGAGCGGCACGATCCGGGCTGCGGTTTCCTGCACGTGCTCCCGGAATACTGCGCGTGCCCGCTCCCGGTGGTCCTCCGGATGGAGCTTCGTCTGGTGGATGCCGATCAGCTGGTCGCGGTCTCGTCCGAACAATCGGCAGGCTGCCGGATTCACGTCGATGATCATGCCGGTCTCGATATCGGCCAGGAGCGCCGCCTCGGGGCTGCTCTCGAAGAACAGGCGAAACCGCTCCTCGCTCTCGCGCACGCGTGCGAGCTCGGCGCGCAGCTCCTGTTCCGTTTTCTCCGGGGTGTCCATTGCGTCTCCGTCATCGACCGCGGCGCGGTCAGGATATCCTCCGGTCGAGGCTGCGGTACTGGATCGCTTCGGCGATATGCGGCGTTGTGATTTCTTCGGCGCCTTCGAGGTCCGCGATCGTCCGCGCCACCTTCAGGATCCGGTTGTACGCGCGGGCCGACAGGCCCAGCCGGTTCATGGCCTGTTCCATGAGGCCGAGCGAGTTGTCGTCGATCTTGCAATATTTCCGGATGTGGCGGGGCTTCATCTGGGCGTTGGCGTAGATGCTGTCCGCCTGGAACCGTTCCTGCTGGGCCCGTCGGGCCCGGGTCACGCGTTCGCGGATGGCAACGGAAGGTTCCGCCGTCGCATCGGATGCGATCTCGTTGAACTTGATCGCCGGGACCTCGATATGGATGTCGATCCGGTCCATGAGCGGGCCGGACACGCGGGAACGATAGGTCTGGATCTGATGCGGGGTGCAGAGGCATTGATTCACCGGGTCGCCGCTGAACCCGCACTTGCAGGGATTCATGGCCGCCACGAGCATGAGCGAGGCGGGATAGGTGAGCGAGGTGAGGGCGCGCGAGATGGTGACCTGTCCGTCCTCGAGAGGCTGGCGGAGCGCCTCGAGGACGTTCCGCTTGAACTCCGGGAGCTCGTCGAGGAACAATACGCCGTTGTGCGAGAGGCTCACCTCGCCGGGCCGCGGGATCTGGCCGCCCCCGATCAGCCCGGCGTCGGAGATCGTATGGTGAGGGGAGCGGTACGGCCGGGTTGCGATGAGCGGCTGGCCTTTCCGGAGCAGCCCCATGACGCTGTGGATCTTGGTGGTCTCGACGGACTCGTCGAAGCTCATGCGAGGCAGCACCGTGGGGAGCCTGCGCGCGAGCATGGTCTTGCCCGAACCCGGCGGGCCGATCATGATGATGTTGTGCGCGCCTGCCGCGGCTACCTCGATGGCGCGCTTGGCGTGCTCCTGACCCTTGACCTCCGCGAAGTCCTCCTGGTAGGCGGAGTAGGTTGCGAAGGCTTCCCGGATGTCGATGCGCGCGGGTTCGAGCGGGAGCTTGCCGGACAGGAACTCCACCACCTGCGGCAGGGTCTGCATGCCGTAGAGCGGGACCTGCTCCACGACGGCAGCCTCCGGGACGTTGTCCTGGGGGAGCACCATACCGCGACACCCGGTCTGCTGTGCGAAGACGGCGAGGGAGAGCGCACCGCGTACCGGTTTCACCCTGCCGTCGAGCGACAGCTCGCCGACGATCAGGAAGCCGTTCACCTCTTCCTGGCGAAGCACACCCTCGGCCACGAGCATCGCGACGGCAATGGGCAGATCAAAGGCGGATCCTTCCTTTTTGATGTCCGCCGGTGCAAGGTTCACCACGATCTGTTTGAGCGGAAAGTCGAACCCCGTGTTCTTGAGCGCCGCCCGGACCCGTTCCTTGCTCTCCTTGACCGCCGCGTCGGGCAGGCCGACGGTGGAGAAGAAGGGGAGCCCGCGGCTCGCCACATCGACCTCCACCTCGACGGCGTAAGCGTCGATGCCGAGCACTGCTGCGCTTGCCACTTTCGAGAGCATGGAACTCCTCGGGTGCGGGGGGCGGACCGGATCAAGACAGGCGCGCGAGGATGGAAGATCGACAGGTGCGGCATCGGCCCGGCCCCGGAGAACGGCGATCCGCTTGAGCATAACAGAGAATCCGCGGGGATGTCAAACGGAAAGTGTCGGAAAGCGCCGGGTCAGTGGTCGAACCGGGTGATGAATGCGCCGATGAACGGCATGGTCCGCACGTAGTCGGAGAAACGGACCTCCTTCACCACCCCGCCGCCGCGTCTGCCCGGCCGGTCCTTGCTGCCCGACGCATGGATCACATAGGGCACGCCGCGCTGCAGGCGGATGACGGAGAGGTGCCCTACGATCTCCCCGACTGCGCGTTTGCGCGGGTCCTTGACCCAGAAGACGATATCGCCGTCCTGCAACTTCCGCTGGAATGCGCGCAGGGCGAGCGTCCGCCGCGGGAGGATCTCGACCGTGTCCCTGCCGCGCGAACCGGGGATCTGCTCGGTGCGGCCGAGCGCGGCAGTGATATTGTCCCCCCACTTGCCGCTGAAGACCATGTCCTCGCCGTACTGGAACCGATCATCGTAGTTGACGACGAGCCCGTCCCGCAGCACGCCCTTGGTGAGAAACCGCAGATCGAGCGCCTTTGCGACCGCCTCCGCGGGCGTGGCGCTCTCGGCGAGTTCCACGGAGCGGAAGACGTGATACATGCAGTCCGCTTTTTCATCGTCCACGATGCGCCGCGTGCGGACGTAGAGACCGAGGGGATCGGGATCGTAGGGCGTGCCGATGAATCGGACGGCCCAGTAGGCGATGCGCTTGCCCAGCGGCAGCCCGGCGATGCGCGTCTGGGCGAGCAGGATCTCAGCAGCCGTGAGCTGCGCCGGGATCTTGCGTTCCTCCGGTCCGGCCCCGATGACCCGTATGCCGTAGCGCAGAGAGTGGGCGTACCGCCGATTGGCGATACCGATGATCCGGACCTCGCTCCTTCTGGCGGTCCGGAGGAAGCGGCCCTCGCCCAGGTACAGGCCCAGGCCGTCTCGGGCAAAGACCAGGATGTCCCCGGCAGCGAGGTCCTGTTTCCGTACGCGCCGCTCCCGAATATCGAGCGCCCTGATATCCCGGCTGACCGGGATCCCGTGGACCCGGTAGGCGATGGAGATCAGACCCGCCATGTCGATCCCCTGCGCCGTGACGCCGCCGGCAAGGTACCGGACCCCCTGGAAATGCTCCGCCGTCTTCGCCACCTCCTCTGCGGAAACCCCGTTCATGGCCGGGTCCGGCGGAGGCACGGGGAGGGTGTCGGCAGGATCGATGATCGCCATGGCCCGGTCGGGAAAACGCACGGTCAGGCCGCGCGGACCCGTGTCGATCACCGGGAGGCGCGTCCCGGCGTAAATCGGGACCTTGTGATCGCCGTACCGGTCGAGGATGAGCGCCTCGGTCTTCGGTGCGCCGATCACGATCCATCGATCGGAGTCGGTTGCCGGGTCGCCGACCCGCGGGCCGGGGAGCGCTTCCTGTTGGACCCAGCCCGTTGCGTCCCCCTGGTCGGGAATCGTGATCTGGAAATGCGTGTTCTCTTTGGCGAGGACGCGGACCTCTTCACCCAAAAGTACCTGGGTGACGAGGCGGGAGCGGACCGTGGGCCGCTCATGGACGTTGGCGAGCGGAACAACGATGACAGAGGGGGTGCCGGAGGCAGCGGGTTCCTGGGACCAAGCGGGACGAGAAGACAAGATGGTGATGCAGACGGCAATGCACAGGAGCGGGATATGGACGGCCTTCATCATTCGTCAGACCGAAGAAAAGCGCTGCGTCAGCGTCGGGTGCGCTACAAAAAAAATGGTGCCGAAGGGGGGACTCGAACCCCCATGGGTTGCCCCACACGCCCCTCAAACGTGCGTGTCTACCAATTCCACCACTTCGGCACGGGCGTTCTCGCCGCAGTTCCTTCCCGGATTAAGGAGGACCGGCGCGAGGGACCCCTCCCCGCTGCCCTGACGATGCGGTATCCCTCTGGTGCGGGAGAGCGGCGGGGAGATTATTTCTTCATGGCCGGCTGCATCGCATCTACGGAGGTGAGCCAGTCCAAGTGGCGCTCGTCACGGCCGTGCACGATATCGAAGAACGCGGACTGGAGTTCCTGGGTCACGGGGCCGGGTTTTCCGGTCCCGATAATGCGGTTGTCGATTTCGCGGATGGGAGTGATCTCCGCTGCCGTCCCGGTGAAAAACGCCTCGTCGGCGATGTACAACTCGTCCCGGGTGAAGCGCTCCTCCACGAGGCGCATGCCGCGCTCGTGCGCCAGGCGGATGACGGTGTCCCGGGTGATGCCTTCGAGGATCGAGGTGAGCGGCGGCGTCTTGAGGACGCCCTTGCGCACCATGAAGATGTTCTCGCCGCTCCCCTCTGCCACGTATCCGTCGGTGTCGAGCAGGAGAGCCTCGTCGTAGCCGTCCTTGAGCGCCTCGCGTTTTGCGAGCAGCGAGTTTGCGTAATTTGCGGTGGTCTTGGACCGGACCATGGTGGCGTTCACGTGCGGCCGGTTGAATGACGAGACCCGTACGCGGATGCCGTTCCGCAGGCCTTCTTCGCCAAGATAGCTCCCCCAGGGCCAGACCGCGATCGAGATCTCCACGGGGTTCTCGTGGGGGAAGATTCCCATGGCCCCGTAGCCGATGGTCGCAAGCGGCCTGATGTAGCAGGCTTCGACCTTGTTCGTCCGGACGGTCTCGAGGATCGCGCCGCTCACCGCTTCACGGTCGAACGGCAGGTCCATCTGCAGGATGTGTGCGGAATCGAAGAACCGGTCAACGTGCTCGTACAGCCGGAAGATCGCCGATCCCCGGTCGGTCTTGTAACACCGGATCCCTTCGAAGATGCCGGTGCCGTAATGGAGCGAGTGCGTCAGGATATGCACCTTCGCGTCGTTCCAATCGACGAAAGCGCCGTTAAACCAAATCTTTTCCGTTGCCGGCAGCATGGTCGTACTATATAACAGCCTCCCCCCGAATTGTCAATCGATTTTTTCCTTTCCCCGCAGCGCGATGCGCCGAAATAAGTCTCCCCCCGCGCGCTGCACCCGCGGGGGGAGAGGAAAGGAGGATGAGATCGCCGTTTCGGTAGCCGACGATCGTTCATGGCACTTTACGCGGTCCTTCGGGGGTTGTCCATCACCGGTCCCGGGTATTTTCAGGGGATGCGCCCGCAAGGGCGGACCTAGAGAATGCCGCGCTGGCGAGCCTTGCTGATGGCCTCGTTGCGGTCCTTGGCCTGCAGCTTTTCGTAGATGTTCTTGATGTGCGTGTGGACCGTATGGGTGCTGATGGAGAGACGCTCGCCGATCTCCTTGTAGGTCAGGCCTTCCTCCACCCGTTTCACGATCTCCTTCTCGCGGTGGGTGAGCAGGAATTTCGTCTCCGCGGACTCGTCCTGGAACTCGTGGATGACCTTGCGCGCGATCTTGGGGCTCATGGGCGCCCCGCCGCGGTAGAGGGCATGGAGCGATTCGATGATCTCGCGCGGTGTGCTGCCTTTGAGCAGGTAGCCCGAGGCTCCGGCCTTGATGGCCGAGAAGACCTTGTCCCGGTCCTCGAACACGGTGTGCGTCATGATCTCGAGCGAGGGGATCTGCTGCTTGGCCGCCTTGATGAGGTTGACGCCCGACATGCCGGGCAGGCCGAGGTCCGTCAACATCACCTCGGGAGACACGTCGGCGAGTGCCGTCAGGGCCTCTTCCCCGGACCGGTAGGCACCGGCGACCGTTATGCCCGCCTCACCGCTCAGGAGGATCGTGAGGTTTTCGAGCAACAGCGGGTCATCTTCTACGATAATGAGACGCATGGGGTAACGATATCCTCCTTTGGACTACGCGTCCATCCCCTTGCCGGGGTATTTTAGGGGGAAGGGGATCTCCACTCGGATGCAGGTGCCGGGCGAGATCACCATCGTCATCCGGCCGCCAAGCTCGGCGGCGCGCGTGCGCATACTCGTGAGCCCCCTGCCGCCGGTCCGGGAGGTGCCGGCGCCGCAGCCGTCGTCCTGCACGCTCAGGGACACCCCTTGTCCATCGACCCGCAGGGCTGCAGTCACGGCGCCGGCTTGCGCGTGTTTGATGACGTTCGTGATCGCTTCCTTATAGATCTTACAGAGGGTGATCCATATCTCGCTGTCCGGCGGCACGGTGGCCTCCCGCACGTCGCTCTCGAGCGAAAAGCCGATGCCGTGCGGTTCCAGCATCCCCGCGCCCTGGGTCCGACACTCCGCGGCGAGCGACTGCCAGGTCAGCTCCGCGCTGTCCAGGCCGCGCATGAAGCTCCGGATTTCGGCAATACCATTCTGCGCCAGCTGTGAGATCACGGCCAGGGTCTTTTTGAGGTCTTCCAGATCAACGGCCTTCCGGGCCAACTCCGCGAGGATCCCGATGTTCGTGGTGATGCCGCCGATGCCGTCATGGAGGTCCATCAGGATATTTTCCTTCTCGCGGCGGTGCCGCTGCTCTTCAGCGAGCCGCTCCTCGACGAGGCGGACCTTCTCCTCCTCCGCACGTTTGCGGTCCGTCACATCGATGAGCGTGCCGATGACTGCGGGCCTGCCCTCGTACTCCATGGTGCCGGCCGTCATCAGGACCCACCGTTCTCCCCCGTCTTTCCGCACGAGCTTGAACTCGTACTGGGACGGGACCGTATCGCCGTCCAGCCGTTGTTGGGCCCGCTCCTTCACGAGTTTGACGAAGTCGGGATGGACGAGACTGAGGAAGTTCTTTCCCAGGTATTCCTGGACGCTGTAGCCGCCGATTTCCTCTGCCGCGCGGTTCGCGTACAGGAAGTTGCCGCCCTGGTGGATAAAAATGGCGATCGCGGCGGTCTGGGCCAGGGTGCGGAATTTCCCCTCGCTCTCGACCAGGGACCGCTTGACCTGCTCCGTGAGTTCTTGAACGCGCCGGTTCTGTGAGAAATCGCGCCGCGCGTACAGCTCGCGATGGTAGATCGAGAACATGCCGATCAGGTTCGCCCCGATGTAAAAGAAGTTGTCGTTCAGAAAGACGGGCAGCGGCGTGTGGCGGATGGTGAGCCAGCTGATTTCGTACATGCCCACGATGGTCCAGGAGGCGACGGTCGCGGGCAGGAACCGCAGCTTGCTGAAGGTGTAGGAGTACATGATGACGAGCACCAAGCCGGCGAAATGAAAATAGTTGACCGGCGACTGCACGATCACCATCATGGCGATGATGCCCGCGCCCGCGACGAGGACGATGCAGAATACGGCGGGCTGCATGAATTTTTTGAACGAGGCAGTGTAGGAAACGAGGAGCAGGGCGAGGCAAGCGGGGATCACGACGACGAAACGGATGAACCATGTCTGCATCCGATGGGCGGGAAATATCCACACGTCCAGGAGCGCAAACAGAGCGTAGAGCATGCTCCCCAGGACGATCCCCAGGCGCAGTTGGCCCACTGACTTTTGGAAATATTCGTTCCGAAACTCCGTTTCCAGGGGGCCGGGAAAGCGGAGTCGCAGCTTGTCGATCGGGAGCGGTTCCATAAGTAATTACTCGGTGCGGCGGAGGCCGGAGGCCTTCGGAGATCGAGCCATTGTAGGGGAGAAGGAGGGGGCAGTCAAGGAAATATTCGTACAGCAGAAGCGGGCTCGCGGTTTGACAGGCCGCCGGGGGAGCGGTAGACTTAGACGGAAAGGGAGCGCCATGCCCCAGGAGGCCCTATGCAGATCAAGACGATCCTGTTCCCGACCGATTTTTCCCAGGGGGCGCGTGCGGCCATGGACCATGCCGTGGCGCTGGCAAAGGACTATGGGGCGAAGCTCATCCTCCTGTATGTGATCCAGGACATCGGCGTTTCTGAATGGTACATCCCTTCGTCGCTCGCCGTGACAGACCTGATGGAGGATCTGCAGAAGAGCGCCGGGCAGGAAATGGAGAAGTGGACTGCAGAGATCGCTCCGGTGGTGCCGGAGGTGGAACGGGCGATCGTCCGGGGCGTGCCGTTCGTCGAGATCGTCCGCACGGCCAAGGAGAAGAATGCGGACCTGATCGTGATCGGTACGCACGGCAGAACGGGGATCGACCACATGCTCTTCGGGAGCACGGCGGAAAAGGTCGTTCGGAAGGCCCCCTGCCCCGTCCTGACGGTGCGGATCGCCGGCAAGGAATTCCGGATGCCCTGAGGAGCGGGGCTCCCGGAACCCACCCCGGTTGGCGCACAAAAAAAGGGCCGGCATGCTGCCGGCCCTTTTTGCGTCCCGCATTACTGTCCCAGGAGGGTCGTGAAGGTGTCGTGGTGGGATTCTTCGTCGGAGAGGATCTCCTCGAAGAGAAGCCGCGTGGTCTCATCGCCCTCGGAGGCCGCCTGCTTGATGATGTCCTTATAGAGGGTGATGGCCTCTTCTTCCGCCTTGGTGTCTGCCTGAAGCATCTGCTCGGGGCTGCCGCCGGTAGCGATGGGATTGGGTTTGGTGGTGGGATGTACGTCGAAATAGAACAGCCGTTCGGCGATCTTTTCGGCGTGCTTCATCTCCTCGACGGCAACCTTCTCGAAGACCCCCGAGAGCGATTCGGCCTGCAGTCCCTTCACCATCACGTGGTGCCACATGTACTGGACGATCGCCTGCAATTCCCCGGCGATCGCCTGGTTCATCATCTCCGTCAATTTGGGGCTCGCTTTCTGTACCATAAAATGCCGCGCCTCCTTCACGATGCGTTAAGTTCAGTCCGTGCGCAGGAAAGGGTCCCTGCAGCATTGTTTTTCACTATAGCACAGAACCGGGACTGGTGCAACCGGAACCGACCAGCTTCGGATTGACACGGTCCGGAGGACGTAGTATAAAGCGCAATGGCTGTGAGTCGCCGGGAATTCGTTGCGCGGTCGTTGCTCGGTCTCTTGACGGTGCTGGGACTCGGGATCCTGCTGCCGGTCGCGGAACTGCTCGCGCCTGCACGCGACCGGAAACGGAAAGTCGTCTTCGTTCCGCTCATTGCGGAGTACGATCTCCCGCGCGCCGGGGTGAAAAAGACGGAGTTGACGTTCACCGCGGGGGGAAGGCGACAGGTGATGCGCGTCTTCATCGTTGTCCGCGCGGGCGGACCGCTCGTGCTTTCCGCGACCTGTTCCCACCTCGGCTGTCTCGTCAACTATCACAAGGACAAAAAGGAGTTCATCTGCCCCTGCCACGGCGGCCGCTATGACCTGAACGGAAAGAATATCGGCGGCCCGCCGCCACTGCCCCTCACGCGGCTGCCGCTTCGGACGCGGGCGGGGATGATCCTGGCGGGCGTCAAGGTGTGATGCCCGGGTCCCGTTCCGGAACACGCTATGAAACCGAGCCTACTCGACTATCTGAACAGCCGCCTGGGGATCACCGCCCGTCATCGCCGGGTAATGCAACGCCCCGCCCCGGAGGGGATCTCCTACGCAAATTGCCTGGGGGGGATCACCTTCACGCTCTTTCTGATGCAGCTTTTGACCGGGCTGCTGCTCGCGGTACATTATACGCCGTCCGAGGCAGGGGCCTATCGCAGCATCCAGCGGCTCACCACAGACGTCCCCCTCGGCGGCATGCTCCGCTCGATCCATCACTGGGGCGCGAACCTGATGGTGGTGATGATCGTACTGCACATGCTGCGTGTCTTCGTCGCCGGGGCGTACAAGAACCCGCGCGAGCTGAACTGGGTGGCGGGCGCGTTGCTCTTCGCGCTGACCTTGGGGTTCGGGTTCACGGGCTACCTCCTTCCCTGGGACCAGAAGGCCTATTGGGCAACGGTTGTGGGGACGAACATGCTGCGGTCGGTCCCCGGGATCGGCGGCAGCATGGCGGCCTGCCTGCGGGGAGGGGACGAGGTGACGGGCGACACCCTGCTGCGCTTCTACAGCCTGCACGTGCTGTGGCTTCCGGTCTTCACGGCCTTCTTTCTCTGGTTGCACTTCCACGTGCTGCGGCGGCTCGGGATCTCGGGAGGGATGTGAGACATGGCGAGACGATCCCCGGTTACCGCGCGGAACGAGGACCCGCCCCCGAAGAAGGAGGGGAAGGGGCGCACCTTTTATCCCTTCTCCCTTTTCGAGATCGTAGTTGTCGCGCTGTTCACGGCAGAGGTGGTCCTGATCGCGGCGGTCCTCTTCCCTTCGGTCGTGGGGCGGGAGATCGACTTCGCCGCCCCCTTCCAGCCGCGTCCGGAATGGTACTTCCTGTTCCTCTATCAGCTGACGAAGTATTTTCCGGGGCATTGGACCTTTGTCGGCACCGTGCTGCTGCCGACGCTCGTCTTCAGCGTCCTTGTCTTCGCACCCTTCCTCGACGGCGGAAAGGGGACTGCCCTGCGGGAGCGCAAGATCGCGGTCGTCGCCGGCTTCGGCATGCTGGCGGCGGTGATCATCCTGACTATTCTGGCCCTGCGCTGAGCCTATCGGGATGATAATGCTCCCGAATAACGGTTGCATGGGTATGCACTTTTGTATTCAAAAAAAACGAGTATTGACAGAAACCGCGGTTTTTGATAAGGTACTCCATTCCGCTAGCGCAAAACTCGGCGCTGTACCCTCCGCGGTCATTATCGCAATGAACAAAACGGGACGCCCATCTGGTCCCGGATCCTATCACTTTCGGTTAATGTAGAAAAAAGGAGGAATACCATGTCAGTCAAGACCGACACACCCGATCAGACACTGGATACTCTGGGGAGGGTATGCCCGTATCCGCTGCTTTTGACCAAGAAGGCGATCGAGAAGCTCGGCAGCGGCCAGACGATCAAGGTCCTGTGCGACGCACCGGCCTCGGCGGAGGACAGCATCCCCCGGTACTGCGAGAAGCAGGGCTACGGATTCGAATCGGTAAAGATCGAAGACAAGGGGATGTGGGAGCTGATCATCAAGAAGTCCTGACGCGATTGACCTACAGAGAATACACGCCAGTTCGGTAAATTCGGTAAAGAGACCACGGGGGGAACTTCGTAAGGAGGGGGGAGCATGGTTTCTTTGTTCGTCTTTGTCATTACCGGTCTGCTGATCGGACTCGCCTTCGGGTTCGTACTGCAGCGGGGGCGGTTCTGCATCAACACGGCTTTCCGTGAGGTGCTGTTTCAGGACTACACGATGTTTCGCGCCTATGCGCTTGCGGTTGCGGTCGCGATCCTGGGCGCAAACTTCCTTGAGGACATGGGCTGGCTGGGACACATGCAGGCCGGGGTGTTCGTTGCCGGCCATCTATACCGCCAGGCATTCGTACCCTATGCCAACATCCTCGGGGGGTTCATATTCGGCATGGGCATCGTGCTGGCGGGAGGTTGCGGCAGCGGCATCCTGTATCGTGTCGGAGAAGGGAACCTGGCCTACGTCTTGGCCGTCGCCATGTACTTCTACGGCATTGCGATGACCAAGTTCGGGTTCATCAAGCCGCTCTACAACTATCTGGTGAATGCCAAGATCGTCTGGGTGGGGGACAACTACACCATCCCCACGCTCTACAACATCATCGGCGTGAACAAGTGGATCGTGATCGCCGTGATCGAAGTTGCGCTCTTGATCTTCGTGTTCAAGGGCAAGCCGTTCCAGAAGGCGAAGAAGGGCTATTCCTGGTCCCTGGCCGGACTCCTGGTCGGCCTGATCGCCATCGCGGCGTTCTGGCTGTCCGAGTACTGTACGGGGAGAGCCCGGGGGCTTTCGTTCACCGGGCCGTTGCGGGAGTTCTTCCTTGCCGTGTTCTTCGGCGATTCACGGGCCCCGGCGGCGGAGTCGATGCATATCCTGGGGATGACGGTGTCCTGGAGCGCCGTGTATATCTTCACGGTGCCGCTCGGCGCACTTCTGAGCGCTAAGCTGCTGAACGAGTCTAAGCTCAAGGTCCCGCCGGCCGACGAGCTGCTGAAGGTGGGCTTCGGGGGGTTCATTATGGGCGTCGGCGCCCAGATGGGCGGCGGGTGTAATATCGGCCATAGCCTGACGGGGGTATCGACCCTTGCCGTTTCGAGCTGGGTCGCGAATCTCTTTATCATCCTCGGCAATTGGTTTATGGTGTACTTCCTGCTCATCAGGCCCATGCGGGAGCTTGACGTCTGATGGGAACGCTATGCACGGCCGGGCGGGATCGGTTTTCCCGCCCGGCCTTTCTGTTTGGGATTGCCGCGGTCCTCTCCGAACGAAAGAAGGTGCATCGATGGCGGAAGAAATGCTGGGCATCATGATCACGAAATACGAGAATGGCGAACACATCGTGGGCGTGGTGAAGGCCGCGCGCGCGGCGGGGAAGGCGGTGTCGGTCTTTATGACCGACGAGGGCGTGCGCTTTACCCGGGACCCGAGGTTTCTCGATCTCCTCAAGGTCGGGGGCGTGGAATTGGCCAGCTGCGACCACAGTTGCGAACGGCTGGGCATTCATGATAAGACCGAAGGCATCAGGTACGGCAGTCAGTATAACAACGCCGGCATGCTGCACGACAGCGCGCGCATTCTGGTGTTTTAACGCAACGCTCACGGGGAGTATATCATGGCAGACGCGAAAAAGATCGCGGTTGTCGTCCGGGACCGGCAAGGAGAGGCGTTGCGGGTGGCGGGCGGCCTGACCCTGGCCGATGACGTCATCGAAGTGTTCATCCTCGACCATACCCTGGACCGCGATAATCCCGAAGTGGCCGCTCCGTTGGAACTGATTTCCGAACTCGATCTCCCGATCTATTCCAACAACCCGGACAACGGCGGCACGACGATCACGCTGGAGAAGATGGCGCAAAAGCTCCTCGAGTACGATTTCGTGGTGCCCTACTGATCCAACGGGAGGCATACCGTGAAGATCCTGCACATTCTGAAGACCGAGCCGGATGCGAGCACCCGGAAGATCATCGAGCTGCAGAAGGCCGGCAATGAGGTGAAGGTCGTCGAGCTGTTCAAGGGCGGTCTGTCATACGACACGCTTGTGGCCGACGTGTTCGGCAGCGATAAGGTGTTCTGCTGGTAAGGAGAGGGGCGCCGCGCGTCCCGGGGAGGCATGATCGGCCGGCGACGGGAAACAAAGTGCCAGCGCAGCCGGGGAATGGGCATGGTCCTTCCGCATCCCTGAGCTGATCAGCAGTTCGTCATTATCCGAAGCATCATCATGCGACAGCATCCGAGCCTGCACCAGACCAAGGGGAAGGCGCCGGGCAGGTATTGACCAGCAGGGACACCGAGAGTCCGCGGCAACCTCAGGAGCTTCTTCGTATGCGGCGACCACGGGGGCGCATCCGCGCCGGGGGAGGGGACCATGGCTACGCAGAAACTGTTTGCCGATGTCTTGCAGGAGTGTGCCGACGGGAAGAAGACCGGCGCGCTGTTCGTGTCCGTCGCCGAAGCGAGCGAGAACCTGATCCGGTTCTTCTTTAGGGAAGGCCAGATCTACAGTATGTCTTACGGACCGGTCAAGGACAAGGATTGTCTGGATATTCTCGACTGCTATGACCTGAGCAAGGTAGTCTACTTCGACGGGCTCAAGACGCCGAACCCCTCGCAGGGCCTTCCCAGCACCGAGGAAATCATTGCTGCGGCACGGAAGGGCGGCAAACAGGTCCTGGTGGATTGACGCCGCACGGGGCGGCCGCTTCCGGCGACTTCCCCGACCGGCGCGGTCGAGCTAAAATTCGAAAAGCAATCCGGCGAGGAGGCTCGTGCCGCCGAGGTCCGTCGATGTTGACGAGACGACCGCGTGCCGCTTCTCGGCCTCCACGATGAGATAGGTGTGGTTCACGCCATATTCCTGGAAGAAGTTGTTCGCCGCGTCGGGGTCGAGCCCGTCGAGCAGGAATTGCAGGCCTCCCCGGAAATTATATCCGTCCGCCGATCCCGTGACCGCGTCCTGTCCCTCCACTTGCTCCCGGTAGAGTATCCTGGTCCATCCCCCCCCGATATAGGGCACGACCCATTGACCTTCGCTGATCAGGCCGCGTACCAGGACATAGAGGTCGACCGGATAGAGTGTATAGGTCGCCCGCCCTGCGTAAATCCCATGCTGCGGGTAATACGCCTTGCCTGCTGCCTGCATCCCGCCGGCCTCCGCGCCGATCTCGATCCGCCGCTCGACCTTGTAGGCAAGGGCAAGCCCATATTCCGGCATCTCCTTGGAGCCGTAATGCTGCTTCCAGTTCGGCAAGGCGGGGGTAAAGTCCCCGGCCTTCAACTCCAGGGACCAGTGCGGCCGATCGAGGCCGGTATCGGCATCGGCCGCATGCACCACGGCCGGAAGGAGCAGCAAGGCGATGATCACGACAAGGGTCTTCTTCACGATGCGCCTCCTGCCTTCCGCAGCAGCCTGCGCCTTCCGAGGGCAAAGACGACCAGGAGTATCCCGAGTACAAGGGTTGCCAGATGCACCCACGGCCCGGTCCGCGTCAGGAAGAGGGAGAGCCCGATCAGCGGCAACAGCGCCGCGCGCACGGGAGGCTTCCAGGCGGGATGGCGCACGAGCCAGTCCGCGGCGATCGGTCCGTAGGTGTAATACCAGTGGACAAAGGCCTTTCCCGGCCCGTTCGTGAGTAGGTAGCGATTGCGGAAGACGCGCAGGGCCTGGACCTGCGGCGCCGAGTAGAAGCCGTAGGCCGCCGTGGCGATGAAGCAGCCCTGACGGGTGTTCGGCAGGTCCGGATAGGTTACCCCGGCCTCGGGGAAGTCGTGAAGGATGGTCGAGAGCGGGCTTTCGATCGCGCTGCCTACGGTCTCCGAGACCACTGAGGAGTAGGTGCTTTCATGTGACACCCCGGGCGAACCGGATTGCAGCCCCGTGCTGTCTGCAGCGGTTATTGAGAAATAATAGTTTTTCTGCGCCACTGCCTGAACAGCCACGTAATAGGTCTGTCCGTTCGTTAGGCCCTTAATTGGTGTGGTGGTCGCGGTGATGCCCGGAAGGGTTTCCGTGGGCGGCGAGGTTGTCCCGTAATAGACCGTATAGCTCGTCGCGCCCGATACGCTCGGCCACGAGAGCAGCAGTTTCCCGTCTTGAGGCTGTAGATCGTCTTGGGTCAACGTAGGTGCGGTGATCGTGCCCGATGCACCCGTGAATCCCGAGAGCGTCGTGGTCGTTACTCCCGAGGAGACCTTGAGCGGTGATGGTCCTGCCGTTGCGTTCGTGCCGTTGTAAATGCCTGAAGCGGTGCCGTAATAGATGCGATAGCCTGCTACCCGGTAATCTTTGTTCGCGTTCCAGCTCAGGGTGACGGAGTCGCTGGCAGGCGTGGTGAGCGTTACCCCCCCGACCTGGAGCGGAATGGTGTCCGCGTTCGGGCCGCCATAGGCGCCCATGTCGCTGGTCGTTCCGTCGCTGTCCGAGATGCCCGAACTTCCGGCATTGATGCAGGGCGATCCTGTCTGCAGGTGAAAGTCCAGATTGTTCGGATTGACGAAGAGCGGGTCGGGATCGGTGACCGTAATGTTCGGGATGGAGTTCGATCCGATCGCGCCCGTGGTGTCCTGAGGGTTGAAGTCGTTATAGGTTATGTTGGTTGCAGTGCCCGACACCACCTGGATGTTTGCCGTGTTATTCGAAAAGATATTGTTCGTAATCGGCACATCGGAATTCGTGCTGAGCGCCACGCCGTTTAGGAAGAAGACATTATTGGTGATATTGGTGGAGGGAGCGGTGGAGATCTGCACCCCGGTGCCGCTTGAGCCGACGACGAACACGTTGTTCGTAATGGTCACTGCAGCGCTTCCGGACACGGAGATTCCTAAAGGCGCGCTCACGAAGGTGAAGTTCCTGATGGTTGCACCCACGTTGTTCGTGGACAGGATCGTCTGGGAGCCGCCGCCGGACAGGACGGTCCGCGCGGTCTCCGTGCCGCGCAGGAGGGTGACGCCCGGCAGGAGGGTGATCGATTCGGGATAGGTGCCTGTCTCCACGGTGATGACGGAGGTGCTGTTGGAGTCGGCGGTATAGAGGTTGTTGGCCTCAGCGATCGCCGCATTGATCGTCTGGTAGCATGGCGGGGTTGCGCTGGAACTGCACGTAGCAGTGGTGCTATTGTTGACGATAAGTTCTCCGGCGAGCACCGTCGTGGAGGGAGTCACTGCACAGAACAGGCCCAGAGCAAGCAGGCAGGATACTATCCGAGATAGGCGCATAAATCTCCTCCCTGGAAAACGGAAGTACAATACCCGAATAACCGGCTGATGTCAAACGGAAAGCAGCGTTGCAGGGGGCCGGGCCCGCTGTTGTCGGTTCTGCGGCGCTCCAAGCCGACCCTGGGGATGCCGGGACCCTGGGGGGCCCCTGGTCCGCATCGGGTCCTCCAGAATCGTCTTTACAGGGAGGGCGCAAAGGCGGTAGAATCATCCATGAAATACGGAACGAAAGCGATTCGCGGCGCGAAGCTTGAGCTGTGGCCCAATCCTAACCCCGACCGCGACTATTGCATCGAGATCGCCTACCCGGAGTTCACCTGTCTTTGCCCGCGTTCGGGCTATCCCGACTTTGCGACGATTCGGATCACCTATACGCCGGACCGAAGCGTGGTGGAGCTCAAGAGCCTGAAGCTCTATCTGAACGGGTTCCGTGATCAGAGCGTCTCGCATGAAGCGGTGACGAACCGGATCTTCGATGTGCTCAAGACGCAACTTCGGCCGCGGACGCTCGAGGTGACCGGCGACTTCAACGTCCGGGGGAACGTCAAGACCGTGGTGCGCGTCACGCTCAATCCCTCTGCCGCCGCAGCACCCGCTGTGCGGCGCGCTGTTCCCCGCCGATCGCGTAAAACCGCTTGACTAATACGCAACACGGTGTTATCAATTGGTTTGCCGTCAGGCAGGAGTCGAGGAGGTGTAGTATGTTCGGCCTCGGGATGCCCGAACTGATCGTCATCTTCATCATCGCCCTGATCGTGTTCGGTCCGAAAAAATTACCGGAACTCGGCAGATCGGTGGGACGGGCGATGGCGGAGTTCAAGAAGGCGTCGCAGGAATTTCAGGACTCGGTCCGGGCCGAGATGCAGGAAGTGCAGAAGAACGCCCACTTCGACGAGATCAAGCAGATCGGGCACGACCTCGCAGCGGACATCCGGAAAAAACCCGAGGAGCCGCAGCAGGAGATCAAGGCGCCGGAGGTCAAGGCCGAGGAGGAGACGGAGGCGCATGACGAGCACCACGCCTGAGGAAGAACTCCGCATGCCGTTCTGGAGCCACCTGGAGGAGTTGCGCAAACGCCTCGTCTGGTCGGTCATCGGGATCGCAGCAGGGTTCGCAGCCTGTTTCAACTACTCCGAGAATATCCTGGGGCTGCTGATGCATCCCATGAACACGAAACTCGTGATCCGCCGCACCTTTCCCTTCTTTTTTTCGATCCCGGTTCCGCACCCCGATAAACTGCATTACGCCACGCTGATCGAGCCCTTCTGGTCCCACCTCAAGATCGCACTCATCGCGGGCCTCATGCTGGTCTTCCCTTTCATCATGTACCAGCTCTGGAAGTTCATCGCGCCGGGGCTCTTGCCGCGGGAGCGGCGTTTCGTCGGGTTCTTCGTGGTGTTTTCGACCCTCTTCTTTGCCGTGGGTGTTTGCTTCTGCTATTTCATGCTGCTCCCCGTGGCAATCCCCTTCCTTTTGCATTATAAGACCGAAAACCTTGTTCCGATCATCCGGATCGGCGACTACATCGATTTCGTCTTGAAGTTCCTGTTGGCGAGCGGTTTGGTCTTCGAGCTTCCGCTCATCATTGTGCTTCTGAGCCGCATGGGCATCGTGAACCCCAACTTTCTGGCCCGCTACCGGAAGTTCGCGTTCCTCGGCGCATTCATCCTTGGCGCTATTCTGACGCCGACCCCCGACGTGTTCAATCAAACTATTCTCTCCGTTCCGATCTACATGCTGTACGAGATCGGGATCCTTTTCGCGCGCATATTCGGCAAACGGAAGAAACCGACGACCACCGACCTGACGGTGGGCGCCCCGTGACGCTCGTTTCGTTCGTTGCCGCGGCCGCCGGCAGCGGCAAGACCACGCTGATCGAAAAGATCGTCGTCGTTCTGAAGGCGCGTGGCGTGCGCGTGGCGGTCGTGAAGCACGCTGCGTCCGGCTTCACTATCGACATGCCGGGTAAGGATTCGGCTCGTTTTGCGCAGGCAGGTGCCGATTCCGTGGTCCTCGCCGGCCCGGGCAGGATCGCGCTCCTTCGGAACGTCGCGCGCGAGCCTGCGCTGGACGAACTGGCCGCCCTGGCGGGTGAGGTCGACATCGTGTTGTGCGAGGGATTCAAAGGGGCCAAGAGGAGCAGGATCGAGGTCTTTCGCTCCGGCGTCTCGGGCGAGCGGCCGCTCTGTATGGACGACGACGGCTATTTGGCGCTCGTGAGCGACCGGTCCTTTGTCGTCGACATCCCGTGTTTCAACCTGAACGATGCCGTTGGTGTGGCCGGATTCATCCAGAAACACCATGATCTGACCTGATCGGAGGAAGTTATCCGGCGGTGTCAGCAGCTCTTCTGATTTACCTTCTGGCTCCCCTTTCCGGAGTCGTGCCGATCTGTGCAAGCTTTGTGTTGACTTTGATAGGGCTTTTGCATTATTCTGCTCAACGTGTTTTTTCCCTAAACCGTGATTTCTAATACTAAAGGATAAGTTCAGTATTATGGCAGGTTCCCGGTCCAAACGGCTGTTCAAAGAGGCGCAGCAGCATATCCCCGGCGGCGTGAACAGCCCGGTGCGCGCTTTCCGTTCCGTAGGCGGCGATCCCTTGTTCATCACAAAGGCAAAGGGAGCGAAGATCATCGACGCCGACGGGAAAGAGTACCTCGACTACGTCCTGTCGTGGGGACCGATGATCCTTGGCCATGCACATCCCGCGGTGACTGCGGCGCTCAAGAAGGCGATCGCGAAGGGGACCAGCTTCGGGGCGCCCACGGAACTGGAGATCACGCTCGCGAAGATGGTCAAGAAAGCGTTCCCGTCCATCGAACTGGTGCGTATGGTCAGTTCGGGCACCGAGGCCACCATGAGCGCCATCCGCGCAGCGCGGGGCTTCACGGGCAGGGATGCGATCCTGAAATTCGAGGGGTGTTATCACGGCCATGCCGACAGCCTGCTCGTCAAGGCCGGAAGCGGCGTCGCCACCTTCGGTCTTCCCGACAGTCCCGGCGTTCCTGCGGACCTGGCCAAGCACACGCTCACCGTCCCGTACAACGATCTGGCCGCGGTCGAGGACGTCGCCTCGCGGGTCGGCGAACGGATCGCCTGCGTCATCGTGGAGCCCGTTGCCGGAAACATGGGGTGTGTCCCGCCCGAGCCGGGGTTCCTCGAAGGGCTTCGCCGGGTCTGCGACCGCTACGGGATCGTGCTCATCTTCGACGAAGTGATGACGGGCTTCCGCGTGGCCTTCGGCGGCGCACAGCAGCGCTACCGCGTCAAACCCGATCTGACCTGTCTCGGCAAGGTGATCGGCGGCGGGCTCCCGGTCGGCGCATACGGGGGGAGGCGGGAGATCATGCAGAAGATCGCTCCGCTCGGCCCCGTCTACTAGGCGGGCACGCTTTCGGGTAATCCCCTGGCCATGACGGCCGGCATCGAGACGCTGAAACTGCTCGCCCCACCGGGCGTGTACAAGAACCTGGAGGCGGGCGCGGCAGAGCTCGAAACGGGGTTGCGCGACGTCGCCCGCGAGGCGGGCGTGTCGACGACCGTGAACCGTGTGGGCTCCATGTTCACCGCCTTCTTTACGGACCGGAAGGTGACCGATTTCGCCAGTGCGAAGTCCTCGGACACGGCGCGGTTCGGCGCGTTCTTCCGCGCCATGCTCAAGAACGGCGTAAACCTCGCACCGTCGCAGTTCGAGGCCGCGTTCCTGTCCCTCGCGCACACGCCGCGGGACATCGCCAGGACGATCGCTGCTGCGCGTGCGAGTATACGGGCCCGGTGAACAACGGCTGACGCCTCCTGTCCATGGAAGAAAAAGACCGCAGGCTCTGGCGTACGCTCGGCGTACTCAGCACCGTGGGAATCTCCATGGTGCTCGCAACCCTGATCGGCCTCTTCGTGGGGTTGAAGCTGGACGCCTGGCTCGGTACGTCCCCCTGGCTCACGGCCGTATTCCTGCTGCTCGGCATCATTGCCGGGTTCCGGAACCTCGTGGTCTATGCCCGGCGGGGGCGGGAGTCGCTGGAGGATATGGAGAAAGAGGAGCGCGACGATCGAGCATGACCATGACGGACCCGATCCTCATAGGCAAAGCCGCGGTCGCTGCGCTCATCCGGGGCGTGACGAAAAAGACCGCGATCCTGGCGATCCCCGCCGTTGCGGTCGCCCTCGCCTTGCCCTCGCTCCGGAAGACGGAGCCGGGCTGGTGGTTCGTGCCGGCAAGCGTGCTGTGCGGCTGTATTCTCGGCCTCATCAATTTCCGGTGGCTCGCCGTATCCGTGGAGCGGGTCTATCTTCGGAAGGGCGCGACGCGCGCGCTGGCGACCTTCGCTGCTGCGGTCATCGGGCTCCTGAAGCTTGCGGTCATCTTCGTCGTGCTGTTCATCGTCATTCGCTGGCGATTGTTGCATATCCTGGGCCTCGTCGCGGGGTTCTCGCTCTGCTTCGCGGCCATTCTTTGGGAGGGGGTTACGCATATGAAACAGACGCTGCATAGGGGAGGGTAGAGCCCCGGGAGCCGCACCGACCGGGTAAAAGGTAATAAGGGAGGGAATCCAATCAGGGAAGGAGGAAGGTATGAAGAATCACGTGTTACGGCCGTTATACGTCACCATCGCCCTCGTCATTCTGATTTTCCTTGCCAGGATCTGGCTGGTGCCCAAGGATTTCGGGATTCACGAGCGCGGGTACATGTACGGATGGCACCGGTTGGGGAACGAGCAGGACTGGAAGAACATGCCGGTCATGTACCAGGGGAGGGAGTACTGTAAGCAATGCCACCCCGACAAGTACAACAGCATCATGAAGAGCCCCCATAAGATCATCCAGTGCGAGAACTGCCACGGCCCCGCAGGCGACCATTATTCCGAGAAGACCCCCAAGCTCGTCATCAACAAGAGCAGAGCGCTCTGTCTCCGGTGCCATTACCCGTTGCCCTATCCGACGAGCGGGCGGGTGAACGTCCCCAGTATCGATCCCGACAAGCACAATCCCGGCATCGAGTGTGCTGATTGTCATAACCCGCATAATCCTATGGAGGGCCTGAAATGATTACGCGAAGAAATTTCTTACGAAACACGGCCCTGGGAGTCGCCGGTATGGCACTGCCCCTCGCGGCTCTGGAGGTCGTCGATCCCAAAAAACTGATGGCGCAGGTCAACGCGGACAAGACGACCAAGGAATGGTGGGGCTTCATCGTCGATACCACGAAGTGCGTGGGCTGCGGACTCTGCGTCAAGGCATGCAAGCTCGAGAACAATGTCCCCTACGACTCCAGCGTCTCCCGGACGTGGGTCGAGCGGTACGTCATCACCAAGGACGGCAAGACCCATGCCGACAGCCCGATGGCCGCGCGGGACGGGTTCACCACCTCGAAGATCGCCTTGGGCGAGGGTAAGTTCCTGGACATCGATATCAAGGATGTCACGAAGGGCTTCTTCGTGCCGAAGCTCTGCAACCAGTGCGAGAACCCCCCGTGCGTCCAGGTGTGCCCCGTGGGTGCATCCTACCAGACGCCGGACGGCGTGGTGCTCGTGGACCGCACCTGGTGCATTGGCTGCGGCTATTGCATCATGGCCTGCCCCTACGGTGCGCGCTTCTTCCACCCCGTGTATCATACGGCCGAGAAATGCACGTTCTGCTACCACCGGATCCATAAGGGCCTCAAGACCGCCTGCGTGCAGGCATGCCCCTTCGGTGCCCGCCAGATCGGCAATCTCAAGGATCCCAACGACCCGGTCACGAAGACCGTCTTGACCGAGCGGGTCCAGGTGCTCAAGCCTGAGTTCGGGACGAATCCCAAGGTCTACTACGTGGGTCTCGACAAGGAGGTGCGGTAATGCTAGCACACGGAGAATTATGGACCGTTAAAGAGCTCTTCGTCTACCCGAACGAGTTCATCTACTGGAGCATCCAGATCGTGATGTATCCGTACATGACCGGACTGGTGGCGGGGGCCTTCGTTCTGTCGTCGCTCTATCACGTCTTCGGGGTCAAGCAGTTGAAGGAGATGGCGCGTTTCGCGCTCGTCTTTTCGTTTGCCCTCTTGCCCGTGGCGCCGCTGCCGATTGCCCTGCACCTGCAGCATCCCTTCCGGGGCATCAATGTGTTCATGACGCCGCACTTCACCTCGGCCATCGCGGCCTTCGGCATCGTGTTCTTCGCCTACGGGGCCGTCGTGGCATCGGAGCTCTGGTTCATGTACCGCCCGCACTTCGTGAAGACATCGCTGCGGCTGCGGGACAAGCAGGACCGGGGCTTTGGTGAGACGATCGCGTACTGGATCTTCACGATCCTGACCCTCGGCGCCTTCGATCTGAGCGAGGCCTCCCTGCACAAGGACGAGAAGGCGGTCACGATCATGTCGGCCATCGGCATCCCCGTCGCCTGCTTCCTGCACGGGTATGCCGGGTTCATCTTCGGGTCCGTCAAGGCGAACGCGCTCTGGATGACGCCCCTGATGCCGGTCATCTTCATCATGTCCGCCGTGGTCTCGGGCATCGCGCTCTGCATGCTCACCTACATCGTCGTGATGGAGATCAAGAAGCGTTCGGCGCTTCGTAAGCGGCCGAAGGGCATGTACCACACCCAGGAGGAGATCAAGGGCGCCGAGATCCACGACATGCGTCTGACGGCGAAGTTCCTGCTCTTCTTCATGATCGCCGCGATCAGCCTCGAGCTCCTGGACCAGGTCTTCCGCGGCTACACGGCGGTCAAGTCCTGGGACGTGATCCGCAGCCTGATCTACGGACGCGACTTCTTCGACATCTTCATCCTGCAGTACACGATCGGCAACCTGATCCCGCTCATCATGCTGATCGTCCCCGGTCTCACGATCCGGCGGGCAGTGGTCCTCACGATCCTGGTGCTCTTCGGCGTGTTCATGATGCGGTGGAACGTGGTGATCGGTGGGCAGGAGTTCTCGCTCACCTTTAAGGGCTATATGGACTATCACATCCCCGTCTGGCCGACCACGTGGGAGACATTCAAGGAAGGCGTCTTCGGCGCGATTGCCGTCGGCATCCTGCCCTTCATCCTCTTCTGGATCTGCAACATGATCTTCCCGGTATTCCTGGAGGAAGGGGCGTAGCACGAAGAGCGAACGCACTGCTGTTCTCGATACGGGACCTGATTTCAGGTCCCGTATTTTTCTGTGCTTTTCTGCGCACTCCGGCCGGTTTGGCGAGGCAGGAACGAATATCCCTATTGACAGATTCGCCAACCTATGCTATATAAGCAAACTTAGTGACCGGAAAGAAAAAAATCGGACACTAAGGGGGGCATATGGCAGGCGACGGGTTGAAGGGAAGGATTACGCGGGCTATTGGGCACTTGAAGGAGCCGCTGTCGCTCAAGGCCAAGACGGTGATCGCGGCGCTTATCCTGGTAATTGTGGTCGGCGGCGGGGTGGTGGCATACAAGTTTTACGATTTTACCCAGAACAATCCGAAATTCTGTGTGGGCTGCCATCTGATGCAGCCCGCCTACGACAGCTGGGCGAAGAGCGCACACAAGACGCTCAACTGCCATCAGTGTCATCACCTGACGATCCCCGAACAGAACCAGCTGCTCATCAGCTTCATCCTGCACCGTCCGACCTCGGTGCCCGCCCGCCATGGGAAGACGATCGTGCACCAGGAGGTCTGCGAGCGGTGCCACACGACCGGGAAGGGGAAGGCCCCCCGGATCAATAATTCCCTGTTCCATGCAAAGCATGTCTTCATGCAGCAGATTCAATGCACGCAGTGTCACGGCGAGGTCAAGCCGGACAAGTCGGGGCTCCATCAGTTCCTGCCCACGGAGAAATTCTGCACGAAGTGCCATAAGGGCAGAGAGGTGCACGGCGTGGGCATGGGGGGGCTGGCCTGCATCAACTGCCATACCGACCGGACGGACAACATCAAACCGGGAAGGTTAAAGTGCCTCTTCTGTCACAGCTCGGACGATACGATCCGGAAAAAGCTGATTGCCGACGGGACGATGGACGTTCGCTACTTCCAGCCGAATGCGGCCATCATCAAGAAGGCCATCAAGATCCAGTATAATGCGGATTCGCCCATGCAGTTCTACTGCTACCAGTGTCACAAACCCCACGACAAGGGGAAACTCCGGCCGAAGATGGATGTCTGCCTCAAGTGCCATTCGGCGCAGGTCCAGAGCAAGAAACACCGGATCCATCTGGCCATGGACATGAAGTGCACGGATTGCCATAAGCCGCATCTCTGGAAGGTGTCGAAGGCAGAAGCGAAGAAGGTCTGCGTGACCTGTCACGAATACCGGAATCCGCAGTTGTTTTTGGAATAGTATGCCGACGTACCGGCGCCCCACATGGGGGAGGGCCGGCACGCCATCATGAAAACCAGCATTGAAAGGAGGTGATACTGGGTGAAGAAGAAACTCGTTGTTCTGTTCATCGCCGTCGTTGCCATGCTTTCATTTGCGATGGTGGCCTCCGCGGTCCCGTCCGGAATGACCGTGGAGTTCAGTGGCAAGCCCATGGGTAAGGTCGTGTTCAGCGGCAAGATCCATGCCGATCACGGGTTCAAGTGCAAGGATTGCCATCCCGCCATCTTCAAGATGAAGAAGGGCGCCGACAAGATTACCATGGCGGACATCTATGCCGGCAAGTACTGCGGCCACTGTCACAACGGCAAAAAGGCGTTCAACCCGAAAGGGAACTGTATGAAGTGCCACCAAAAGTAGTAAGGCGGTCTCATCAGTCGTGTTCCACCCGGCCCCCGCGGTTCGCCGCGGGGGTTTTTGTTGTGTGCGCATCCGAACAGAGAAAAAAAGAGGCCCCCACGCCGTTGCCGTGAGGGCCTGTTCGCTGCTTTGGCGGGAGAGCATGAGAATCGAACTCACCTCACCGTACTCGCGCACGGTGACAGCGGATTTGAAGTCCGGGACGGGCACCAGCTCCGTAACCTCTCCCATTTGCGCCATTATACTGGAGTTCGCTTGGCATGGCAACTCCCTCCTTCGCCGATCCTGGCGAGCACGTCACCCCTGTCCATCCCGGGTGAGCAGCGCGATCGCCCGGTCCAACTCCGCATGGGCCCCGAGCAGTACGACTATATCGTCCCGGCGAAGCGTAAAATCGGGCAGGGGGTTCGTGACGGCCGCTCCTTCCCGAGCGATCGCGATGACCGTGGCCCCCGTATCCCGGCGAACTGCAAGTTCCCGCAGAGTCCTTCCCACTGCCGAAGACTCGGGCTGGATCTGTACGGTGTCGACCGTGGCGCCGGCAAACAGCGCCGCGACCGGGCCGATGTTTTCCTGATCGAGCGAGATACCGCGCAGCATCTTGTATCCCTCGAAACGCACGAGCTGTACCTGCGATGCGATCACGTTACCCGGGACATGGTATTCATGCAGAACCCGCGAAAAGATCTCGATGGAGGTCTCGAATTCTTCAGGGATCACCTGGTCCGCCCCGACACGGATAAGCTCCTCGACGTCGGAGGCGTACCGCGTCCGAACGAGGATGAAGAGAGAGGGATTGAGGCTCCGCGCCGCGCGGACCGACAGGCGCGCGGCCTCGTAATCCGAAATGCCGTAGACAATGACCTTGGCGCAGTGCGCTCCCGCACGGGTGAGGACGTCGGTGCGCGTGCTGTCGCCGTAGACGATCGGTTCGCCTTCCGCGCGCGCCGCCCGGATGGTATCGGCATTGACCTCGAGGATCACGTAGGGAATGTGCGTGGCCTTCAGCGTCTTGGCGAGGTTCCTGCCGTTCAGACCGTATCCGGCGATGATCGTGTGACCCTGCAGTGTGCAGGAACTTGATCCCCCGCTCGGCCCCGACGAAAGTTCCGGAAGTCGCGCGGTCAGCCGTGGACCCGCCTGGATGAGAAATGGCGATGCGACCATGCTCAGGATCGAGGTGTTGATGAACATCTGAAATATGTCCGGGCTCATGAGCCCGCTGCTCCGCCCCTGACCGGCGAGCAGAAAGGAGAACTCTCCGATCTGGGCAAGTCCGAGGCCGGTAAGGAGAGCGCTGCGCAGAGGATAGCGGAGCGCCGAGGCGGCGGCGGTGGTGAGTCCGGTCTTGACGAAAACCAACAGGGCCGTCATGGCGAGCAGGACGGGCCAGTGAGCCAGGAAATAGGCCGTCTGGAGCAGCATGCCGATGGAAATGAAGAAAATGCTGGCAAAATAGTCCCGAAAGGGCAAGATCTCCGCGAAGATATGGTGGCTGTATTCGGACTCGGAGATGATGAGCCCTGCGAGAAAGGCGCCGAGCGCGAGGGAAAGACCGAGCGTATAAGTGACCCAGGCCGCTCCCAGACAGAGCAGGACGATGAGCAGAAAGAACATCTCGCGGTTCCGGAGCCGAATGACCTGATGGAGCAGGTAGGGGACCAGGAGACGAGCCGAGACGTAGACGCCAGCCAGGCCGAGCAGGGCCTTGCCGAGCGATACGACGATCGAGAGGGACGTGATCGTTCCGGTCTCGCTCAAGACCGGCAGCAGGAGCATCATCGGGACCACTGCAATGTCCTGAAACAGCAGGATGCCGGTGCCGAGCCTGCCATGCGCGGAATCGAGTTCGGTCCGGTCCGTATACATCTTCATAACGATGGCGGTGCTGCTGAGGGAGGCGAGGAAGCCGAAGAAGACCGCTTGGCGGACCGGAAAGTCCAGGGCGAGGGCGGCGACGGCGATCACCGCGATGGTGAGCAGGACCTGCAGGATGCCGCCGAGCAGGAGCGTACGGCCCGACCGAACGATATCCTCGATCGAAAATTCGAGGCCAACGGCGAACAGCAGCAGCACGACGCCGATGTCCGCCAGGCGCTCAACCGTACCCGTCTCGGTGACGACCGCCGCGCCGTGCGGCCCGATCAGGACGCCGGTGACCAGGAACCCGACGAGGGGCGGCAGCTTGAAGCGATGAAAAACGTAGGTGATGGGGAGCGAAACGGCGAGCAGGATGATGAGCTCGCGCAGGATGACGATCTCGTGGGTTTCCATACTGAAGATGATACCATCGATTACGCGTTACCGCTCCAGGAATCGCCCTTTGCCAGCGACAGAAGAAACAGCGCGCCGCAGAGAATCCCGCCGACAACGAATGCCGCCGACACCCGGAATCGTTCCGCGATCGTCCCGGCGAAAAGGCTCCCGATCGGGGTCATGCCCCCGAATGCCAGCGTATAGACGCTCATCACCCGGCCGCGCAGGCCGTCGGCGGTATTGAGCTGCACCGTCGTGTTTGCCATGCCGAAAAAGGTAACCATGGACCATCCCGCACCGGCGAGCAAGAGCGCGGTCAGACCGTAGGAGTGCTGCAGACCGGTGAGGAGCACCGCCCCGGACAGCGCCAGACCGCCGCCAAAGAGGATGGACCGGCGCGGGCCCGATCGGCTCAACAACGCGAGCGACAGGGCGCCGATCAAGGCCCCGCACCCGAAGGAAGACATCAGGAAGCCGAAGGCCGCGGCGCCCCGGTGGAGCTCCTGGCGGGCGAAGACAGGGACTAGGACCGAAAAGTTCGTCCCGAAGACGCTGACCCCGGCGACAAGCAAAATCGTCGTTCTGACCGCCGGGGTGGTGCGGATGGCATGGAGCGCCTCTCGGACGTCGGCCGTGACGCGATAGGGCCGCCGGAGGGGCGGGGGACCGGCGAACGTCATCAGGAGAAGGCCCCCGAGGACGGCGAGGAAGGTAACACCGTTCACGAAGAAACAGACGGCCGTACCTGCGGCCCCGATGAGCAGACCTGCCAACGCCGGCCCCACGGACCGTGCTGCATTGAAGATGGTGGAATTGAGCGCGATGGCGTTCATGAGGTCCTCTTTCCCGACCAGCTCGATCAGAAACGCCTGCCGGGCGGGCATGTCCACGGTATTCACGACGCCGAGCAGTGCTGCAAGCAGCGCCACGTGCCAATACCGGACCACGCCTGTTGCGTCGAGCAGCGCAAGCGTGAACGCCAGGAGCATAAGCGCGGTCTGGGTCATGAGGATGATCGTTCGCTTGTTGACCGAGTCGATGAGCGGTCCGGTGAAGAACGCCAGGAAGAGCATGGGCGAGAACTGAAGGGCTACCACGATCCCCAGCTTGAGAGAGGAATGGGTAAGCTCCAGCACGAGCCATGCCTGGCCGACGTTCTGCATCCAGGTGCCCATGAGGGACACGAGCTGGCCGGTCCAGAAGAGACGAAAATTGCGGTGGCGGAGCGAGCGTATGAGGGTCGCGGGCGGCATCGGGCTCCTCGTCCAAGGTCGATCACTATACCATGACGGAGCGGGAAAAGAACCAGGAAAGCGGAGGTCTGGTGCAGGCGGGAGGGCGCGTTCATATTCGTCCCGACAAGTCGGGATGCCGGAGGGGGCTCCCCTGATGCGGCCTTGTCTTTTTTGCGACTTTCCGGTATTCTTTCTGTAGAGGCGGTTATGTTTAGCCGCCAGGAAAGAGAAGAGGAGGCAGGAGGCATGAACAAGCTGCTCGTGGCATTGGACGATTCATCGAGCGCCATGAAGGCCGTGGAATATGTGGCACGACATTTCGGCGCAACCCCGGACCTGCAGATTGGGCTGGTGTATGTGCTCCCGAACCTCCCGGCCGTTTTCTGGGACGAGGGGCATATTTTTTCCGAGGAGGAAAAAAAGAGCCGTAAGACGATCGTGGACAAATGGCTTGCGGACCGCGCCGCGAAGATGAAGCCCGTGTTCGAACAAGCGATCGGCATGCTGACGACGGCAGGCGTGGGAAAGGAGCGCATTACGGTGCAGTCGATCTCCGACTCGACCGATGCGGCTGCGAGTATCGTCGAGGTGGCCAGGGACAAGGGATACGAGACCATTGTGACAGGACGGTGCGATCGCTCTCCCCGGCATCTGCTCGGGAGCGTGACGGGCAGAATCGTGAGCCAGGGCGCGGGCCTAACGGTGACGGTCGTTGAGTAGGCACGGCCGCGGATGCACGGGCAGGAAGGGCCGTCGAAAGGCCCCCTTCAGTCGCTCCGTTATGCTGCGCTGGCGGAACGCCGTAACGGGAATGGCGGAATTGCAGATCGGGCAGATGCGCAGGTGATGGACGGTGTTGCAGCGGCGGCACCGGATTTCGGCAGCCGACAGCACTTCATGGTCCGTAGAGGTGCAGGTCGAATGAAAGAGGAGAAAGATCGTGTTCCTGCTGTTGCAGGGCCCGAATTCCACCAGATGCCCGTTGGGACATTTTGCCTTGGCTTGAAATACCATGGGGGCCTCCTCCTCTCAGCATGCCGGTTCGGACGTTACCCGTATATACTCTATAGCCGACGAGATGGCATCCGTCCATACCCCTCCCAGGGTATTTTCGGGGGAGGGAGGGGTATTGACAGCAGGGATTGCCTGTGCTACCTTGTTGCAATCGCAAGGACGGGAATCGCGCCGCGCTGGCCGCGCGCCATTTCCTATGCAGACCAAGGCAAAATCCTGATGCAGCAGGCGCTGGGGAGCGGATACTGCCACGCGGAGGGGAACGATGAGTCTGGCTGATCTGATGAAAGAAGCGCTGGATCAAAAAGGCGTGTACGGTCTGAAAAATGCGTCGAAGCTGCTGGGCATAAGCCCGGAACTCTTGCGGGTCACTCTCAACAAGAACCATATCCCGAAAGACAAGACCATCGGCCAGATCGCACAGCGTCTGGGGCTGGACCGTTCGGTCCTGATCCTGGCGGCCCACCAGCAGAAGATGCCGGAGGACGTTAAGGGATTTCTTCTGCCGCCGTCGCGGCCGAAGGCATGGCGGGAAAAGAGGAAATTCCCGATTTCCGCCGAACAGACCGAGTACCTCGGCAAACTCATGGATCCCCTGGAGATCCAGATGATCCGGAAATACCGACAGGTTACCGACGAGGCGAAGACGCAGATCAACGGATACGTCGAATACATGTTCGCGTCGCAGCGGTCGGACTGACCCGGCTGATCCCGCGGGCCTGTTTTGTTGAATCCCTCCAGCACCCTCCTTCCCAATTGCCATGAGCAGATATCGTCCACCGCAGAGACCGGGGTCCCCCTACATCACGCCGGAAGGCAAGAAACGGCTTGCCGACGAATTCTCCTTTCTCTGGAGGGTGAAGCGCCCGGAAGTGACCGCCGCCTTGGCCGCGGCCGCCGCCGAGGGCGACCGTTCCGAAAACGCGGAATATATCTATCGCAAAAAGCAGCTTCGCGAGATCGATGCCCGCATTCATCATCTCAAAAACCGTCTCGAACATATCGTGGTGGTGGACAGCACGCCGGACGACGAGACGCGGATCTTCTTCGGGGCCTGGGTCCGTCTTGCCGACGAGCAGGGTGACGCGGTCGAGTATCGCATCGTCGGGCCGGACGAGTTCGATCCGGCGCGAAACCTCATCAGCATGGACTCGCCCATGGCGCGGGCGCTCATGAAAAAGACGGAAGGCGATGAGGTCGTGGTGAAGCGGCCCAAGGGCGATGCGGTCTTCACGATCGTCAAGGTGCAGTATGCACCTTTCCCGTAGAGGACAGGCGGGTCCGCGGAAGAACGCGGCCGGAAGCGTGGGACTGCTCCTCGCAGCATCCCGGCCCCTCCTCCTCGTTTTCCTCCGTCCAGACGCGCGAGGGGGAAGTGGGGATCCTGCCGTCTGAAAGATGCCGTATGCAGGGGGGCAGCCGCTGAACCTCATCCTTCTCTTTCCGACCGATTTCGTCGCGGGAACGGATCGCGTTTTCCTTGCCGGCCGCAGGCGAGACCATGTGCGTCTGGTCCACCGGGCCGCGGTGGGCGACGAACTGTGCGTCGGGCTGGTGGGAGGCCGGATCGGGACGGGGAGGATCATCCACCTGAACCCCGAGGTCCTCGAAATGGAGGTGCGGCTGGAACGCCTGCCGCCCCCGAAACTGCCGCTGACCTTGATCCTTGCGCTGCCGCGTCCGAAGGTCCTCCGGCGGGTGCTTCGGTCTGCAGTATCGCTGGGAGTGGAACGGATCGTGCTGCTGAACGGCGCGCGTGTGGAAAAGAGCTACTGGCAGAGCCCGTTCTTGGAATCCGAGGCGATGCGCAACCAGGTTGTTCTCGGCCTCGAGCAGGCGAAAGACACGATTCTGCCCGAGGTGGCGATCCGGCCGCGTTTCAAGCCCTTCATCGAGGACGAACTGCCGGGCATCAGCAAAGGCACGGACCGGCTCGTGGCGCATCCGGGTGCAGCGGACTCCTGCCCGTGCAACCCGGGCGGTCCCGTGACCCTGGTGATCGGACCGGAAGGAGGATTTCTTCCCTATGAACTGGAGCGGTTCGTAGCCGCGGGGTTCACCCCGGTCCGGATCGGAGAGCGGACGATGACCGTGGAGACCGCGGTCCCGGCGCTCATTGCAAGGCTGTTTTAGCAGGAGATCGGAGCGATGCCATCATCGAGATTACGCCGGCCATCCGGCTGCCTGATGCGGAGATCGAGCTGCGCTTTGTCCGCGCTTCTGGCCCCGGCGGACAGAACGTGAACAAGGTGGCGACCGCGGTACAGCTCCGATTCGATGTCGGTAATTCCCCTTCGCTTCGGGGGGATGTGCGTACGCGGTTGATCCGGATCGCGGGCAGACGGGTGACCGCGGACGGCATTCTCGTGATCGATGCGCGACGGTACCGGACCCAGGAACGGAACCGACAGGACGCGATCGAGCGGCTGGTGGCGCTGGTGCGCGCGGCAACGGAGCGGCCGCGGCCGAGGAGAAAGACCCGGCCACCGCAGGCGGCGAAGGAGCGTCGACTGGACAGCAAGAAACGGCGGGGGGAGGTTAAGCGCATGCGGAGGAGCGACGTTCCGGAGTAAGACGCAGCTCAGACGGTATAGGAACTGCGCAGGCGTTGTGTGAGGGACATCCGGTACTGGAATTCCTTCTCGATGAAGGTCTCGATCGCGGTCCTGGCCGCAGGGTCGATTGCGGTGAACCGGACACCATACAGGCTGCCGCCGGCATCGGTGGAGCTTTCCACGACCCGCACGATCTTTCCTTCGACGTCGATCCGGATGCCGTCGGGAAGATAGAACGTGCATGCAAGCCGGTCTCCGATGCCCAGCACTTCCTCGGTCCGGAGCAGCAGGCCGGTAGCGCTCAGGTTTTCAGAACTGCACAGGATCGTTTTGTTTTGGAATTTCCCGTCCACGGACACGGTCAGGACGATGCGGAAGGACTTCCGCGGCGCGATATCGATCAATTCCTGGATCATGCGGCCGAACTCCCGGGAGGGCGCGTCGGGCGTCATGATCACGTTCGCCCCGCACCGTTTTGCCCGGTCCCGGGCTTGCGCGGTTCCGTCGCAGACGATGATGACGGATACCTGCTGCAGGCCGTGGCTCCGCCGGATGATGTCGAAGAGCGTTTCGCATCCGAGACCCGGCAGGTCGAAACCGGTGATGATGAGATTGACGTGGTGTTCGATATGGGTCTGCAGTAACGCCTCGTTCGTGTCGGCGGTAAGGACGGTGACGTCATCTCGGTCGAGAAAGCCTACTTCCTGCACGAGGAGCGGTCTCAGATTGCTCGCGATCAGGATTTTTTTCATATGCTTCTCGCCAGGCCCTTTCCCCTCAGGAGAGCATGCAGTGAGCGTATGGGTGGCAGGTCTGCCTTGCCGTAGGATCCCGCATCCGTGACGAACACGGCTATTCTACAAAAAACGGGCGAGAAAGAAAAGGCATTTTTCCCGCGGAGATAGCGGCGGTATTCTCCGGGGGTGAGGGATTCCCGGGGGCATGCGACACGGTCTCCCTTTTCCTGTTTCGGTCCACGGGCGTTCGTTGCCTGCAGGGCCGGGGAAATAGGACTTTACTAATATCGCTTGATTGGTTACAATACGCTGCGATCGAAATGTATGCAGCAAAGCCCGAATCGACGCTGCCGAACGAAATCGACCGGCAGTTCGCTCCTTCTCGTAACGTGTTGATTTGCGCTTGCGATCCCGAATTCCCCGCTTCCCCTAAGGAGCATCCATGCCCCATCCCCCGCTTCCCCAGACGTCACCCGGCCATCCCGCCGGTGCCGGCGAAAAGAAGTACCTGCCCCGCCTGATCGCGTGGGAGGTGACCCGGAGCTGCGTTCTCAACTGCGTCCACTGCCGCGCCGCGGCCAAGTACGGTCCCTATCCCGGGGAGCTCACGACCGAGGAATGCCACCGGTTCCTGGACGACGTCAAGTCCTTCAGCGATCCGATCATCATCCTGACCGGCGGCGAGCCCATGATGCGGCCGGACATCTACGACATCGCGCAGTACGGCACCACGCTGGGGCTGCGCATGGTCATGGCGCCCTGCGGTCTTTTGGTGACCGAAGAGCTGGCGCAAAAGATCAAGGACTCGGGCATCATGCGCGTGTCGCTCTCGATCGACGGCGTGGATGCCAAGAGCCACAACGCCTTCCGGCGCGTGGAAGGCGCCTTCGAGGGCGTGATGAAGGCCATCGAGAACTTCAAGAAGGTCGGGATGGAGTTCCAGGTGAACACGACCATCACGAAGCACAACGTGCAGGACCTGCCGAAGCTCCTGGAGATGGTCATCAAGCTGGGGGCCGTCGCCTATCACCCCTTCCTCCTCGTGCCCACGGGCCGCGCCAAGGACATGGCGGACCAGGAAATTCCGCCCGAGGAATATGAAAAGACCCTGAAATGGTTCTACGAGATGCGGGACAAGTCGCCCATCCAGTTCAAACCCACCTGCGCCCCGCACTATTACCGCATCTTCCGGCAGGGTGAGAAGGAAAAGGGCAAGACCGTTACGCGCGAATCGCACGGTCTCGACGCCATGACCAAGGGGTGCATGGGAGGCCAGAGCTTCGCCTTCGTCTCGCACGTGGGCAAGGTCCAGATCTGCGGGTTCCTGGAAGAAGAGGCCGGCGACATCAAGAAGGAGCCGTTCTCGCGGATCTGGTCGACCTCGACGCTCTTCCAGCAGATGCGCGACCTCGACCACTACCACGGCAAGTGCGGCATCTGCGAATACCGCCGGGTCTGCGGCGGGTGCCGCGCCCGCGCCTATGCCGTCTCGGGCGACTACCTCGCCGCAGAGCCCTTCTGCACCTACGAGCCGGTGAAGGCGAAGAAGTAATCGCGATCAGAAGAACATACCGCAGGGGGATGATGTTGCCGTCATCCCCTTTTCTTATGCTCGCCGCAGACTCCCCGGAGGATCGCGCGCGGCTCGGATGGCAGGAATGGACAAACCCCGGATCGGACAACTCCTCGCGAAGCTCGACCGGCTGCTCGACCGCTATGTCGGCGGCCTGCCCGAGTCGCCGCAGCTCGCCGCGTACCAGGCCTTTCTCTGGGACGGGAAGCGGAAGTCCCTGCAGCCGGTCAAACGTCCCGCACGGATCGATCACGACGACCTGATCGGGATCGACTCCATCAAGAAGGACGTGATCGCGAATACGAACAATTTCGTGAGCGGCCTGCGGGCCAATAACGTCCTGCTCTGGGGAGAGCGGGGAACCGGCAAGTCCTCCCTTGTGAAGTCCCTCCTTGCCACCTTTGCGGACACGCCGCTCCGGATGATCCAGGTCTATCCTCATGACATCCTGACCATCCAGGAACTGTACGATCTGTTCGCCGCGCACGCATCCTACCGCTTCATCGTCTTTATCGACGATCTTTCCTTCGAAGAGAACGAGACCGGCTACAAGGAGATCAAGACGATCATGGACGGCGGTGTGGAAGAGATCCCCGAAAACGTCCTGTTCTACGCCACCTCGAACCGGAAGCACCTCGTCCCCACACGGTTCTCGGACAACGACAGTGACGAGATCCGTCCGTCGGATACGGTCGAAGAGAAGGTGTCGCTCGTGGACCGCTTCGGGCTGCGGTTGGGCTTTTATCACTTTTCCCAGGATACCTATCTCGAGATCGTGGCAGCGTACGCGGAAAAGTACGGCCTGCGCAGGACCCGGCAGGAACTCGATCGGCTGGCCGTGCAGTGGGCGCTGGGCGCGGGCGGCAGGAACGGACGGATCGCGGAACAGTTCGTCCGGGCGGTGCAGGGGGAAGAAGCGCGAAAGCGGGTGCGATGAGCCGCGGCGGCAGTCCGGGCGTTCGATTCGTCGGAGCACCATCCGCCGATAGTCGCGGATTGATGCGGGAGTACCTTGCCCAAGCGAGCAGTCAGGTCCCTTGCGTTTGCGGGGAAGCGTGCTGACGTCCAGGCGATGAGTCGAGGAGGTTGCGGACCTGCGTCAGGATCTCCTGGGGGGAGAAGGGCTTCAGGATGATCTCGCAATGTTCCCGGTCGTCCGATTCCCGGGGAGCGGATTCCGCGGGGTAGCCGCTGATATAGAGTATTTTCATGTCCGGTTTGACTGCACGGATCTCGCGACTGGCCCGGCGGCCGCTCCATTTCGGCATGATGAGGTCGAGGATGCAGAGACGGATGTCATCTTTCCGGGCGACGAACTTTTCCACCGCCTCCATGCCGTCCTGCGCCGCAATGACGGTGTAGTCGGCCCCACGCAGGAATTCCTCCGTCAGATCGCGTAAAACAGCGTCATCCTCGGCGATGAGGATCGTTTCCCCGCCGCCCGAGGGCCGTGGTGCTGCGGCGGTGCCCTCCTGGTGGACGACGGGGGCGACGGACAGCGGCAGATAGATGCAAAAGGTCGTGCCGGCATTGTGCTTGCTCTGCAGGGTAATGAGGCCGTTGCTCTGCTGGACAATGCCGTAGACGATCGAGAGCCCGAGCCCCGTCCCTTTCCCCACCTCTTTGGTCGTAAAGAAAGGTTCGAACGCCCGCTCCTGGGTCTTTTCGTCCATTCCGCTCCCGGTATCCGCAACGGTCAGGACCGCATAGGGGCCCGGCTTGCCGGCGCCGTGCCGGTCGATGAAGTCTTGGTCCAGGAGGATCTCGTCCAGCTTGATCGAAAAGAGACCGCCCTGGGGCATGGCATCCCGGGCATTGGTCGCCAGGTTCATCAGGACCTGTTCGATCTGGACGGCGTCCGCCGTGACCGTCACGTCGTCACGCGCCAGCAGCGTCCGCAGCTCGATATCTTCGCCGATGATCCGCCGGAGGAACGACTCGAGATTCCGGACGACCGTGGCCAGGTTGAGCCGGACGGGCCGGATGATCTGCTTCCGACTGAAGGTGAGGAGACTGCGGGTCAGGGCGGCGGCGCGATTGGACGAATCGAGGATCTGCTGTACGTTCGTGAGCAGCGGATCATCAGGCGGCAGCTTCAATTGCAGGATGCTGCCGTGCCCCACGATCGCCGTGAGGATGTTGTTGAAATCGTGCGCTACGCCGCCGGCGAGCCTGCCGATCGCCTCCATTTTTTGCGCCTGGCGAAGCTGTTCTTCGAGGCTCCGGCGCTCCGTGACGTCGATCGCGATTTCGATCGCCGACGTGACGGTTCCGTCGCGGTCCTTCATGGGATATGCTTTGACCTCGATCGAGAGCGGTGCGCCCGACTCGTCGAAGTGCGTGTGCTGGGCAATCGCCGGTTCACCGGTGGCAAAGACGGTCCTGACGGGGCAGTCCTCGCCGACCTCGTAACAAGGCGCGTCGCTCTTATGGGAGCAGGCAAAGCAGGCCTTCCCCAGGATCTGCTCGCGCGGGAGTCCCACGGACTCACAGTAGGCGCGGTTTGCCGCAAGGACCCGATAGGAACGGTCCACCACGACAAATCCCTCGTCTACGGTCTCGAGGATGTTGCGGATGAACGCCTCGGATTGCTCGATACGTGACTTGGCCTGCTCCAGCTCCCGGATCTTCTCCTCCAGCTTGTCTGCCACGATCCTGCTGTACTGTTTGAGAAAGGCGGTCTCTTCCTCGGCCGGCTGCATCGGCGATTGCTGCGATCCGCTCTCGATGCGCTTGACGATGCTGCTGATGGCCTTCCAGAAAGCGTCCGGCTCCACGGGCTTGACGATGAAGGTCTCCGCGCCCAGGGTGAGGGCAAGATTGATCTCCTTGTCCCCGGCGTAGGTGGCGGAGTAGAAGATAAAGGGGATGGACCGCAGCGCGTCGTCCGCCTTGACGGCCTGCAGGAACTGGAACCCGTCCATGCGGGGCATCAGGGCGTCGGAGATGATCAGGGACGGGCGATCCCTGCGCACGACAGCCATGCCCTCTTCGCCGTCGCAGGCCTCGACGATGTCCGTAAAACCGTGGTGCTCCAGCGTGTATCGCAGGAGCTTTCGGTCGTAGCCGTTGTCGTCGGTGATCAGGATCTTCATGGCTGGTTCCGTCCGATAATTGCATGGATCGTGTCGATCACGGTGAGCGGATCGATCGGCTTTTCCAGGTAGCCCGTACAGCCTGCGGCGAGGATCCGGTGCCGGTCTCCCGCCATGGCGTAAGACGTGATCGCGATGATCGGGATCTTGCTGTTTGCCTCTGTTGTCCGTATCCGTGCGGTCGCCTCCAGGCCGTCGATGCCCGGCAGATTGATGTCCATGAGAATGAAGACGGGCCGTTCGCGGAAGGCGAGTGCAACGCCTTCCTCCCCGGTCCCGGCGGACACGACCTCATAGCCGTTGCGCCGCAGTGCGTAGGCGATCAGCCGGAGATTGTCCCAGTTGTCTTCCACGACGAGTACCTTCTCCATAGGTACCTCACGCAAGGGAGTCGGGAAGCGTAAGCAGGAACCTGCTGCCTTCGCCCTCCCGGCTCGATACGGTAATGGTCCCCCCCAGCAGATCGGTGGTGAGCTTCTTCGTCAGGTAGAGGCCCAGTCCGGTCCCCGGCGCCTTCGTGCGCATCGGCGCGTCAAGCCGGACGAAGGGAGCGAACAGCTTCGGGAGATCCTCGTCCCGGATGCCGATGCCGGTATCGACCACGACGATCGCGACGGTCCCGGGGCGGTCCGGCGACGGTCCCGCAACGATCCGGACGGATCCGCGCTCCGTAAACTTCGCGGCATTGCTGATCAAATTCAGGAGGCACTGCAGGAGCCGGCGCCGGTCCGTATGCATCGGGTGCGGCGTTGCCTCGATCGCAAGCGACAGCCCCTTGTCCCGGATGTCCGGGGCCACGGTTCCCGCCGCCTCGGCGACCACATCGGCGAGATCGAAGGACTCCCGGACCGACTCCGCCATGCCGGCCTCGACCTTCGAAACGTCGATGACGTCATTGATGAGCGTCAGGAGATGTTTGCCGGACCGCAGGACCGTGGCGAGGTTCTCCTTTTGCTCGTCGTTGACCGGACCGGTCCACTCGTTCAGCAGGATGCTCGTAAAGCCGATGATGGAGTTGAGCGGCGTCCGCAGTTCGTGGCTCATGGAGGCGATAAAGAGGGACTTGAGGCGGTCGAGCTCCTGGAGTTTCTCGTTTGCCGCTTCCAGCTCCGCGGTCTTCGCGTTGAGATGTGCGACGATCTCCATGAGCGCGGTTTGGCTGTTTTTCAGTTCGATCGTCCGGTGCTGGAGATCCGCCGTGCGCTCCGCAACACGCCGCTCCAGGCCTTCATTCAGTTTCCGGATCGCCTCCTCCGCCTGCTTGCGTTCGGTGATGTTCTGTGCCGTGCCGCGCAGGCCGCAGATCTTGCCTGTCGCGTCCCGCTTGACCTCGCCGCGGGCCATGATCCACTGCGTCGAGACCGTGGGCGATGCGAGTTCCAGATCCAGCGTGTAGGCGTCGCCGGTCTCCAGAGAGCGTTGCACGGCGTCCGAAAGCCTCCTCCCGCTTTCCGGGGTGTAGACGGCGATGTGCTCCTGGTAGGTCGGGGTCGGTGTGGCCGGATCGATACCGTAGAGACGGTAGTATTCATCGGACCACCAGATGACGTCGTTGACCGCGTCCCAGTCCCAGCTCCCGATCTGGCCGACGCGTTGTGATTCCCTGAGGAGCGCCTCGCGTTTTCTGAGCGACTCTTCGCTCTCCCGGAGCTTTCGCTCCGCCTCTTTCCGCTCGGTGATGTCTTCCTTGACCGCCAGGTAGTTCGTGATCGCGCCGCGTTCATCCCGGATGGGGGAGATCGAGGCGGATTCCCAGAAGGATTCCCCGCTCTTCTTCCGGTTGCAGAATTCGCCGGACCAGACCTTTCCGGCTTGGAGCATTTCACGGAGCCGGGCGTGTTCCTGCTGCGGCGTCAGGTCCGGCCGGAACTGGTCGAGCGTCCGGCCGATCGCCTCTTCAGGCAGATAACCGGTCGTCCGCGTAAACTGCGGGTTGACGAACACGATCGCACCCTCCGTATCGGTGATCACGATCGAGACGGGGCTTTGCTCCACGGCCTGTGAGAGCTGCGTGATCGCGCGGTTCCGCTGCACCAGCTCCAACTGGAACGTGGCAATGTCGTCCCGCATGGCGCCGAAGCTGTCCACCAACAACCCCACCTCGTCCCGCGTCGCGCGGGGCAGGGGGGCGTCGAAGACGCCCTGGGCGAGCTTGGCGGAAGCGCGCGCAAGCTGGTTCATCGGACGGCGTACGAGCCGGTCCACGAAGAGACCGGCCGCGATCACGTACCCGAGCAGCATGAGGACCAGGGCCGACGCGAGGTGCCGGTTGCGTTCCCGGATACCGGACAACACGGGGAAAAAGTCTGCGGTCAGGCGCAGCGTGCCCAGGTGCATGTCGAGGTAGGTGATCGGTCGCGTGATGATATGCAGATCGTCTCCCCGCTCCGGGGGGGGCGGGGCCGCATCAAGCGGATAGAGCGTCCTGCCGTCGGCGTCAAGAAGCCGGATGCTGACCCAGTCCTTGTTTCGTTGCAGCAGGGCCGTAAGGTCTTCGTACACGGTGGCGAGCTGGTGCGCGAGCAGCAGCGGGACCAGGCCTTGCGCCACGCTGTCGAGGTGCCGTCCGAGCGCGTCGCGGTATGCGGCCTCCTCGGCGACGAGGGCGTGCGGCATCCAGTAGCCGTAGAGGTAGCCGGTCAACAGGAGGCTCAGCACAGCAGCCGGCAGCAGTGCCTTGGTCCGCAGCGTCATGGCGCACCGCCTCTTTCGGGCTTTTGCCTGCCCGTCTGCACCCGATAGGATTCCAGGCCCCAGGAACGCATGGGCAGATAGTCGGCAAGCGAGACCCGCTTGATCTCCGCGATCGGAACGGGAGCGAGCAGTTTTCTTCCGCGGCGTGTCTTCCCCATTGCCAGAAAGGCTTGCTGCACCCTGTCCCGTATCGCAGCGGCGACGCGGGGATGGGCAGCCACGGGGTGGGAAGGCATGGCGCGGGTGCGGTAAAGGATCCGGAGTGCATCGCGGACCGTTCGGTCTTGCTCTTCGAACGTTTTCTCCACTCCTCCGCCCGCCGCAGCGAGCCCCTGCACGACGTGCAGATAGACGGAACTATGGGTCTTGACGTAGAGCGGCTTCACCGCTGTGTGAAAGAGCCGGTCCAGATCCGCGCGGATCAGAAGGGAGGCGCCCAGGGCGTTGGGGGAGGGGAAGGCTACGACCTTGCCGGCGAGGTCTTCAACCCGGCGAATCGGCCCGTGCGCCGCGGTCACCAGGATGCCGCGCAGCGGCCGGGCGTCGGCGACGAGCGGAATATAGCCCTGTCGCTCCGCCGCCGTGACGATGAAATAGGGGTTCATGTAGACGAAATCGAAGGAACCTGCGAGATATTGCCGTTCGAAATCCTGGATCGTGAGCGTCGTGATGAGGCGAAAGGAGAGACCGGTCCTGCGTTCCAGCTCCGTAATGATCGGATGCCAGATCGCATAGAGCTTGCGCGGCGGATACTGCGGCACGACGCCGAAGGTATAGACCGCGACCGCGCTTTGCGCGCCTTCGGCAGTCCGCGGCAGCCCGCCCGTGGAGGAAAACATGAGAAGACATGCCAGGATGATCCCGAGGCGTTTCATGGCGCGATCCTGCTTTTTCCGGTGAATGAACGGGCTAGCTCCATTGTAGCACAGGAGAAGGCTGCGGACCCCGGATGCACGATGCGCAGAGAACGGCACGCAGGGGCGATTTTGACAGCCCATTTTTTTTTCTGTATAATACCTCCCGGAGCAGATCGTTTTCTGTACGAGAGGAGAGGCTGCCATGAAATTGACACCGCTTCATGACTGGGCCGTGGTCCGCCCGTCCGCTGCGGAGGAGGTCTCTGCCGGCGGGCTTATTATTCCGGACTCGGCGAAGGAAAAGCCGCAGGAGGGGACTATCGAAGCGATCGGGCCGGGCGCCTGGGAAGAGGAAAAGTACGGCAAGAAGAAGAAGGAAGGCGAGGAGCGGAAGTTCATCCCGACCGTTCTGAAGCCCGGGGCGCGGGTGCTCTACGAGCGCTACGCAGGCAATTCGTATCGGATCGGCGAAGAGGACCTCGTCCTGGTCCGGGAGCGTGATATCCTCGGAACGCTGACCGGCGAGCCCGACCGCCCCGCGCTGCCAAAAGGGCCGCTCGCCATCCCGGCGTCGACCTCCTCTGCCTCGACCGCTGCCGTTGCCGTGCGTCCTGCCGCGCCGCTTTCGGTGAGCCATGAGCAGCCCGTCCTCAGGCCGGTGCGGAGAAAGACGACGAAGAAGGCTGCGGCGACCACGAAAAAGAAGCCAACGACTCAAAAGTCCGCAACAAAGAAGAAGACAGTCGGAAAAAAGACGGCGAAAAAGGCGACGATCAAAAAGGGAAAGAAGGCAGTGAAGAAGAAAGCCGCGGCGAAGCGCGCTGCAGCTCCGAAAAGGAAGGCCACGGCGCGGAAAAAAGCGGCAAAGCGATAAAGCAGAGGTGTGTCATGGATGAGGATTTCGCTGCACGGGAGAAAAAGATCCTGACGATTCTGGACCAGGAGGCGCGGACCGGTGAAGAGGTGGCCGCAGCGGTCAGGGGCTTTGCGGAGGGGCTGCTGCTCGATCACAAGGGCTATGGACGGGACGAGGTGCGGACGCAGGTGTCCTTCGATGTTCACGTGGGTCGGGAGCGCCTGCACTCGGTCATGGATATCCTGGTGACCCTCGAAGGCAGACCGGCCATGGTGATCAAGTGCGCACCCGGAGCGCTCGATTCCCGTGAACGACACGCCGTTGCCGCTGCCCGCACCATGACCGCAACTCCGGTCCCCATCGCCGTGGTGATGGACCCGGTCACCGCCGTGGTTCTCGACAGCGCGGACGGGAAGGTGCTCGGCGAAGGCTTCGGTTCCATCCCCACGCGGGAGCTGCTTGCCGGGGTCCTGGGATCCCGTCCTCCTGCGCCGCTTGCGCCTGAGAAGGTGGAACGGGAAAAGCGCATCCTGCTCGCCTTCGATGCCGTCGGCTGCTGCGTCCCTCAGGGAGGGGACGGCGGCGTGAGCCTCGAAGACCCGCCCAAGCGGGCGTGAACCCGCCCGGCCCGCGATGCCCCGTCCCTCCATGCTTCGGCTGACCGAAGAAAGTTTCGAGCAGACCCTCCGCTCCTTCATCCGATCCGAAACAATAGACCTGCGCGGTGTTTCGTTCATCGACCCCTACGGCATGCTCGGCCTCCTCGAGATCGGCGAGCTCTGTCTGCTCGAGGACGTGCAGAAGACCGTGCTCCTCCCGGAATCCGGCGAGGTCCTCACCTACCTCGACCGGATGGATTTCTTTTCCCAAGCCAAGCGGTATTTTTCTCTGGAACGCGCCTCGGGCCCGCCTGCCAGACAGCAGCGCAGCGCGGATTCCGACGTGCTGCTCGAAATCACCCCCATCGCAAAGTCGAATGACATTCACTTCATCGTCGGCAAGGTGCGCGACCGCGCCCAGGCCATCCTGGCGCGTCATCTCCATTACGACGAGCGGGCCGTGAACGGCTTCATCGTCTCCCTCTCCGAGATCTGCCAGAACATCATCGAGCACAGCGAGAACAAGGGGTTCGTGGGCATCCAGAAATATCGTTACTCCCGCATGAACCGGAACATGGTCAAGATCGCGGTCATGGATGTGGGCATCGGGTTCCGGCGGTCCCTTGCGCAGCGGTTCAAGCTGCAGAACGATCTCGAGGCGATCGACAAGGCCCTGCTGCACGGCGCGTCGCGGTACGAAGACGAGGGACGCGGTCACGGTCTGGCCGGGGTCCGGAAGTTCGTCGGAGAATGGAACGGCAGGCTCTCGATCCGTTCTGGGACTGCTAGGCGTTCTCTTATCCCCTCCTGGGCCCGCGGCAGGGAACAGGAATGGAACCTCATCTCCTTCCCCGGTAGCCAGATCAATATTACTCTGCCTGAAATGTAGTTTTCCTCCTGAAACTAGAAAATATTATAAATTAATACAATTAGTTATGAGGAATTTAAAATAGACTTGACAAATATCGTAAAATATGGTTCAATTGAATCAATTGAACTTCGTGATTATGCTTGGCCGAGGAGAGTAAGCTTTCTCCCAGCCAGGATCGAAACGTACCGGCAGGGGAAAAGTCAATCAGGATTGCGTCATGACCAAGTATGATCTCTATAAATTATTAAAGAACGAACTCGGCAACGGTTCGAAGGATCTCGTGACCCGGCCGTCGGGCCAGGCGATCCGGGAACGGATCGAGCGGGACCTGGAAGCGGAACCCGCGGGGGCCGTGGTGGCCCTCGACTTTGCGAACATCGGGGTGATCGACTACTCCTGCGCCGATGAGATCGTGGCAAAGCTCGTGTCCCGACTGCTCGCCGGGGAGTATGGGGACAAGTACCTCGTGCTCGCCGGGTTGAGCGAGAACCAGAAGGAGAACATCGAAGTGGCCCTGGAGCGGAAAGAGCTTGCTGTCGTGGCGGAAATGCGGGACGGCATGCAGTCCGTCATCGGCAGTCTGAACCGGTATCTGCGGGAAACGCTGGAGTTCATCAGGACGAACAAGAAAGCGTCCGCTCGCGACCTCGCGACGGGACTGGGGCTCGAAGCGAACACGAGCGGTACGCGTCTTTTGAATCTCTATAAGAAGCGGCTCGCGCGCAGGATGGACGAGAGCGGGCCGGACGGCAAGATCTGGGTGTATGAGCCTTTGGAGGATCAAATTCGATTGACGCTCCAGAAGGCCTGATATACAATAGGTTTTACGTGCGATGAAGAATATTACGAATGCCATGATACTCTGGATAGCCCAGGGGGGCTATTCCGGAAGATCGCCGGTCGCCCCCGGCACCGCCGGGACCGTGGTGGCCGTGTTCCTGTACCTGCTGCTGCGCGGCATCGGCATTGCGACCTATGCCGGGGTCGGCGTCGCCGTGATCGTTATCGGGACCTGGGCGGCCGGCCGGGCCGAGACGCTCCTCGGCGGCAAGGACCATTCCTCGATCGTGATCGACGAGATCGCGGGCCTGCTCGTCTCCCTCTTCCTGGTCCCGCAGGGCTGGGGGTTCGTGATCGCGGGGTTCTTCCTGTTCCGGTTCTTCGACATCGTGAAACCCTGGCCGCTGCGGGGCCTGCAGGAGCTCCCCGGCGGGCTCGGGGTGATGATCGACGATCTTGGGGCAGGTATCTACACGAATGTGGCGCTGCAGATCGCGGCGCACTGGAGATGATGCCGTACTGCAAGGGGACATTCCATGCGCGCTGAAATCATCGCCACCGGCACCGAGCTTCTGACCGGCGGCCTGCTCGACACGAATTCGCTCTATCTCTCGGAAGAGCTGCTGCTGCTCGGGATCGAGACCGCCTTCAAGACCGCGGTTGCGGACAACGAGCGGGATATGGAGGAAGCGGTGCAGCGGGCAATGGGCCGCACGGACCTCGTGATCGTGACCGGCGGGATCGGCCCCACCGAGGACGATATCACCCGGAAGGTCGTCTCCAAGATCACGAAGAAGCGGCTGATCCTGAACGAGGATGCGCTCAAGGACATCCATACGCGGCTTTTGGGCAGACCGCGCGAGATCGTGGCCGCCAACGACCGCCAGGCCCTGATCCCGGCCGGCGCGCGGCTGCTCCGGAACCCGGCGGGGATCGCACCGGGGTTCACGATCGATGAGGAGAGGCTGTTCATCGCCGTGTTGCCGGGGGTCCCGGTCGAGATGCGGGCCATGTTCAGCGAAGGCCTGCGGCCCCTGCTGGAGCAGCGGTTCCGGGGCACGGGCGCCGTGCGCAGGAAGATCCTGCATACCAGCAGCCTGTCCGAGTCCGCGGTGAACGGCGCCCTCCAGGAGCTGCTGCGGCTGGGCCGCCCCGTGGTCGGGCTCACGGCTGGCGAGACGGGCGTGGATATCCGCATCATCGCGCATGCAACGACCGTCGAACAGGCGCAGGGGCTTGTGGAAGAGGCGGAGAAAACGGTCCGGGAAAAACTGGGAGACGCCGTCTACGGCGCGGACGGCGCGACCCTGGCCGAGGTGGTCGGCGCGCTTCTCAAACAGCGGAGGCTCTCGCTCGCCGTGGCGGAATCCTGCACCGGCGGAATGATCGGCGCGCGCATCACGGCTATTCCGGGCAGCTCGGAGTATTTTATCGGCGGCGTCACGGCCTACAGCAACCGGTTGAAACAGTCGCTCCTGGAAGTGCCTGCGGACCTGCTCGAACGCCAGGGTGCGGTCAGCAGCGAGACCGCGGCGGCCATGGCGCAGGGCATCCGGCACCGGGCGGACACGGCCCTCGGTCTTGCCGTGACCGGCATCGCAGGCCCCGACGGGGGCTCCGACGAAAAGCCCGTGGGCCTGGTCTACACGGGGCTGGCCGATCGCGAGGGCGTCCGGACGACGGAACACCGCTTCCTCGGCAACCGCGAACAGGTGCGGATGCGGGCCGCCCAGGCGGCACTCGATATGGTGCGGCGCTATCTCATCTCCTGAGCGGCAGGCGTACACCACGGGACCAAGGACGACGGTATGCGGCTCTTCATCGCTATTGAGCTCCCGGAGGGGATCAAGGCGGAACTGGCCCAGGTGCAGCAGCGACTCAAAGACGCAGGGGTGGACGCAAGTTGGACCAGGCCCGAGGGCATGCATGTGACGCTCAAATTTCTGGGAGAGATCCCGGAGGCGAAGGTCCCCGCTCTCCGGGAAGGCATCCGGTCCGTTGCTCAAGGGACCGGCAGCTTCGCCCTCGGGGTAGAGGGCGCAGGCGCCTTCCCGGAACCGAAGAACGCCCGGGTCGTCTGGATCGGACTTTCCGGAGACGTCGAGAGACTCAGGGGGCTGCAGGAGGCGATCGAGGACGCGATGACTCGGTGCGGACTGAAGCGCGAAGCTCGAGCCTTTACGCCGCACCTGACCCTCGGGCGCATCAAGGACATCCGGTCCCGCGACCGCTGGCTCACGGCCTTCGCGGGGATCAGGGACAGCAAACTGTCCGGGTTCACGGTGACGGCCGTCAGCCTGATGCAGAGCGAACTCAGGCAAAACGGAGCGGTCTATACGGAAGTGGGAAGCGTGGAACTGAAATAACCGAGAGACGAAGGAAAAGCCCCCAGGCATCAGGGCGCGAAAGGAGAACGACATGGCGGACAAGGAGAAATTGAAGGCACTGGAACTGGCGGTGGGCCAGATCGAGAAACAGTTCGGGAAAGGGTCCATCATGCGCCTGGGCAGGGAGGAGGTCCCTGCGGGGATCCCGGCGATCTCCACCGGCTCCCTGGGTCTGGACATCGCCCTGGGCGTGGGCGGCGTGCCGCGCGGCAGGATCATCGAGATCTACGGCCCCGAATCCTCGGGAAAAACGACGCTGGCCCTGCACATCATCGCCGAGGCCCAGAAGGCGGGCGGCCAGGCGGCGTTCATCGACGCCGAGCACGCGCTCGACGTGCTCTACGCGCGTAAGCTCGGGGTGCGCACCGACGACCTCCTGATCTCGCAGCCCGACACGGGCGAGCAGGCGCTCGAGATCACCGAGACGCTGGTGCGGAGCGGCGCCGTGGACGTGATCATCGTGGATTCCGTCGCCGCACTCACCCCCCGGGCCGAGATCGAAGGCGAGATGGGGGACGCCCACATGGGGCTCCAGGCCCGGCTCATGAGACAGGCGCTCCGGAAGCTCACCGGCGCCATCAGCAAATCCAATACGACCCTCAACTTCATCAACCAGATCCGGATGAAGATCGGGGTGATGTTCGGAAACCCCGAGACGACCACGGGCGGCAACGCGCTCAAGTTCTACGCCTCGGTCCGGCTCGACATCCGCAAGATCGCGGCCATCAAGGACGGCGACGACGTGACGGGGGGCCGGGCGCGGGTCAAGGTCGTGAAGAACAAGATCGCCCCGCCGTTCCGTACTGCGGAATTCGACGTGATGTTCAACGAAGGCATCTCGAAGCTCGGGGAGATCATCGACATGGGCGTGGACAAGAACATCATCGAGAAGAGCGGCGCCTGGTACTCCTACGGCGGGACGCGGATCGGCCAGGGACGGGAGAACGTGAAACAGTTCCTGAACGAGCACCGGGACACGGCCGCGGAGATCGAGGCCAAGGTGCGGGAAGCGGCCGGTCTGTCCCCCGCGGTATCCGCCGCTCCCGAGGCGGCCGCGCCGCCGCAAGAAAAAGAGACAGCCGTCGAGCGCGGTGGTAAAATGTCCAAAGGCCACAGGACCGAGAGACAGGTGGAGGCGTAAATGAATCTGAGCGAATTGCTGAAGCTGACGTTCGAACGGCGCGCATCGGACCTGCACATCAAGGTCGGGGTCCCGCCGATCCTCCGGATCGACGGGCGGCTGACGCCGGTCGAGACCGAGAAGCGCCTGACCCAGGAAGACGCGATGAACATCGCGTTGAGCATCATGACCCCCGGTCAGAAGGCGAAGTTCAAGGAGAAGAACGAACTCGACATGGCCTACGCGGTGCCCGGGATGGGACGGTTCCGCGTCAACGTGTTCCAGCAGCGCGGGAGCATCGGCATGGTCTTCCGCTCCGTCCCCTCGAAGATCCTGTCCTTCGACGAGCTCATGCTGCCCGAGGTCATGCAGAAGATCGCGGCAGAGCACCGCGGCCTCATCCTCGTGACCGGGACCACCGGGAGCGGAAAGTCCACGACCCTCGCGTCCATCATCGACTATATCAACACGACCCGTACGTGCAACATCATTACCATCGAGGACCCGATCGAATTCCTGCACCGCGATAAGAAGAGCCTGGTGAACCAGCGCGAGATCGGGACCGATACTTTCAGCTTCGGCGAGGCGCTGCGGAGCGCGCTCCGGCAGGACCCGGACGTGATCCTCGTGGGGGAGATGCGGGACTTCGAGACGGTGTCCATCGCCCTCACCGCGGCGGAGACGGGCCACCTCGTGCTTTCCACCCTGCATACCCTGGATGCGGCGGAGACGATCAATCGCGTCATCAGCGTCTTCCCGCCCTATCAGCAGAAGCAGGTGCGGATGCAGCTTGCCTCGGTCATCAAGGGCATTGTATCGCAGCGGCTCGTCGCCCGCGCCGACGGAAAGGGGCGTGTGCCGGCCGTGGAGATCCTGCTGGGCACCCTTTCGATCCGCGAGGCCATCATCGACGAGAACAAGACCCGCCAGGTCCCGTCGATCATCTCGGCGGGGATGACGCATTACGGCATGCAGACCTTCGACCAGTCGCTCCTCGCCCTCTACAAGAAGAATGCCATTACCTATGAGGAGGCGCTCTCCACGGCGAGCAACCCCGACGACTTCGCGCTCAAGGTCAAAGGCGTCCAATCGACGAGCGATATGGCGCTCGAAGCGGACGAACAGCGAAAGCAACAAGGGCAAAAAGGCGGGTCCGGCTTCAAGATCGACCGGTTCGGACAGTAGGCAACGGCAATGGCAGCGGCCGGGAAAGAACGAAATGGCCTCCCAGCGGGAAGTGGTCGTGTCGGGCGGGAGTGATCTGCGGGGAAGGCCCTGCGTCGTCGTGGCGAGCGGGCCGAACGCTCAGGGGAAGAAGCGTTTCCCGGCATGCGCCATTTCGCGCAGCGAGGTCGGCGGTGAGAACCGGTCTCCGAGCGTACGCGCGTATCCGTCGAGCTGCTCGACAACGGTCGGTATTCCCAAGGCGTCGGCGTAGCGGAGCAGCCCCCCCCGGAAGGGCGGGAAGCCGATGCCGAATACGAGTGCGGCGTCCAGGAGGTCAGGGGCGTCGATGATCCCCTCTTCCAGGCAGAGCGCCGCCTCCTTGATCATGAGCAGGATCGTCCGTCCGACGATCTCTTCCGGCAGGGCTGAGCGCGCGCCGGCTGCCGTTTGTCCGATAAGCCTCACCACGGCGGGGTCCGGCTCTCCTCGTTTCCCCTTCTCGTAGCAGTAGAATCCCTTCCCATTCTTCCTGCCCAGATATCCCTGCCCATGCAGAGCGGCGAGCAGGGGCGCGGGCCGCACCCGTTCGCCGAGCCCGCGATGCAGGATGTCCGCCACCTTGTGCGCCACGTCGATCCCGATCTCATCCAGCAGGATGAAGGCGCCCATGGGCATGCCGAAGTCGCGCAGGGCGCCGTCTATTGCGTCGATCTTCGCCCCCTCTCCCACGAGCAGCGCAGCCTCGTTCAGGTAGGGCATGAGGATGCGGTTCACCAGGAATCCCGGCCCGTCATTCACCACCACCGGGAGCTTGCCGAGCCTTCGCGCGAGCGTTGCGACCATTGCGACGGTATCGGCGGCCGTCTCCTTTCCGCGAACGATCTCCACGAGCGGCATCTTCTCTACGGGATTGAAGAAGTGCATGCCGATGACGAGCGTGGGACGTCTTGCCGCGGCGGCAAGCGCGGTAATGGAGAGGGAAGACGTGTTCGATGCGAAGATCGCAGTGGCTTTCGCGTTCTGCTCGAATTCGCGCAGGACCGATTGCTTGATCGTAAGGTCCTCGACCACGGCCTCGACGACGATGTCCGCAGTGCCGAGTCCGGAGTATTCCGCGGTTCCCGTGATCCGGTTGAAGCCGTCGCGTGCCTGGAGCGGGGTGAGGACGCCCTTTTTGCGCAGCTTGGCGAAGATCCCCCATGCCTCCGCGAGCCCGGCGGCGACCGCCTTCGTGGTCACGTCCTTCATCCGGACGGTGAGTCCTTTCTCGGCGAAGAGCTGGGCGATCCCCCCCCCCATGACGCCTGCGCCGAGCACGCCCGCGCGCGATCCCGCCAGGGGAGCGGGGGCAGGGTCCTTCTTCAGTCGTTCGTTCAGGTAGAAGACGGAGATGAGATTCTTCGAGACCGCTCCCGGGATGAGAGACCCGAGCAGTTTCGCCTCATGCAGGTATCCGGCCGGAGCTCCCTGCCGCAAGCCGTACCGCATTGCGTCCAGGGCAGCGAGCGGGGCGGGATAATTGCCGCGGGTCTCTTTCCGGATGCGCTGGGCAGCCATACGGTAGACCAGCGGTCGGGTAAGGGGATTGTCCTCGACGAGTGCTCGGAAGAGCGGCCTCCTGGCCCGTACCCCTGTCGGCCGCTTCCTGCCTCTGGCCTGCCGTGCCATTATGCGGGCGCGGTCCAGGACGAGCTCCCGGAACGTTACCTCGTCGGCTAGGCCGATCCGGCGGGCCTTCCGGGCATAGACTGACTTGCCGGTCAGGATCATGTCGAGGGCGTTCGAAAGACCGGCAAGCCGCGGCAGCCGCTGCGTACCGCCGAACCCGGGGATGATGCCGAGCCGCACTTCCGGCAAGGCAAGAGCGGTCCGCTGGTCGTCGCTGAGTACGCGGTAGGTGCAGGCCAACGCGAGCTCCATGCCTCCGCCCATGCAGGGACCGTGGATGGCGGCCACGGTGGGGAAGGGGAGGGCCTCGATCTTGCCGAAGACGGATTGTCCCTTTCTCGCGAACCGCTCGCCCACGGCGGGATCCGTGACCCCCCGGATCTCGGCGATGTCGGCCCCCACGATGAAGTGGCCTTCCTTGCCGCTTCGAAACACGAGCGCCTTGATCTCGCGATGCGTCGCGATCTCGTCCAGGAGCGCATCCAGCTCCTCCATCGCCTGCAGGGTCAGCTTGTTCACCTTTTCGCCGGGCAGGTCGAAGGTCACCAGCGCAATACCGTCGCTCTCTATTTCGTACCGAAAGGCTCCCATTGAAACCTCGCTTTACCGTCTCTCTTGGAGCGTGTCCGCTCCTTACGTCCGCTCTACGATGATCGCCCCGCCCTGTCCGCCCCCGATACAGAGCGTGGCGAGTCCGGTGGTAAGACCCCTCCGTTCCATCTCTTTGAGGAGCGTGATGACGATCCGGAGTCCCGACGAGCCTACCGGATGGCCCACGGCAATGGCGCCGCCGTTGACGTTCAGGATGTCCCTCCGGATCTCCCCGATCGGTTCCTCGCCCGGAAGGTGTTTCGCGAAATATTCCCGCGAGACCGCGGCGCGCTCGATGGCGATGACCTGGGCGGCGAACGCCTCGTTCAGCTCGATCAGTTCGATGTCCTTCAGGGTCATCCCCGCGAGCTTCAGCGCCTTGTGTACGGCGTAGAGGGGCGTGATGCCCATGCGCGAGGGATCGAACCCTGCGAAGGCGACGGTCCGGATGGTGCCCAGCGCGCCGTACCCCAGGTCCCGGGCCCGGTCTGCGCTCATGACGATCGCCGCCGCCGCACCGTCCGTGATGGGGGACGAATTCCCGGCAGTAACGGTCCCGGTGCGTCGATCGAAATAGGGCGGCAGTTTCGCAAGGGCCTCCCGGGTCTGGTTCTTGCGCGGGCCGACGTCTTCCGTCAGCGGTTCGAACCGGGGCGGCACGTAGAGCGGAAATATCTCGTTGCGGAACTTCCCCGCTTCGTTTGCCGCGGTCCATCGCCGATGGCTCTGAAGCGCGAACTCATCCTGCTCGTCGCGCGTGATGCCGAAGTCGCGTACCAGCACCTCGGCGGTCTTGCCCATGATCAGACCGGAAATGGGGTCGGTCAAGCCCTCCATGAGGCCCACGACGGGCACGAAGTCACGCGGCCGGAGCGACAGGACGCTCCGGGCCTTTGCGCCGAACGACTTGGACCGCTGGACCTTCGTAATGACGTCGCGCAGTTTCTTCTTTATAGTGAAGGCGTAGTTGGACATGGATTCTACGCCGCCCACCAGCACCATGTCGCTCATTCCTGCAAGGATCTGCGCATAGGCGCTTGCGATCGCCTGCATGCCCGACGCACAGTTTCGCTGCACGCTGTAGGCGGGCACGCGCTCGGGGATGTCGGCGAGCAGCGCGATCACCCGGGCGATGTTCGCAACCTCGGCCGGCATGCCCGCGTTGCCCACGATCACCTCGTCGATGCTGTCCCGCTCGATCCCCGTCCTGGCGATCAGCTCCTTCACGGCCGCGGCGCCGAGGTCGGCGGCCGGAACGTCCTTGAGGGCCGTGCCGGCCTTCGCGTAGGGCGTACGCACCCCTTCGGTAATGACGACCTTCTTCATGATGAACAACCTCGCTCTCTTTCCGGCGCCGAAGACCCGACGAAGCAAGCC
>JBJKRX010000038.1:0-2728 GCA_046704425.1 Nitrospirota bacterium
AAGAATGAAGTCTCTATGGGCTCGAAGAAGGATTTCGGTGATAACGTTCCGGAGGGAAGATCTTATTCGGGGTGCTCTGTCCTAGCGGATGAGGCCGAAAAAATCCTTTATTTTTGTGAGCATGCGGACCGACACATCGTGTCGCCGCCGTTCGAGCGCACTAGCATCGAGCCGTTCCCGCTCCGCGTCGAGCCGGGCCTGGCGTTCCGACAGGATCTGGCTCAAGGACTCCGCGATGGAGGGGTTGTCCGCCAAGGTTGCGCTGAAGCTCTCCTTGTCGATCACGATGAACTCGGCATCATCCCTGACGCGAATGCTTGCCGTGCGAACGGCGCCGGTCAGAAGGCTCATTTCTCCGAAAAAGGCGCCCGGACCGAGGGTGGCGACGACCGCCGCTTCGCCCTGCGACTTTTCCACGACCACCTCGACCGACCCGCTTTTGATGAGATAGAACGAATCTCCTTCATCGCCCTGGTGAACGGGGATTTCGCCTGCGGCATAGGTTTCGATCCGCACCTGGCCGGCCAACCGGTCCCGCTCGTCGTCCGACAGGGGGGCGAAGATCTCCACCCGGTCCACGAGCGCACGGATTTCCGCTGCATGAATCCTGCGTTCGGCAAGAGCGCTCTCGGGGGTCACCTCCCGGAGATGGATGTTCGTGATCGGCAGGGGGATCTCGATGCCGCTCCGTTTGAACCGGTACCAGAGCAGCTTCATGATCTCCGCCTCGATGGCGACGGAGCGGCCGAAATCCCGGATAGGATAGCGGATCTCGTAGCGAATCGCATAGGCGTCGTACTCCAGAACGCGCACGAGGGGCTCCGGCTGGCGGCTGACCCCCGGGACGACGGCCAGGACCTCCAGGACGGCGTCCCGGACCCGGTTCGGCGGCACATGGTAGTTCACACTGATCGTGAGCGTGCGCGTCTGCGTCGCGTCCGGCAGGCTGTAGTTCACGACCGCCTCGGAAAGGACCTTGCTGTTGGGAATGAAGACCTCGTTTTGCGTGATGGTCACGATCTTCGTCGAGCGAAGCGTGATGTCCAGCACGCGGCCCTCGTGGCCCGCCACGGCGATCCAGTCGCCCTGCCGCAAGGGCTTTTCCAGGTGGATGGTGAGCCCGGCAAGCATGTTGGCCAGCGTGCTCTGGAAGGCAAGACCGATCGTCGCGGTCAGCACCGTGGTCGTCGCGATCAGCGAGGTGACGTTGATGTTCAGGATCCCTTTGAGCAGGACGAGGACCGCGACGACGAGGATCGCGACGGTGATGATATTCTTGAAGGCCGCGGGAAAACTGCCGCGCTTCCAGCGGACGACAAAGAGGTCGCCGTAGAGGTAGAGCCCCAGCCGCAGGGCCGCAAAAATGAAGATGAGCCAGGAATAGAAGCTGAGCTGACGGGCGGCGGCCGGGTGTGCTTCCGCGGCGCCGAGCCGGAGAAAGAGCTGCACGGCGAGGAACAGGGCGATCAGCTTCAGGCCCGAGCCGACGGGCTTCAGGAGGGCGGACTTGCGGGCGAGGAAGCCGATCGCGATTGCGGCGGCTGCGTACAGCGCGATGCTGAAGACGGCGGCCAGGAACAGGGAACCGGCGAGATCTCTGACGAACGTCATGGATGCGCCCTCAGGACAAGCAATGCATTCCGGCGCCAAGGCCGGCGATCGTGCAGTGACAAACGAAACGGGAACTGCTCCCCCGGCTCATACGGTGGCAGACTCCTGCTGCAATGCCCCATCCAGCATGCGCCAGAGCTCCTTCATCCCCTGCCCGCTTTTTGCCGAGACCGCCAGCGGCGGGGCCGCAATTTCCGGAAGCGCGGCAAAGGTCCGGCGCGTCCGCTCGATCTCCTGCCGCGTCACCTTGTCTGCCTTGGTGAGAACCGGAAGCGCCGGGATGCCGAAGTCGCGCAGCCAGTGCACGAGAAGCCGGTCGCGTTCGTCCGGCTGCCGCCTGATGTCGAGGAGTACGACCACGGCCGCCAGCGTCGCGGTGCCGTTAAGGTATCCCTCGATCATCGGCACCCATCGGTCGGTCACGCTCCGGGGCGCGCGGGCATATCCGTAGCCGGGCAGATCGACGAAATAGAAATCGCGGTTAATGAGGAAAAAGTTGATGAGCTGCGTCTTCCCGGGCGTGGCGCTCGTCTTCACCAGGTTATTCCGGTGCAAAAGCGCATTGATGATCGTCGACTTGCCGACGTTCGATCTGCCCACGAAGGCGATCTGGGATCGCTGGTCGCGCGGGAACTGCTTGGGTGCCGCCGCGCTCACGATGAATTCTGCGGAGAGGATTTTCATCAGGGAGGTTCGGATCAGGCGTCGGGAGCCCGCCGGAAGACGGGACGGGACGTTCGCGCTCCTTGTCCCGTCCCCTGCCCTCAGGCGATCTTTTCGTAGATCAAAAGCGGTTCCGCCTCGCCGTTGATGACCTCTGCGTTGATGACGCACTCCCGGATGCCCGGCTGCGACGGCACGTCGTACATCACGTTCAGCATCACGTCTTCCAGGATGGCGCGCAGCCCCCGGGCGCCGGTCTTCCGGCTGATGGCCTTCTTGGCAACGGCCTGGAGGGCGTCGTCGGTGAAGCGCAGCTTGCACCCCTCCAGCGACAGGAGCTTCTGGTACTGCTTGATGAGGGCGTTCCGCGGCCGCGTCAGGATGTCGATGAGCGCGACCTCGTCAAGCTCTTCGAGGGTCGCCGTGACGGGCATGCGGCCGATGAACTCGGGGA
>JBJKRX010000039.1:0-20140 GCA_046704425.1 Nitrospirota bacterium
CATGATCTCCTTGCCCGTGGAGTCGCCCTGGGCGTGCAGGATCCGTCGCTTGGAGTGCGCCGCCTCCTGCGTAAAGGCCAGCTTGGAGCCTTCGCGGTCGAAGGCGGCCCCCCATTGGATGAGCTCCCGGATCCGCGTGGGGCCCTCTTCCACCAGGGTGCCCACGGCCTTGCGGAGGCAGAGTCCGTCGCCCGCGCGGATGGTGTCCTCGAAGTGGATCGAGATTTCGTCCTCGTCGGACAGCGCCACGGCAACGCCGCCCTGGGCATACTCGCTGCTGCTCTCGGTGGGCGCGTCCTTGGTCACGACGAGCACACGGCCCGTGGGGGCCAGGGCGATGGCGGCCCGGAGGCCTGCCACGCCGCCGCCGATGATCAGAAAATCGGTTTGGAGCGGTTCCGTAGAATAGCGCATGGCGTCGTGTCGGCAGGGGGGCGGCGGGAAAGGCCGGCGGCCTCTTCCCGCGCCCGTGCGCTGCTCGTTCCTACTTGTTCTCCGGTGTCTCGCCCGGCTGCGCGAGGAAGGGATTCTTGCCGTCTATGGCGCGAAGCAGGTAGGTGACGGGCTCGAAGACCAGGGTGGCCCGTCCCCCGTCCTTCAGCGAGGCGCCTCCGGCGGTCATCCATTCCGCGTCCCAGGTGAAGGTGACCTTGCTCTGGTCCTGCTCGTCGATCATGATCTCCATGCGGGACGGGCGCACGGTGAAACGGATGGTCGCATACCGCGCGAATACGCCCGCCACCGCGGTCCGGAAGGCATCCCGCCCCGCATAGGCCGGCGAGACGCCCTTGAAAAAGGCGTCGAGGTTGCGGTTCTGGTAGTTCGCGGTCAGGCCGCGCAGCTCGGCAAGGATGTATTTTCCCCGGATCGCCGCAAGCTCGGGGACCTTCTTCTCCGCACAGGCCGAGACGGAGCAGAGGAACAGGCAGGCAAGGCAGAGCGCAATCAGGCGTTTCATGGGGCCTCCGGATAGAACGATTGTACGGTATCGGAAATACGGTTGCAAGCGATAACCCGGGAAATATACCATCCACCGCAGCGACGCTGAGACGCCGAGGAAGCGCCGGTAATTTCCCTCCCGCGGTGCCTCTGCGCCGCCGCGGTTCAATCCTGCTTTTTTACAGGATCTTCCGTAAGAAAAGACCGGTGGCGGAGCGTTTCACCCGCGCCACCTCCTCGGGCGTTCCCTGGGCCACGATCTCGCCGCCGCGGTCGCCCCCCTCGGGCCCCAGGTCGATGATCCAGTCCGCGGTCTTGATCACATCCAGGTTGTGCTCGATCACCACCACGGTGTTGCCCGCCTCCACGAGGCGCTGAAGCATGTCGAGGAGCCGCTGGGTGTCCGCGAAGTGGAGGCCCGTGGTGGGCTCGTCCAGGATGTAGAAGGTCCTGCCCGTGGCGCGGCGGGAAAGCTCCTTCGAGAGCTTCACGCGCTGCGACTCTCCGCCCGAGAGGGTGGTGGCGGACTGGCCGAGCGTAATGTAGCCCAGGCCCACGTCCAGGAGCGTTTCGAGCTTGGAGCGCACGGGCGGAATGTTCCGGAAGAACTCGTGCGCCTGCTCCACGGTCATGGCGAGCACGTCGGCGATGCTCTTGCCCTTGTAGGCCACATCGAGGGTCTCGCGGTTGTACCGGCTGCCCTTGCAGACGTCGCAGGTCACGTACACGTCGGGCAGGAAGTGCATCTCGATCTTGATCAGGCCGTCGCCCTCGCAGGCCTCGCACCTGCCGCCCTTCACGTTGAAGCTGTACCGCCCGGCCTTGTAGCCGCGCACCCGCGACTCGGGCAGGCCGGCGAAGAGGTCGCGGATCGGGGTGAAGGCGCCGGTGTAGGTCGCGGGATTGGAGCGCGGGGTCCTGCCGATGGGCGACTGGTCGATGTCGATCACCTTGTCGATGTGCTCCAGCCCCCGGATGTCGCCGTGCTTGCCGGCGCGCGCCGTGGACCGGTAGAGGCGCTGGGCCAGGGCGCGGTAGAGGATGTCCACGACGAGCGTCGATTTTCCGGAGCCCGACACGCCGGTGACGCAGGTGAGGACCCCGAGCGGGAAGCGGACCGTCAGGTCCTTGAGGTTGTTCTCCACGGCGTCCTCGACCGTGAGGAAGCGGGCCGGCTTCCGCCGCTCTTTCGGCGTGGGGATCGTGAGCGCGCCCGAGAGGTATTGACCGGTGAGCGAGCGTTTGTCGCGGATGATCTCCTGCGGCGTGCCCTGTGCCACCACCGCGCCGCCGTGGACCCCGGCGCCGGGCCCCATGTCGATCACATGGTCCGCGGTCCGGATGGTCTCCTCGTCATGCTCCACCACGAGCACCGTGTTGCCCAGGTCCCGGAGCCGCAGGAGCGTGTCGAGCAGCCGTTTGTTGTCCCGCTGGTGCAGGCCGATGGAGGGCTCGTCCAGGATGTACAGGACGCCCACGAGCGACGATCCGATCTGGGTGGCCAGCCGGATGCGCTGGCCCTCGCCGCCCGAGAGCGTGGCCGAGGCCCGGTCGAGGGTGAGGTAGTCGAGGCCCACGCGGACCATGAAGCCGAGGCGCTCCCGGATCTCCTTCAGAATCCGCTTCGCGATGACCGTCTCCTTGTCCGAGAGCGCGAGGTTCTCGAAGAACTCCAGGGACTGCTTTACGCTCAGCTGCGTCACGTCGTAGATGTTCCGCCCCTGGATCCGGACCGCCCGGGACTCCTTTCGCAGCCTGCTGCCGCCGCAGTCCTGGCAGGTCTGGTAGTTCATGTACTGCTCCAGTTCCCACTGCGCGGCAAAGGAATCGGTTTCGTCGTACCGCCGCTTCAGGAGCGGGATGATCCCCTCGAAGGGCCGGTTGCGCGGGTTCACGGTCCTGCCCCCCGTGCCGTAGAGGAGGCGTTGGAGCTGCTGGGGCTGGAGGGTCCGGACCGGCGCGTTCACGTCGAAGCCGCAGCAGGCCGCGATGGCGCGCAAATGCTCGGCGTGGTGCACTGAATCGCGCTTGGCCCAGGGCTTGATCGCGCCGTCGCGGATCGAGAGGGTCTTGTTCGGGATCACGAGCTCGGGGTCGAACTCCAGGAGCCCGCCCAGGCCGTCACAGGTCGGGCAGGCGCCTTGGGGGCTGTTGAAGGAGAACGTGTTGGGCGCGATCTCGGGATAGCTGATGCCGTCCTCGATGCAGGCGTTCTTCTCGCTGAAGAGCCGGTCCTCCTTCCGGTCGACCAGGTTCACGAGCACGAGCCCGTCGGCCTGCTTGAGCGCGGTCTCGACGCTTTCCGCGAGCCGGCGCTCGATGCCGGGCCGGATCACGAGCCGGTCGATCACGATCTCGACGGTGTGCTTCTTCTTTTTGTCCATGGGGACCGGCTCGTTCAGGTCCTTGATCGCGCCGTCCACGCGGGCGCGGACGTAGCCCGCGGCCGCGGCCGCCATGAGCTCCTTCTTGTATTCGCCCTTCCTGCCGCGTACGATGGGCGCCAGCACCTGGATGCGCGTCTCCGGCGGCAGGGCCATGACCGCATCGGTAATCTGCTGCACCGTCTGGCCAGCGATCTCCCGGCCGCAGATATAGCAGTAGGGCTTGCCGATTCGGGCGAAGAGCAGCCGCAGATAGTCGTAGATCTCGGTCACCGTGCCGACGGTGGAGCGGGGGTTCTTGCTCGTGGTCTTCTGCTCGATGGCGATGGCCGGGGACAGTCCGTCGATGGAGTCCACGTCGGGCTTGTCCATCTGGCCGAGGAACTGGCGGGCGTAGGCCGAGAGGCTCTCCACGTACCGCCGCTGCCCTTCCGCGTAGATCGTATCGAAGGCGAGCGAGGACTTGCCCGATCCCGAAAGCCCGGTGATCACGACGAGCCGGTCGCGCGGGATCTCGAGGTCGATGTTCTTGAGGTTGTGCTGGCGGCAGCCTTTCAGGATGAGTTTGTTCATAGGGAGGCATGACTGCGGCGGGGCGCTCCGGGGCCGCTGCGATGCGACCGCTCATAGTACCACCGCATCCGAAACGAGTAAAGCCTTTTGTCCTTTCGCAGTGCGGCCGCAGTACGCCGTGCAGAATCTATAATCAAAAACATTTCACTCATTTATATTATTTATAGGCAAATTTCTTGACAATCAGGGGGGTGGTGTGATATTTTTTTTTCTCGCTTGCAGCCTGACCACCTCACCTACACGGAAAGACGGTCCCGATTATGATCGACATCGACAGAACGCTCCTCATCCACCTCATCAATTTTATCGTCCTGGTCCTCATTCTCCACTTCGTCCTTTTCCAGCCGATCCGGCGGATCATGCGCGAGCGCGAGCAGGGGATCAGTGCGGGGCTGAACGACGCCAAGGAGTCGCAGGACCGCGTGCAGGCCCTGACCGAAAAGCACAGCGCGGCCCTCGCCGAGGCGAAGCAGAAGGCGACGGCGGCCTACAACGGGCTGTATCAGCAGGGCGTCGACGGCCAGCGCGATTTGGTCTCGGCCGAGCGGACGAAGGCGGGCGAGGCGCTGGACCGGGCGCGGGCCGAAGTGGCCGCGGCATCCACGGCCGCTCAGGGCGAGTTGAAGGCCGAGGCGGAGCGGCTCTCGCGCGAGATCGCCGCCAAACTGCTCGGCCGGGCGGTCTAGGAATCGGACCGGCGGTCCGCAGCACTCCGGAGTTCGGGAGGACAGAGCACACCATGAAGGATACACGGAACATCCGCACAATCACGATCGCAGCGCTTGCCTGCCTGGCGGGGACCTTCCTCTTCGCCGCCTTGGCGTTCGCCGAGGAGGCAGGGCAGGGCGGCGCCGTCGAGACCTACTCCTTTCTCCACGATTGGCTGCCGGAGATCGTCAACTTCGCCATCATCGCGGGCGTCGTTATTTATTTCATGAAGACGCCGGCGCGGGACTTTTTCAAGAACCGCGCCGCCGAGATCGCGAAGGCCATGGAGGAATCGAAACAGGCGCGGGAGCGCGCCGCCTTCGCCCTCGCCGAGATGGAGGAGAAGATCAAGGAACTCGAGGCCGAAGCCGCGCGGCTGATCGCCGATGCCCAGCAGCGGGGCGAAAAGGACCGGCAGGCGCTGCTCGACGAAGGCCGCAAGATCGTCTCGGACATCCAGGCCCAGGTCGAGCAGGGCGTCGCGCTGGAGGTCCAGCGGGCGAAGGGCGCTCTGGCCGCCGAGGCCGCATTGCTGTCGCTCGACCTGGCCGAGGGCAGCATCACGAAGAACATCGGCGCAGAGGACCAGGCGCGCATCGTGAAGGAGTATGTCGCCGGCATGGGAGGCACGAAGTGATCAGGACCATCGCCAACCGCTACGCCAAGGCCCTCATCGAGCTCGCCGAGGAGAAAAAGATCGTCGACCGGACCACGGCCGACCTCGCCGCCTTCGCCGACGCCGTCGAGGCGACGCCTACCTTGCGGAAGCTCTTCACCAGTCCCATCTTCACGCCCGACAATAAGAAGGCCGTCATTGCGGACCTGGCCGCGAAGCTGAACATGCACGCGGTGACCAAGCGCTTCGTCGAGCACCTGGCCGAGACCGGCAGGATCCGCTACATCCGGGAGGTGCGCGAGGCCTACCAGGAGCTCCTGGCCACCCGGTTGAACCGCGCAGCGGTTCGGCTCACCACGGCTGCGGCGATCGCGCCGGCCGATCTTGCCGGGATCAAGCAGAAGCTCGAAAGCCTGACGGGAAAACAGGTGGACATCGACACCCGGATCGACCCGGCCTTGATCGGCGGGGCAAAGGCCCAGGTCGGCAGCGTGGTATTCGACGGCTCGATCCGGAACCAGTTGAGCAAGATGCGGGATCGGTTGACCCGATAATACCCAAAAGGAGTAACCATGCAGATCAAAGCACAGGAAATCAGCGAGATCATCAAGAAAAAGATCTCCGACTTCGAGAAGGCCGTGGAGGTCGCGGAGGTCGGCACCGTGCTCACGGTGGGCGACGGTATCGCCAAGATCTTCGGGCTCGACAACGTCATGTCCATGGAGCTCCTGGAATTCCCGGGCGGCGTCATGGGGATGGCGCTCAACCTCGAGGAGGAGAACATCGGCGCGGTGCTGATGGGCGACGACATGCAGATCCGCGAAGGCGACATCGTCAAGCGGACCAAGCGCATCGCCGAGGTCCCCGTGGGCGACGCCATCGTGGGCCGCGTGGTGGACGGCATCGGTCAGCCCATCGACGGCAAGGGCCCCATCGCCACCAGCGAGTTCCGCAAGATCGAGGTGATCGCGCCGGGCATCGTGAAGCGCCAGTCGGTGCGCGAGCCGCTCCAGACCGGGCTCAAGGCCGTGGACGCCATGATCCCGATCGGCCGGGGCCAGCGCGAGCTGATCATCGGCGACCGCCAGACCGGGAAGACGGCAGTGGCCCTCGATACGATCATCAATCAGAAGGGCCAGAACGTCATCTGCATCTACGTGGCCATCGGCCAGAAGCGCTCCACCGTGGCGCAGGTGGTCAAGACCCTGGAAGAGCACGGGGCCATGGAGTACACCATCATCGTTTCGGCCACGGCGTCCGATCCCGCGCCGCTCCAGTTCATCGCCCCGTACACCGGCTGCTCCATCGGCGAGTACTTCCGCGACAAGGGCGGCCACGCGCTCATCATCTACGACGATCTGTCCAAACAGGCCACGGCCTACCGCCAGCTCTCGCTCTTGCTCCGCCGTCCCCCGGGCCGCGAGGCGTACCCCGGCGACGTGTTCTACCTCCACTCCCGGCTGCTCGAGCGCGCGGCGAAGCTGTCCGACAAGCTCGGCGGCGGATCGCTCACGGCGCTCCCCATCATCGAGACCCAGGCGGGCGACGTGTCGGCCTACATCCCGACGAACGTGATCTCCATCACCGACGGCCAGATATTCCTGGAAAGCGACCTCTTCTATTCCGGCGTCCGGCCCGCCATCAACGTGGGTATCTCGGTCTCCCGCGTGGGCGGCAGCGCACAGATCAAGGCCATGAAGCAGGTGGCGGGCACCCTCCGTCTCGACCTGGCCCAGTTCCGCGAGCTCCAGGCCTTCGCCCAGTTCGGCTCCGACCTCGACAAGGCGACCCTGGCGCAGCTCAATCGCGGTCAGCGCATGGTCGAGCTCCTGAAGCAGGACCAGTACGTGCCGATGTCCGTGGAACAGCAGATCCTCGTGATCTTCGCCGGGACCAACGGCTACGTGGACGACGTGCCGGTGAACGCCCTTAAGAAGTTCGAGCAGGAGCTCCTCCGGTTCATGACCAGCAAGCACGCCGACCTCCTGCAGGACATCGTGGCGAAGAAGGCGATCGACGACGATCTCAAGGCACGCATGAAGACGGCGATCGAGGACTTCAAGAAGACGTTCACCGTTTAAGGAAAGCTCATGCCTAGCTTACGAGATATCAAGAGAAAGATCACAAGCGTCAAGAAGACCCAGCAGATCACGAAGGCCATGAAGATGGTCGCCGCGGCCAAGCTGCGGCGCGCCCAGGAGCGCGTCATCGCGGCCCGCCCCTATTCGCGGAAGATGCTCGGCGTGATCGCGAACATGGCTGCACGGGTCGAACGGGCGCAGCATCCGCTCCTGGCCAAACGGGAGCCGAAGAAGGTCAAACTCGTGGTGCTCACCTCGGACCGCGGGCTGTGCGGCGCCTACAATACGAACATCGTGCGCAAGGCCGTCGAGGCCGCGCGCCAGTTCACCGCAGAGGGCAAGGAAGTCCGCATCAACGTCGTGGGCCGCAAGGGCCGGGACTTCTTCCGCAAGCGCTCGCAGTATTCGCTCGGCAAGGTCTGGTCCGACCTGGGCATGATCGACTACGACAAGGCGGCCGACGTGGGCAAGAACATCGTCGAGCGATTCTCCGACGGAGAGACCGACGAGGTCTACCTGCTGTATAACGAGTTCAAGAGCGTGATCCAGCAGAAGGTGACGCTCGAGAAACTCCTGCCGGTGGAGCCGCCGGCCGAGCCCGATCCCTTCATGTTCGCCGTGGACTACCTGTACGAGCCGTCGCCCGAGGCGATCCTGAGCTCCATCCTGCCGAAGCACATCGAGGTGCAGGTCTTCCGCGCCATGCTCGAAAGCCAGGCGAGCGAGATGGGCGCGCGGATGACGGCCATGGACTCGGCCACGCGCAACGCGAAGGATATGATCGAACGGCTCACGCTCAAGTTCAACAAGACGCGCCAGGCCGCCATCACGAAGGAGATCTCCGAGATCGTGGGCGGCGCGGAGGCGTTGAAGTAGCAGGGAAGTCAAATTCGATGCACGAAATGCGAAATACTCGACAGGATCCGGCCTTCTGTGCTCCTGTTCAGGATTTCGTAATTAGGATTTAGAGTTTGTCCTAAGGACAGGGGGTACCAATGAGCACTGGCAAGATCGTACAGGTCATGGGCGCGGTGGTGGACTGCGAGTTCCCCGTCGGGGCCCTGCCGAAACTGATGAACGCACTCAGGATCGACCAGGCGGAAGACAAGAACGTCGGGACGCCTGAGACGCACCTGACGCTGGAGGTTGCGCAGCACCTGGGCGAGAACCGGGTCCGGACCGTGGCCATGTCCTCCACCGACGGCCTCATGCGCGGCATGCAGGTGAACGACACCGGCAAGCCGATCTCCATGCCCGTGGGCAAAGAGACGCTCGGGAGGATCCTGAACGTCATCGGCGAACCCGTGGACGAAATGGGCCCGATCAAAACGAGCGAGACCCTGCCGATCCACCGGCCCGCGCCGCTGCTCGAAGACCTCGACCCCACCAAGCAGCTCTTTGAAACGGGCATCAAGGTCATCGACCTCCTGGCCCCGTACACGAAAGGCGGCAAGACCGGCCTGTTCGGCGGCGCGGGCGTGGGCAAGACCGTGCTCATCATGGAGCTGATCAACAACGTGGCCAAGCAGCACGGCGGCTACTCGGTCTTCGCCGGCGTGGGCGAGCGTACCCGTGAGGGGAACGACCTCTGGATGGAAATGAAGGAATCGGGCGTCATCAACCGGACCGCCCTGATCTACGGCCAGATGAACGAGCCGCCGGGGGCCCGTCTCCGCGTCGCCCTCTCGGCCCTCACCTGCGCCGAGTACTTCCGCGACACCATGGGCCAGGACGTGCTCCTCTTCGTGGACAACATCTTCCGGTTCACCCAGGCGGGCTCCGAGGTGTCGGCGCTGCTCGGCCGCATGCCTTCGGCCGTGGGCTACCAGCCTACGCTCGGCACCGAGATGGGCGCCCTGCAGGAGCGCATCACCTCGACGAAGAAGGGCTCGATCACCTCGGTGCAGGCCATCTACGTGCCTGCCGACGACCTGACCGACCCTGCGCCGGCAACGGCCTTCGCGCACCTGGACGCCACCACGGTGCTCTCGCGCCAGATCGCGGAACTCGGCATCTACCCCGCCGTGGACCCGCTCGACTCCACGTCGCGCATCATGGACCCGCATATTCTCGGCGAAGAGCATTACGAGGTCGCCCGCCGGGTGCAGCTCGTGCTGCAGCGGTACAAGGAATTACAAGACATCATCGCGATCCTGGGCATGGACGAGCTCTCGGACGAAGACAAGCTCTCGGTGGCCCGCGCCCGAAAGATCCAGCGCTTCCTGTCGCAGCCCTTCCAGGTCGCCGAGGCGTTCACCGGCACGCCGGGCAAGTACGTGCCGCTCAAAGACACCATCAAGGGATTCAAGGAAGTGGTGGACGGAAAGCTCGACGACATCCCGGAGCAGGCCTTCTACATGGTCGGCCCGCTCGAGGAAGTCTACGAGAAGGCGGAGAAACTGGGATACAAACGGTAAGAGGACGGCGAAGCGTGCGCGGGAAGGCGTTGCCTTTGCCTGCGCTCCTTCCCGCGGACTCTGATAAATGAACCCCGAGGATGGGAAAAGAAAAATGGTAGCTGAAAAAGGAAAGATGCTCCTCGAGATCGTCGCGCCCAGCCGCCAGGTGGTGCGCTCGGAGCGGGTGGATGAAGTGATCGCCCCGGGCAGCGAGGGCGAGTTCGGCGTCCTGCCGGGCCACATGCCCTTTCTGACCACGCTTAAGGTCGGCATGCTCTCGTACCGGGAGGGATCGGAGTGGCATCACCTCGCCGTAGACTGGGGCTACGCCGAGGTCGGACCGGACCGCGTTTCGATCCTTGCCGAGGGCGCAGACCGGGCCGCGGAGATCAATCTCGAACAGGAGCGCGCGGCCAAGGAACAGGCGGAGAGACGCCTGGCCGAAAAGACCGGCGACGAAGATTACGAACGCGCGCGCATCGAGCTGATGCGGGCGCTGGTCAGGATCCAGGTAGCGGAACAAAAGGGACGCAAGTAGCGTCTTTTTTCGAGCAATGCACGCCGAACGGTCCATTCTCCGGAATGGGCCGTTTTTTTTTCGGTCGGCACAATGCTCGATCTCTCCCCGCCAGCTATTGGGATCCCGGATGAAAAGGATTTTTCCTGGAGATTTCGCTCCCAACGGCGCTATAGTGGAACCAACCCGGATGGTCGATTCCGGGAAGGCAGTGGAGATCTCTACGGAGGTGCCGACGACATGAAGCGCATGACGTTCATGCTGGGGAGCCTTTTTGCGGTTTGCATTATTATCAATGCCTGGGCAGACGAGCCCCCTGCCGGGGAAGGGATCGGGGGGGCGAAGGCCGCCCTCGCGGCCCGGGGCATCGACGCCGGCATCGCCTACAAGTTCGACGTGATGAGCAACACCGGGGGCGGCAGCAAGACCGGCACGGACACACTCGACAACCTGGACGTCACCGCCGCCCTGGACGGGGAAAAGCTGATCGGGTCCCCGGGCACGACGGCGCTCCTCTATTTCCTGAACAACAGCGGGAAGCGGCCCGGCGCGGACCTCGTGGGCGATGCCGAGGGGATCGACAACATCGAGGTCGGGTCCCCGGGCTACCGTCTCTACGAGGCCTGGGTCCAGCAAGATCTCTTCCAGCACCGGGTCTCGGTCCTGGCGGGATTGTACGATCTGAACTCCGAGTTCTATATCACCGACGCGAGCGGTCTCTTTCTGCGTTCGACCTTCGGGATCGGCACGGATATCGGCCAGACAGGACAGAACGGGCCGTCCATCTTCCCGGTGACCTCCGCGGGGGTCCGTGTCCGGGTGCGGCCCGCACCGGATTTCGCAGTGCAGGCCGCTGCCCTGGACGGCGTGCCCGGCAATCCGAACCACGCCCGGGGAACCTACGTGCAGTTCAAGCACGGATACGGGGCCCTGCTCGTTCTCGAAGCGGACTATCAGCCGGGAGGCGACGGAGCGACGGACAAGCTCGGCCTGGGGGCCTGGGAATATACCGAAGGGTTCGACGACCTGCTGGATGCGGACAATGCAGGCAATCCGCCGCAGCGGCGGAACAACGGCGTCTACGTGCTGGGCCAGCACGCACTGTACCGGTCGCGTACGTGCGACGGCTGCGGGCTGGACGCCTTTGCGCGCTTCGGGACCGCGAGCGGCGCGGTCAATCCCTTCGATGCTGCCTGGAGCGCAGGACTGGTCGCAACCGGCCTGATTCCCGGCCGGGAGGCCGGACGCCTGGGCCTGGGGATCGAGGGGGCGCACAGCTCCGCCAAATACCGGCGGGCGGTCAATACCGCCGACAGCGCCACCACCGCCATTGAGCTCACGTACAGCGACGACCTGGCGCCCTGGTTCAGCGTGCAGCCGGACGTGCAGTATATCGTGAATCCGGGTGCTGATTCCACCCGCAAGAACGCGACGGTCGCGGGCGCCCGGTTCACGGCCCGGTTCTGACGCGTTGTGCTCAGCGGGCAGCGTCCTCTTCCGCTCCCTGCCCCGTCGCCGCGATCCGGGCTGCGCCGGACCCCGATGCCGTCCAATCAGGAAAGAATCGTGGTAACATTTATGAATGCACGCACCACAGCGGGGCAAGGAGGGCCTGGCATGGTAAGGAAGTGGGTGGCGTCGATGTCCATCGGGCGGAAGCTGCTGCTCGGGTTGGTGATGCTGTTGCTGCTCCTGATCATCGTGGGCGGCGTGTCGTACGCGGGACTCGGGATCGTCGCGGCCAATTCCGGAAGGATCGCCGCAGCCGGGGAGGTCCGAAACGCCAGCACGGCCCTGGCGCGGGACTTCATCCGCCAGCAGGACGGGATCACCGACTATTCGCTCACGAAGAGCGCGGACGGGCAACAGGAGATCGCCGAGAACAGCGACCGGATCGACAGGGATATCGATGCGCTGCAGACGCTGCTTGCCGGGCAGGACACGACAACCGACCTCGACGCGATCAGGACGCTCCATCGGGAGCTGGAGACCGCCGGGAGGGCCATGGCGGCCCTGTACATCGCGGGGCACCATGCCGAGGGCAACGCGGTGATGGCGAAGTTCGACGGCATCGTCACGCGGGTGGAGCAGGCGATGGCGAAGCTTCAGACCTTCGCCGAAAAGAACAGCGCGCAGGCCGCGCAGGCCGCTGCAGACGCCAAGAGCAGGGCGAACCTCCTGATCTTTTCCATCTCGCTCCTGGCGATCGCGATCGGCGGGCTGCTTGGCTACGTACTGGCGCAGTCGATCGTGCGACCCGTGGTTGCGGTGAGCGAGGTCGCCCGGCGCATTGCCGACGGCGATCTCGATCATGCGGTGGAGATCCGCAGGGCGGACGAGATCGGCGTGCTCGCCGACGCCTTCCGCGACATGATCGCGTACCTCAGGGGGATGGCGGCCACGGCGGAGCACATCGCCGGAGGCGACCTGCGGCCGTCGGTCACGCCGAAGTCGGGCAAGGACGTGCTCGGGAACGCCTTTCATGCGATGATCGTTGGTTTGCGGAACATGATCGGCGAGATCCGGGCCGGGGCCGACCAGTTGGCCTCCGCCTCTGCCGCGATCGCCGCCACGTCCGAAGAGGCGGCCCGGAACAACGAGACGGCGGCGACGAGCGTCGAAGAGACCACCGCCACCATCCACGAGATGTCCGCGAACGTCCAGAACGTGGCGCGAAGCTCGCAGGGGCAGTCCGCGTCCGTGACCGAGACGTCGGCGTCGGTGGAGCAGCTGGTCGCGTCGATCCAGCGGATCGCGGACACCGTGCGCCGGTTCGTGGACCTCTCGACCAAGACGCGGGCGGCCGTGGGCGCGGGCCTCGCGGCCATGGAGCAGTCCCTGTCCGGGACCGAGGAGATCAGCAAGGCGATCGACCGGTCTGCCGACACCATCGCGGCCCTGGGCTCCCGTGCCGAGGACATCGGCAAGATCGTGGACGTGATCGACGAGATCGCCGAGCAGACGAACCTGCTCGCCCTGAACGCCGCGATCGAGGCGGCCCGGGCCGGAGAACAGGGCATGGGGTTCGCGGTGGTGGCCGAGGAGGTGCGGAAGCTCGCGGAACGCTCGGCGCGATCCACCCAGGAGATCGCCGAGTTGATCACCGGCATCCAGCGGGAGGCGCAGGACGCCGTGCGGACCATGGAAAAATCGACCGACCTCGTGACCCGGGGGGTGGCGATGAACAGGCAGGTGGGAGACTCGCTCAAGGCCATCGACGGGTCCGTGGGCGAAGTGGACCGCTACGCCAAGGAGATCGGCGCCGCGACCCAGGAGCAGTCCGCCGGCAGCACGCAGATCGCACGGGCCGCCGAAAATCTCCGCGAGGTGACGAGCGAGATCACCTCGGCCACGGAAGAACAGGCGTCGGCCGCGGAGGAGATCGTGAAGACCATGGAGAAGATGCGCGAGATGCTCAGCCAGAACGCCTCGGGCACCACGGAGCTCGCGTCGTCCGCCGAAGAGCTCCGGTCCCAGGCGGACCGGTTCCGGGAGATCGTCGGCGCCTTCACCCTGGACGACGAGGACCGGTCCGGCGCGGGTCCCGCGCTGGCCCCGGGTGCCGCCGTCCGTCGCGCGTTCCTCTCGGCGTGACGCCTGCGCCGCGTTCCGGCAAGGGGCGTCGGGAAACACCTTGACACCCGCTGATTCATTTCTTAATATTACACTTCCCCGATGCGCTTCCGGCCCGGCGCGCACCGGAGAGAGGAGCAGGGTATGGGAGCGATCGAGATCAAGCCCGGCATCCACTGGGTGGGCGCCATCGATTGGGCAGTACGGGACTTTCACGGCTACATCACGCCGAACGGGACAACCTACAACAACTATCTCATCCTCGACAAGGAGATCGCGCTCGTCGATACCGTCAAGCACGACTTCTGCGAGTATACGGCCGAGAACATCCGCGGTCTCATAGACCCCGCCGCGATCCGCCACCTGGTGGTCAACCACATCGAGAACGACCATGCATCGAGCATCGACCGGATCATGGAGCTTGCGCCCAAGGCGCTCATCCATATCACCGCGCGCGGCAAGAAGGCCCTGGACCGGTTCTTCGACACCTCGCGCTGGAGCTTCCGGATCGTCAAGACCGGCGACACCCTCTCGACCGGGACGAAGACCATCCGGTTCCTCGAAACCCCCATGCTCCACTGGCCCGACTCGATGATGAGCTACGTAGAGGAGGACCGGCTTCTCATCAGCCAGGACGCCTTCGGCCAGCACCTGGCCTCCTCGGCGCGGTTCGACGACGACTACTGCGACCAGTACTCCGTCACGGCCCTGGAGCACGCGGTGCGCGACTACTACGCGAACATCCAGATGCCCTTCGGCCAGCTGGTCAAGGCCAAGCTCGCCGAGGTGCGGAAGCTGGGTCTCGCGATCGACATGATCGCGCCGGACCACGGCATCATCTGGCGGCGCGACCCCGGCAAGATCCTCCGGATGTACGAGGATATGGCGAACGACAAGGCCGACCTGCGCGTGGTGATCATCTACGACACCATGTGGCACAGCACGGAGCACATGACCATCCCGCTCATGGAAGGGGTACGGGCCGCGGGCGTGGACGCCGAGGTGCTGAAGCTCCGTTCGACCCCCATGAGCGTGGCCATCAAGCGGCTCTGGGAGTCGCGTGCCTTTCTCGTCGGCACCCCGACCCTGAACAACATCATGTTCCCCACGGTCGCCGAGTTCCTGACCCACCTGCGCGGCCTGCGCCCCAAGCACCGGCTCGCGGCCGCCTTCGGGAGCTACGGCTGGGGCGGCGGCGCGGTCAAGGAGGCCTATGCCGTGTTCAAGCAGATGGGGCTCGAGACCATGGAGCCCGGGGTCGAGGTCCTCTACCGGCCGAGCGTGGAAGACGACGAGAAGTGTTTCGAGTTCGGGAAGCGGTTCGCCGAGCGGACCGTGGAGTACCACAAGCAGTTCAACGGCGACATGACGTCGACCTGCCGCTAGCGCGGCCGATTTCGTTCAGGAGGTTCGTATGTGGCGATGCACCATCTGCGGGTACATCTACGACGAGGCGCAGGAAGGCGTGAAGTTCAAGGACCTGCCCGACGACTGGGCCTGCCCGGTCTGCAATGCGCCGAAGGACGCGTTCGTCGAGGTGTAGGGAACAAAAGCGGAAAAAGAAAAGGCGGCCGGATGTTTCGGCCGCCTTTTTGCGTTTGCGGGCCCCCGGGAAAGACACGGAGCCCCGTCGGATCGGATCGCTACTTCTTCCCTTCCCGACGCTCCTTCATCACCGCAGCGATCCCCTTTGCATAGTAGGTGTTCGTCAGCTTCGCATCCTTGGCCAGCACCATCCAATCGGTCTCGAAGCTGCCGTCGTCGTTGTTCTTGATGAAATCGGGACGGGGCGAAGGCGGGGTGAGCCGCATGTCGTAGGTGGACACGATATGGCCGAACCCGCCGATCCCGTAGCCCACGTACTGCGGATCGTTCACCACGACCTTGGTGTAGCCGGAGAACTCTCCGGTGCGGTACTTCTTAAAGCGATTCGTGCTTGAATCGACCTCCGTCATTTCTGTCCGCCGCTCATGGTCCTCAAACTGGCTCAGCACCGTCAGGAACAGGACATCCTGACCCAACTCCGCCTGGATCTGTTTGAGTACCGCGGTGTCCGGCCAGACGAAATGATAGAATGCATAGTCTTTCCATCCTTCGATCGGCTTGACGTGGAGGGCCGGAGAGAACACGCACCAGCCGCTGTGAAAGTCGTCGGTCGCAGTCGTGTAGGGGGGGTAGTCACCGTAGGCTGCTTGATAGGCTTTGGTCTGTGTTACGGTCTCCAGGGGGATGACGTCGAAGCCCGCATCTTTGAGGGCTGCCTCCAGCTTCTGCTCGCCATCAAGTGCCAGGTAGACACCGAGAGCGTAGGGCGGCGTCAGGCCGGGCAGCACCGTATTATGCGTGGTGATCGTGTTCCACAGTGATCCCTTATCGACGTGGATATAATCGCTGTATTCAACGGGATCATCACCTTGCACGAAATAGGCATATTGCAGGACCGCTACCTTGAGACCCGGCCGCTTCTGGAATCGCTCGGCCAGGGTGGGTACGCCGTTGGAGTCCGTGTAACCCGCCGCGGTCGCGGTCTGGGACATCGTGTCGGGCTTGGCAAGGTCGTCCATGGGCCGAAGTGTCGCCAGCCGCGCGGACATGCAGCCGCCGAGCAGCAGGACCGTCAGAGCCGCGGTCGCTGTGCGCAATACCGTTCTTTTCATCATCATCTCCTCCTCACATAAAAATAAATTCCCATCGGGGATGGTTTCGCGGGCAGTTTAGGGGGAAACCGCCTTCCTGTAAATAGCATGAATGTGTCATTTTGCAGATGACCTGAATTTGTCATTGACATCCGTGGTTTTTTGGGACTATTGTTCCTGCTATGCTTTCCGTTGCGATCGTGGAGGACAACAAGAAGGCGGCCGAGCTGCTCCGGGAATACGTGGAGGGAGAAGACGTCCGGGTCACGGCGGTCTATACCTCGGGCGAGGAGGCCCTGGCCGCAGTCCCCGCGCACCCGCTTCCCGACGTCATCCTCATGGACGTGGGGCTCGGCGGCATCTCCGGCATCGAGGTCACCCGGCGGCTGAAGGAGCGATACCCGCGCCTGGAGATCGTCATCCAGACCGTGTTCGAGGACAGCGCGACGATCGTGGAGGCGATCAAGGCGGGGGCCACGGGCTACTTGCTCAAGGCGTCAAGCAGAGAGGAGATCGTCAAGGCGCTGGATGAGGTGATGCAGGGTAGGTCGTTTCTGACGGGCACGGTGGCGCGGAAGGTGCTCCGGGAGTTTCACGCCGCTCCGCCGCAGGCTGCGCCCGCGATCCGGACCGGCGAATACCGGCTCACGGAGCGGGAAGAAGAGATCCTCCGGGCGATCATCAAGGGACTTTCGAACAAGGAGATCGCAGCCCGGTTCGGCATCAGCGTCCACACGGTGAACAACCACATCCGCCACATCTTCGAGAAGATGCAGGTTCACTCCCGGGGCGAAGCAGTCGCCAGGGCGATGGCCACGGACACCTCCGTGCCCCTGCCCGGTTCCGAGTGAATTCGGCAGTCTGCGTCCATTTCCCTGCACCGTTTCCGCATGTTGCCGATACCGTTCCCGTTCGCGCGGACCTGCGCGGGATCGAAGCCCCTGCCGTTGTCCCGGATCGTAAGCCGGACGGTGCCTGCGTTTTCCTGTACCGCGATCTCCACCCGGTCGGCCTTGGAATGCCTGATCGCGTTGCCCACCGCCTCCTGAACGATCCGGACCAGGTTCAATCCCGCCTTCGGGGCGATCGCCAGGTTCTCGTTCTCGAGGGCCATGGCGGTCCTGATGCCGATCCCCCCGTCCCCGTCCGAAAGTCGTGAAAGCTTCTGCTCGATGTACGAAGCCAGGTCGCCGATCGTGGAGCTTTCGGCGCCTTCGGCCCAGACCAGGTCCCGCAGGTTTACGAGCCCTTCCTGCAGCAGTTCCTTGAGTCCCTCCACGTAGCGACCGCAGCCGTCGACGGCCGCTGTCTTCTTGCCGACGAGATCGAGCATCATCAGGGAGCTGGTGAAGCTGCTGCCGATCCCGTCATGCAGCTCCCGCGCGATGCGGTGACGCTCCTGCTCCGTCGCCACGACCAATTCGAGCTCCGCCTTTTTCAAGGACAGGCTCCGCCACTTGTCGTTCGTCGCACCGGTATAGAGATAGAGCGCCAGCCCCAGGAGGGCCGTCAGGCCGATCTCGAACCAATCGGACAGGGGGTGGGGGAAATAGCCGTGCGCGTGAAAGGCGGCGCCGGCGAGAAAGGGGGCGGCCAGGGCTGCGGCCGCGTAATAGACGTTCATCTGGGCCGCGTTCCCCAGGACGCAGACGTAGACGAAGAAAAAGGCCCAGAAGGCGGAATGGACGTGCCCGCTGAAATACACGAGCAGGCAGGCGAGGCCGAGCGGCAGGGTGTTGACGCAGAGGGCATAGAAGGGGGTCCGGTACAGCTTCTTGAAGGCGTAATAGGGAAAGAGATCGAAGGTGAGATGGATGCCGATCACGATAAGCCATTCCGTGCGCGTGATCCCCGTGATCCGGTTGATTGACGGGACCGAGAAGAGCCCGGTAAAGACCAGGATCAGGATCGCATAGCCGATAAAGCCGGTCGTCTGGTCGGCCTGATTGTACTCCTGCCGCATGGCCGGGAGTGAAAAGAACCCGAGAGGCGTTCCGGACAGCGTTCGTTCCGATGACGGCATACGTTCCCTTTCATCAAATCGGAGGCGAAGTGCGTGTACTGCGGAAGAGCGGGAGGGCGAGCAGGGTGCGGTTCATGAATACCGCCGAAGGAGCCGTCGCCGGCGCGAAATCGAATCCAAGCCTTCGGCATACTGCAAAGAGCAGCGCACCCTCCCCCCCGGGAGCATCGCAGCGGCGCAGTAAAAAATACTACCAGCGGCCGTCTAGAAAGTCAAGTATAAACAACAAATTTCGGTTGCCGGCTTCCGGTCCTTCGCGACCGCAGAAAAAAATCGAGTATCCGGTATGTCGGTCCTTTGAAGTTTCAGCGGCTGGACTGCGCGAAGGGTGGGGCGATAACCAATTCATGTCATGCCAAAATGACACGTTCATGCTATTTACAGCGATCTCCGCGTGGCGTATAACCGGAGCGCAGCCATAGCATCCAAGACCTGCTGTTTCCTTATGCGAAGGAGGGAATGATGAGCGCGAAAGACGGAGAACGACGGTCGCGTCCGGCCAAGACCTGGCTGCGCCTCTGTGCGGGGCTTTGCATCCTGGTAATGCTTTTTTCCTGCGGCACCACCAATACGACGAACAACAAGAACATCGCGAATACCGCTCCAACGGCGAACGCAGGCCCCGATCAGAACGTGACCACCGGCGCAATGGTGACGCTCGACGGCAGCGGGAGCAGCGATGCCGACGGAGACACCCTCACCTATGCCTGGACGATCACGACGTCGCCTGCGGGAAGCAGCGCGGCCTTATCGAACGCGACGGCCGTCAATCCGGCCTTCACCGCAGATATGGCGGGGACCTACGTAATCCGGATTATCGTGAACGACGGTACGACGAGCAGCGCTGCGGACACGGTGACCGTTGTCGCAACCACGCCGGGAGCGAACACCGCTCCGGCGGCGAATGCCGGTCCCGATCAGAACGTGACCACGGGAAGCGTGGTGACGCTCGACGGCAGCGGGAGCAGCGATGCGGACGGCGATTCGCTCACCTATGCCTGGGTCATGCTGTCCTATCCGGCGGGGAGCAGCGCCGCTTTGTCCGGCGCTTCGACCCTTCACCCGACCTTCACCGCCGACGCGGACGGAGAGTACGTGATTCAGCTCGTGGTGAACGACGGGACCGCGGACAGCGCCGGCGACACGGTCAAGATTACCGCAACCCCGCCAAGCGCGAACACGGCGCCCGTGGCGAACGCCGGTCCCGATCAGAACGTGACGACCGGCGCGGTGGTAACGCTCGAGGGCAGCGGGAGCAGCGACGCGGACGGCGATTCGCTGACCTACGCCTGGACCATCACGGCGTCGCCCGGGGGAAGCAGCGCGGCATTGTCGAGCGCGACTACCGTGACGACGACCTTCACCACGGACGCGACGGGGACCTACACGATCCGGCTTGTCGTGAATGATGGAACCGTGGACAGCCCGGCTGATACGGTCACCATAATCGCCGCCGCTGTATCGACGGGGGGGACGGCGATCAGCCTTCCCGTTACGGGCCAAACGGTCTGCACCGACGCCACGGGGACAACCGTCGCCTGCCTGAATACCGGGCAGGACGGCGAAACCCTCAAGGGTACTGCCTGGCCCAACCCCCGCTTTGTGGCGGGCACCGGGGCGGAGGCGGGATGCATGACCGACCAGTTGACCGGTCTTATGTGGGTGCAGAACCCCGACGCCGCATTGCGGAA
>JBJKRX010000040.1:0-6384 GCA_046704425.1 Nitrospirota bacterium
TGTCGGTGCAGGCCCAGATCGTGAATCTGCTCGAAGACCTGCGCGCCGCGATGGGGCTCTCGTTCCTGTTCGTGGCGCACGATCTGAACGTAGTGCGCCATTTCTCGGACCGCGTCGCCGTGATGTACCTCGGCAAGATCGTGGAGATCGCGCCGGCCGAGGAAATCTACCGCAATCCCTCCCACCCCTACACCCAGGCCCTGCTCGCCGACATCCCGGTGGCGGACCCCGCGGTCAAGAAGAAGCACATCCTGCTCAAGGGAGACATCCCGAGCCCCACCCGCATCCCGCCCGGCTGCCGCTTCCATACCCGCTGCATCGAACGCTTCGCGCCCTGTGACTCTGTCGTTCCGCGGACCACGGACCTCGGCAAAGGCCACTTCGTGGACTGTCACCTGCGGGGATAGAAGGAGAGTCGAGCCAACGGGAGGGGAAGAGGCGGCAGCAGGAGAACAGATGACTGCTTCGGATCGCACCCCAACCAATTAAGAAAACGTCAAAACAGGGCGTCCAGTCCGTGCGCAGCATAGATCTCCGCGACGGGCCGGCTGAGCAGGAAATCGAGACAGGTTCGGCCCCAGCGCCCGCCGTCCTTGATCAAGCCGGCGTGGATGAAGGCGATCACGTTCCCCGGGGCCGGCTCTGGCGCATCAGCGGTTCCACCCAAGGGCACGAGCGCAAAGAGCTCCGGAAAGATCCGCGTAAACCGCAGGGCCAGGTGGTAGTAGAGCATTGCCGCGTCCGCGTTGCCTGCAACAAGGGCCTCGGGCGCCTCGCGGTGGTGGATGCAGTGACCGAAGAATATCTTGTTGTTCGTCCGGGTAGCTTCCAGGAATGCTGTATCAACCCCCTTCGGTTCCGCCAGGGCCCGGATCGTGGCCCGATATCCTGTATAGCTTACGGTCTCGTTTTCCGGATGGGGGAGGAACAGCCGCACGTCGTTGCGCGCCAGATCGGCGATGCCGGAGATCCCTTTCGCGATTTCCTACCGGACGAGGAGCACGCTGCCCCGATTCTTCATGAAGGGACGGTGTTCCGGCATGAAGCCGTCGGCCACGAGGGGATCCAATATATGCGGCGGACCGAGAAAGAGGTGCGGCTTGGCAGAGAGGATAAAGTTGCCGACCCGCAACCTGCCGGTCCGGAGGAGCGTCAGCAGGGGGGCGGGAGGGGTCGTGGCATAGAAGATGCCCCCAACCGTGGGGTGAGCGTCCCGGAATGCCTGGAGCGCCTGCTCCAGGGCCATATGATGGTTGCCGTCCGAAAACACCACCAGACCGGCATCCCGGGGATCGCCATGGAAATCGAGCAGGAGGTTCGAGCCGGGCTGGGACCATTGCGCGCCCGCGCCGTCCCGGCGTACGCCTTCCTCGGGCCAGTGCAGCATCAGCGCGTGGTCCGCAAAGAGAGCCGTTCACCCCGTTCGACGCGCTCGTGCAGATACTTTCGTATCCAAGCGCGGTCTTCGTCACGCATGCCCACGAACTGCATGCCCATGCCGGGTTCCCGGAACGGGCCTTGATCGAAGGTCGTGACGTAGAGCACGATCGCATCGCTACGAAGGGTGCGGTCCTGAATGGTGAAATGCACCGGAAGGCGGGTGTACACCGGACGGGGATTGAGGGTCCTGAAGAAGAGGCCGAATTCGGACAAGACCGTCACGTACCCGTCCCCGCGTGGAAGGTCGTCCTCCAGGGTGGCCATGAGGTAGGTGACGATGCGGAAATTCCTGCGCAGCCCGCGCTCGACCACCTCCTGGATCGTCCGGTACAAGGTCTCGACCTTCGGCGGCTTGGGGATGAGGGCTGCAATCTCCTGCCTCCGGACCCGGCTCTCCCATTCAGGGTTCGGCAAATTCGCGAGAACGATGAGCGGCAGCTGGTCGATCGGCCGGTTTCCGCGCACGCCTGTCAGGGCCTCAGGATCGGCGAGATCCGCGGACACGATCGCGGCCGCAGGGGACGCGACGTCCAGAAGGGCGGTTGCCTCTTTCAGCGAAGCCGCCGCGACGATACGGTATCCGAAGCGCTGAAGCAAAAGGCAGACAGTTGCGCGGTCGCGCACGTCGGAATCTGCGACCAGGATGATCCGCTCCTCGACGAGCTGCTCCTCCCGTTCATTCGTCATCCGCGCGCCCATTTCCGCCCCCTTCATGCCACCCGATCCCAGGGAACCATTTTGTTATTGTATCACGGTTGTGCTGGGTTCATGGTCCGATCGTCCCGATTATACGAATTGCCAGATTATTGTCAAGCAAAGAGTCAGACGCGCTCCGGAGTCGTGCAGAAGGAAAAGGAGTCTTTGAAAAATAACAAAAAAGGGCCCGCTGCTGCAGCAGCGAGCCCTTACAAGAGATCCAATCAGTTACCGGTCGTACACGCTAGATAGCAACCGCTCTCGTTCGTCCCGCTCTATTCGTGCGAAGACGACGGTGCAGCAGTCGGCGTCGGAGCAGAGACCGTTGCGGTCGGCGCAGACATCGTCGTGGTCGGTGCCGATACAGCTGCTTTTTCCGCAGTCTGGTTCTCCGGACAACCGGATAACACGAAGAGTGCGGCAAAAGCCGCTAACATGATGAAAACAGAGGCTTTCTTCATGGTTTTCACCTCCTTTCCCATCCCGGAAATAACAGCGGCGCGCAGGGAGAGATAAAACGCGCGTTGCTGATCGAGTGTCATAAGGAAGGTGAAAAAAACCGTTCAGATGCATCGGATCGCCCGCGTCATGGGCGAAAGCGCGGCATTATATTTCTTTTATAAAGAAAAGCAAGAGGAATTTTTTCGGGAGAGATCGTTCCCGCCGACCGAACGACCGGGAAACGCAGAAGGCGGTACATGCAGTTCGACGCATGGCGCGCAGCTGAACGATGGAGAGGGAGCGTACGCCGTCATTTTCATTTTGTCATGCGGTGATCACAGAAAAGGCCCCGGGCGCATCGCCCGGGGCCTCGAAAGGAAGGATCGATCAGATGCAGGCGTTCACGCCTTTGCAAGAGCCGTAGTTCCTCGTGCCCGAGCCGTCCGTGACCGAGACCCCGCCGGTGCCCGTGAAGACCACGCTTCCCGTCACGTCTCCGGTCACGTCCACCTGGCCGCCGAGGGGGCAGTCAACGAGGGGCACAACATAGATCGGCGTAGAGGTGGCAAGCGTGAGAGTGCCGGTGAAGCAGGGCGTGGTTGCTGTAAAGGTCCCGTTCACCGTGAGGTCCTGGCCGCCCGTGACCGGCGCGAAGGTGAGGGTCAGGGGATTCGTGGACGAGATGTCCATGCTGTGACTGGCAAGTGGATTCAGGTTGCCCGTGACCGCGAAGAGACCGGACTCCTGGATCGATCCGGTGCTCGGCACGCAGGTGGAGACGATGAAGTCATTCACGTTGATGCCCAGCTGGAAGTTGCTTGCCTGCCAACTCGTGTCGAAATCATAGTTGCCGTCCATGTTGACGTCCAGCTTGTTCCGGTCCTGTCCGTCCAAGCCGAAGATCATACTCGTCGGCACCTCAACCGGGGTGGTCCCTTTGGTGCAGGTAGCGCTGCTCAAAACCGTGGCCTGCAGGGTCTGATAGCCGACATTGTCAGAGATCACGCGGCCGTCCGATGTGCGAGTAAAGCGGTTCGTAAAGTTAGTCGTGGAGTCGCCCCATTTGGCCGTGATGCTGTTCAGCTTCCCGGTAGTTGTATCGGTGGTAGTGGACCACAGAAACAGGCCGTTCTGGTAGTGCTGTGCAGCTACGCCGAGCCGGGTAACGCTGTCAATGCAATTGACGAAGTTCATGGAAAGAATCCCCGTATTTGCGTAAACGATATTCTGCCCGCTGACGGTACAGTTCAGGGTCAAGGTGAGTCCCGTTGCGAGCGAGGCCGCCCTGGCACGGAAGCCGGCAAGCCCGTCGTAGAAAGAGGATATCGCGCCGGGCAGATCGTTCCCGCCGAAGGACGGGGCGGCAGCCGGCGCAACCACGGAACTCAAGGCAAGCGTTGCGTTCGACACGGCGTCCGAGGCCGCACCCGCGGCGGTTCCGGCAGAGACCGTGGTCCCCGTCGAATCGTTCTTCTTACTGCCGCAGGAGTCAAGGGACGCCACCATCATCACGGCCGTCAGCAGTACGCCGAGAGTAATAAGAAAATTTCGCATGTCCTCCTCCTTGCGGCATGGCGCCGTCTTCTAGAAAATACTAGCTGCTCAGCGGCCAAGCGTACTGTGAATGGTTTTACTTTAGCATGCAGGCGCAGGTCCTTCAAGGTATTATTCCCATGGGCGTCTGGAAAAACGTTGCCCCGCTGCCCGACAGCACGGGTCCATTTCTCGATTGACCTTCCGGAAGTTGCTGGTATAATAAGAAAAAACCCTTTTCGCGAGGAACGCTATGAGCGGGCAATCCGGACATCACACCCATGGACACCACGGCGGCGGACACGAGGGCCACGACCACCACGGACTCGTGGAGGTGACGTTGCTTTTGGAGGACGAGCACCTCGACGCTCTCGACGACGTTGCAACGGAGCTGAGCAACGAGCTCAAGCAGCCCTGGGACCGGGGCGCGGTCGTGCGGCTCGCCTTGAGCGAGTTCTTCTCGCGCAGAGGCAAGATCACCTGATCCGGAACTCTCCATGGCCTACGCAGTCGGTGACAATCATTATCTCGTGGACATCCACGTGCACGGCGCGGAAAATTACGACACGCGCACGAGGCGTCAGGACGACATTCTCCAGATCGCCGCGGTCCACGGCGCGCACGGGACCTCGGCCATCCTGCCGACCATCGGCGCCGGTGCGATCGGCGCGATGCGGGACTCTATGGCCGCGGTTCGCCGGGCCATGGAGGCGCAGCAGGAGGGCGCCCGGATCCTGGGAGTCCATCTCGAGGGCCCCTTCCTGAACCCCGTCCAGGCGGGCGCACTCGACGCCCCGTCGTTCCTTCCGCCGTCCCTTGACGATCTGGAACGCCTCATCGAGGGATTCGAGGACATCGTCCGGATCGTCACGCTCGCACCCGAGCTCCCGGGCGCGCTCGCCGTGATCGAACGCTGCAGGCAGAAGGGGATCCTGGTGCAGATGGGGCACAGCGACGCGTCCTTCGAGCAGGCCGACGAGGGGAAACGGGCCGGGGCCACGGGCATCACGCACCTCTTCAACGCCATGCGCGGTTTCCACCACCGCGAGCCGGGTCTCGCCGGCTTCGGTTTGATGGACGACGATCTCTACGTCGAGATCATCGCGGACCTTGCACACCTGCATCCGCAAAGCCTCAAAATGGTCTTCGATATGAAGTCGCCGGGCAAGATCATCCTGATCTCCGATTCGGTCAGGGGGCCGAACTGGGGGAAGGGGCCGATCCGGGGCCCCGACGGCGCCCTCCTCGGGTGCGGCATCGCCCAGCCCGACGCGATCAGGAACCTGACCTCGATCGGCGTGCCCTTGGAGCGGGCATTCCAGTTCGCATCGGACAATCCCATCAAATACCTCGGGCTGGGTTCCCCGGGCCAACCATGAAGCAGATCGGTCTGCTGATATGCGACCTTGACGGTACGCTCGTCGACACCCTTGAGGATATCGCGGCATCGGTCAATGCTACGCTCCGGGCCCTGGGACGCGCGCCGATCGCCGTCGATGCGGTCCGGCAGTATGTGGGCGACGGGATCGAGATGCTCCTGAAGCGGGCATGGGGCGGTGCGGATACGCCGCTGAAGGCGATCTCCGTCTACAGGGACCATCATCGGCAAAATCTCGTGCACCGGACCCGCCTGTACCCGGGGGTGCGCGAGACACTGGACTACTTCCGGCCGATCCCGCTCGCAATCGTGACGAACAAGACGCGGGAGTTCTCGCTGCCGATACTCGAGCAGCTCGGCATCGGGGACCGCTTCGCGCGGCTGATCGGCGCCGACGAGGGCCTGCCGCTCAAGCCCGCTCCCGACGCGCTCCAGGCGATCATGCATGATCTGGGAAAGACGCCGCAGGAGACGGTGATCGTGGGGGACGGGACGACCGATATCAAGGCGGGCAAGGCGGCCGGCGTCGCCACCTGCGCGGCGACCTACGGGTTCCGTGCCCGCGACGTCCTGCTGCACGAGCAGCCGGATTACGTGATCAACTCCTTCGCAGAACTGACCGCGCTGTTCGCGCCGCGGAAAGGGTGAATGCGGCGGGAGGCCGCGCGATGAACCAACCGATCCAGAACGGGGAGCAGGAGCGGCTTTCGAGCCTGCTCAAGGTAGGGACGCGGCTTGCCGCGGAGCGGAACCTCGACCGCCTGCTGACCATGATCATCGAAGAGACGACCGCGGTCATGAACGCGGACCGGAGTTCGCTCTTTCTTGTCGATCACGAGCGGGGCGAGATGTGGGCGAAGATCGCGCAGGGGGTCGAGACCGAAGAGATCCGGTTC
>JBJKRX010000041.1:0-12352 GCA_046704425.1 Nitrospirota bacterium
TGTCTGTCCGCGCGAATGCGAGGTCGACCGGCTTCACGACGACAAGCTCGGTTTCTGCCGGTCCGGCCTGAACCCGTCTGTGGCGAGCGCGAACCCGCACCGCGGCGAAGAGCCGCCGCTGTCCGGGACCAAGGGTTCGGGAACGATCTTTTTCACGAACTGCAATCTGCGCTGCTGCTATTGCCAGAACTACCCCATCAGCCAGATGGGGAACGGCGCGGAACAGACGCCCGGCGAGCTGGCCTGCCGGATGACCCGGCTCCAGGAGCAGGGGTGTCACAACCTGAACCTCGTGACGCCCACGCACGTCGTGCCCCAGATCCTGAAGGCACTGGCGATCGCCCGGGAGCGGGGATTCGACCTCCCGATCGTCTACAACTCGAGCGGCTACGATTCCGTCGAGACGCTCCGCCTCCTCGACGGGATCGTGGACATCTACCTGCCGGACATGCGCTACGGCGACGACAAGGCCGCGGTGACCTATTCGGCCGCGCCGCACTACGTGGCGATCAACCAGGCGGCGATCCGGGAGATGTACCGCCAGGTGGGCAACCTGGCCCTGGACGATGCCGGCATCGCCAAGCGCGGCCTGATCGTCCGGCACCTGGTCCTGCCCGGCGGCCTGTCCGGGACCGAAACGGTCATGCGCTTCCTGGCTGAAGAGATCTCGCAAGAGGTGTATATCAGCCTCATGGCCCAGTACTTCCCGGCCTTCAAGGCCCATGAACACCGCGAGATCGACCGCAGGATCACGGAGCAGGAGTACGACGAGGCGTACGAGATCAAGATGCAATACGGACTCACGAACGGCTGGGTACAAGAAATATAGAAACAAATTCGAAATAAGAAATCCGAAATTCTAATAATAAGGTTGATTTATTGGTTCTCAAACTGGGAAGAAATTATTACCGCGAAGCCGCGAAGGACGCAAAGGAAGTCCTTATTTCTTGGTTTAATAACGAAAGAATTTAGCTTTTCTTCGCGCCCTTAGCGCCTTGGCGGTTCAAAGATTTTGTCCCGGCTTGTCCGGGTAAGGATTTCGTCATTCGGATTTCGTGCTTATCACTCCACAGGAGTACTGATCCATGCCCAAACGTACGGACATCAAAAAGATCCTGATCATCGGAGCGGGCCCCATCGTGATCGGCCAGGCCTGCGAGTTCGACTACTCGGGCGTGCAGGCCTGCAAGGCGCTGCGGGAGGAGGGGTACGAGATCGTGCTCGTCAACTCCAACCCCGCGACGATCATGACCGATCCCGAGATGGCGCACCGGACCTACATCGAGCCCATCACGCCCGCGGTGGTCGAGAAGATCATCGAGCGGGAGCGGCCCGACGCCCTGCTGCCGACCATGGGGGGCCAGACGGCGCTCAACACGGCGGTTGCCCTGGCCGAGGGCGGCGCCCTCGACCGTCTCGGCGTGGAGCTGATCGGCGCGAAGCTTCCGGCCATCAAGAAGGCCGAGGACCGGGAGCTCTTCAAGAAGGCGATGGAGCACATCGGCCTCGCGGTGCCGAAGAGCGGCTTCGCCACGAGCCTGGAGCACTCCTACGAGATCCTGGAGCAGGTCGGGTTCCCGGCGATCCTGCGTCCCGCCTTCACGCTCGGCGGCACGGGCGGCGGCATCGCCTACAATCGGGAGGAGTTCACCGAGCTCATGATGCGGGGGCTGGAGGCGAGCCCCGTGCGCCAGGTCCTGGTCGAGGAATCGGTCGTCGGCTGGAAGGAGTACGAGCTCGAGGTGATGCGCGACGCCAAGGACAACGTGGTGATCGTCTGTTCCATCGAGAACCTGGACCCCATGGGCGTCCACACGGGCGACAGCATCACGGTGGCGCCGGCCCAGACCCTGACCGACAAGGAATACCAGATCATGCGCGACGCCTCGCTCCGGATCATCCGCGAGATCGGCGTGGACACCGGCGGGTCGAACATCCAGTTCGCGGTCAACCCCGACAACGGCAGGATGATCGTGATCGAGATGAATCCGCGCGTCTCGCGCAGCTCGGCCCTCGCGTCCAAGGCCACGGGCTTTCCCATCGCCAAATTCGCGGCCAAGCTCGCCGTGGGCTACACGCTCGACGAGATCACCAACGACATCACCAAGGCCACGCCCGCGTCCTTCGAGCCGACCATCGACTACGTGGTCGTCAAGTACCCGCGCTTCGCCTTCGAGAAGTTCCCCCAGGCCGACGCAACGCTCACCACCCAGATGAAGTCCGTGGGCGAGGCCATGGCGATCGGCAGGACCTTCGCCGAATCGTTCCAGAAGGCGCTCCGGTCCCTCGAGATCGACCGCTACGGCCTGGAGTCGCGGCGCGAGCGCGACGGCGACGTGGAGCACGACCCCGCGGACATCAAGCGTCAGATCAGCGTGCCGAACTGGGAGCGGCTGTGGTTCGTAGCGGACGCGCTGCGCTCCGGCATGACCGTCGAGGAGTTGTTCACCCTGTCGCGGATCGATCCCTGGTTCCTGTGCCAGATCGAACGGATCGTCGCACAGGAAGGTGAGCTGATCGACCGGGGCGCGTCGCTCCTGGACGACCCCGCCGCGTCGCTTGACCATCCGCTCCGGCGCGCGAAGGAGTTCGGGTTCTCGGACCGGCGGATCGCCCGGCTCCTCACGACCACCGAGGACGCGGTGCGGAACGCGCGGCAACGGCTCGGGATCGAACCGGTCTTCAAGACCGTGGACACCTGCGCCGCGGAGTTCGAGGCCCACACGCCCTATCTCTACTCGACCTACGAGAAACCCTTCTTCCGCGTGGACGCGGCGGGGGGGGAGGGGAAGGCGGAATGCGAGGCGAACCCCACGGACCGGAAGAAGGTGGTGATCCTGGGCGGGGGCCCGAACCGCATCGGGCAGGGGATCGAGTTCGACTACTGCTGCGTACACGCGGCCTTTGCGCTGAAGGAGGACGGGTTCGAGACCATCATGGTGAACTGCAACCCCGAGACCGTGAGCACGGACTACGATACCTCGGACCGTCTCTATTTTGAACCCTTGACACTCGAAGACGTTTTACATATTATACGGCGTGAGCGTCCCGCGGGCGTGATCGTGCAGTTCGGCGGTCAGACGCCGCTCAAGCTCGCGGTGCCGCTCGAACAGGCGGGCGTGCGCATCCTGGGCACGTCGCCCGACAGCATCGATCGCGCCGAGGACCGGAAGCGCTTCAAGGAGCTCCTGGACAAACTCGGACTCCTGCAGGCCGAGAGCGGAACCGCGGTCTCCTGCGACGAGGCCGTGGACTGTGCGAACCGCATCGGCTACCCCGTCATGGTCCGGCCGTCCTACGTGCTCGGCGGCCGCGCCATGGAGATCGTCTACGACGAGGAGAGCCTCCGGAACTACATGTCCCGCGCCGTGAAGGCCTCGCCCGAACGGCCGGTCCTGGTGGACAAGTACCTTGAGGACGCGATCGAGATCGACGTGGACGCCGTCGCGGACGGCACGACGGTGGTCGTCGCGGGCATCATGGAACACATCGAGGAGGCCGGCGTACACTCCGGCGACTCGGCCTGCTCGCTGCCGCCTTTTTCCCTCTCTCCCGCGATCATCGGGGCGATCACGGACCAGGCCCGGACCCTGGCGCTCGAACTTGGTGTGATCGGCCTCATGAACATCCAGTTCGCGGTGAAAGAGGGCCGCATCTACGTGCTCGAGGTGAACCCGCGGGCATCGCGCACCGTCCCCTTTGTGAGCAAGGCCATTGGGAAACCGCTCGCCAAGGTGGCCGCGCGCGTCATGGCGGGCAGGACGCTTGCGGACCTGGGATTCACCGGCGAGCCGCGCATCAGCCATATTGCGGTCAAGGAGGCGGTCTTTCCCTTCGCCAAATTCCCGGGGGTGGACACGCTCCTGGGTCCCGAGATGAAATCCACAGGCGAGGTGATGGGCATCGACGCCGACTTCGGCATGTCCTTCGCCAAGTCCCAGATAGCGGCGGGCAACCCCATGCCGCTGTCCGGCCGGGTGTTCTTAAGCGTCAAGGACCGGGACAAGCCGGCGCTGTTCGAGGTGGCCCGGGGGCTCGCCGAGGCGGGGTTCTCCATTACGGCCACGCGCGGCACCGCCGAGTTCCTCCGGCAGCGGGGCATCGCGGTCGACACGGTGAACAAGGTCCTCGAAGGCCGGCCCCACATCGTGGACCTGCTCACGGACATGCAGGTGGACCTGGTGATCAACACGGTCCACGGCGCCCAGTCCCAGAAAGACTCGTACTCGATCCGCCGCACCACCCTGATCAAGGGGATCCCCTATTTCACCACGATCTCCGCGGCGCGGGCCGCGGTCCGGGGCATCCAGGCGATCCGAAACAGGAACCTCGCAGTCAAATCCCTGCAGGAGTATCACGTGCGATGACGCAAAAAGTGCCGATGACGAAAGAAGGATACGACAAGCTCAAGCAGGAGCTCGACCGCATCCTGAAGGTGGAGCGCCCGAAGAACATCAAGGACATCGAGGAAGCGCGCGCCCACGGCGATCTCTCGGAGAACGCCGAGTACCACGCGGCCAAGGAGCGACAGGGCCATCTCGACGCCAAGAAGCGCGAACTGGAGCATAAGCTCTCGAACGCCCAGATCATCGATGTCTCGAAGCTTTCGAACGAGAAGGTCGTCTTCGGCACCACTGTGACCATGGCGGACACGGATTCCGGGGAGGTCCGGAAGTACACCCTCGTGGGCCAGGAAGAGGCCGACCTCAAGAAAAGCAAGATCTCGGTCCAATCCCCTGTGGGCAGGGCCCTTATCGGGCACAAGGTCGGCGACGTGGTCACGATCAAGACGCCGGCAAAGACCGTGGAATACGAGGTCCGGGAGATCGAGATTGCCGCCGACTGAGCACTGCCGGGCAATCGTGGTCCAGAACGAGGCGCTGGGACGCGGATATTTCGGCATCGTCCTGCGGGCGCCCGACGTCGCCCGCGCGGCCCAACCGGGCCGTTTCGTCATGCTCCGGGTCTCGGAAAACCTCGACCCCTTCCTTGCCAGACCTTTCGGCATCGCGTCGCTCCCGTCGCGGGCGTCCATCGAACTCATCTATCGCATCGTCGGCAGGGGAACAGCGCTCTTGAGCCGCGTGACGCCGGGCACGGGCCTCGGCCTGCTCGGTCCGATCGGCAACGGATTTCCCGCGCCGGAAAGGGGGGAGACGCCGGTGCTCGTGGCGGGCGGCAGCGGGTTCCCGCCGCTCTCCTTCTTCGCGCTCCGCTCCCGGGAGCGGCCTTGTTTCCTGATCGGCGCGGCAAACCGTTCCTGCCTTCCGCCAATCCCGGTCCTGAAACGTCTGCGTGCAAAGGCGGACAGCGTGCGGCTCGCGACGGACGACGGAAGCGCGGGGAAAGAAGGGACCGCTGCGGACCTCCTGACGGACTTTTTGGGCAGGCCAGGACGCGACCTGCGTCCCGTCGTCTATGCCTGCGGACCGCACGGCATGCTGGGCGCGGTCTCACGGATCGCTGAGGAGCACGGCGTGCCGTGCTACGTCTCGCTCGAGGAACGGATGGCCTGCGGCCTCGGCGCCTGCATGGGATGCTCGATCCCGATGCGGGCGGGCGGCTATAAACGGGCCTGCACCGAGGGACCGGTCTTCGACGCCCGCGTCGTCGACTGGCGCGAACAGGTGTTCCTGCGCATGCACCGGGAACCGGGCGGGAAGTCGTGATGACCGGAAAGAACGTGAAACCGTCCCTTGCGATCGACTTCGCCGGGATCCGGCTCAAGAACCCGGTGCTTACCGCCTCCGGCACCTTCGGGTACGGCGAGGAATTCGCCGACTTCGTGGATCTGAACCGGCTCGGCGGCGTGATCGTAAAGGGCGTTTCGCTCGAACCTATTCCCGGAAATCCGCCGCCGCGGATATGGGAGACGCCGTCGGGCATGCTGAACGCCATCGGGCTCGAAAACCCGGGCGTGCAGGTCTTCCTGGAACAGAAGCTCCCGCGGCTGAAAAGATTCGACACGGCCGTGATCGTGAACATCTTCGGCCGGAGCGTCGATGAGTATGTAGCGGTAGCCGAGCGGCTGGACGGCGCGCCGGGCGTCGCGGGCATCGAGGTGAACATCTCCTGCCCGAACGTGAAGGCGGGCGGCATCCAGTTCGGCGCGGACCCGCAGGCGTCCCAGGCGCTCCTGTCCGCGGTCCGCAAGGCGACGCGGCTCCCGGTCATCGCCAAGCTCTCGCCGAACGTGACGGACATCACCCTGTTCGCGCGGGCGGCCGAGGACGCGGGGTGCGACGGCCTGTCGCTCATCAACACCCTGCTCGGTATGGCCATCGACGTGCGCTGCCGTAAGCCGCGGCTTGCCAACCGCACGGGCGGGTTGTCCGGTCCGGCGATCCGTCCCGTGGCCGTGCGCATGGTCTGGCAGGCGGCGCAGGCGGTGCGGATCCCGATCCTCGGCATGGGCGGGATCATGACCGGCGAGGACGCCCTCGAGTTCATCCTGGCAGGGGCCTCGGCGGTGGCCGTGGGCACGGCCAGCTTCGTGGACCCCCGCGCGGCCCTCCGGGTCATCTCCGGCATCGAGGCGTTCCTTACGGAGCAGGGCGTCACGGCCGTTCAAGACCTCGTCGGCACGGTGAACGTAGCGTGAAGATCGTCTCGAGTCTCAAGACCAAGATCATCGTCTCGGTCTCCGCCATCCTGGCCGTGACCATCGGCCTGGGCACCTGGATCAACATCGGGTACCAGCGCCGGCAGATGGAGAATGCGCTCCAGGACAATGTGCTCGTCATCTCGAACACCATCGAGCGCAGCCTGGCCAACGCCATGCTCGATGGCAAGAGCAAAGACGTGCAGCACATCCTGGAGGCGGTCGGCGGGTACCACAACATCAGCGAGGTGAGCATCTTCAGTCCCCGCGGGATCATCCTGAAGTCGTCGAAACCCTGGCGGATCGGGAGAAGCATCGACGCGGCGACGCACCAGCGCTTCGTGGCCGAGCAGTTCAAACAGCCGATCAAGCGGGCGGACAAGGGGATCTTCTCCGTCCTGACCCCGATCGTGAACGAGCCGCGCTGCCACCGGTGCCACGGGACCCTGGAGAGGCTGAACGGCGTGCTCACGGTGGACGTCTCCATGGCGCAGACCCAGGAGAAGGTCCGCCAGCTCAGCAAGACCATGTTCCTCTGGGCCTTCGGCATCACCGCGGTGCTGGCGGTGTCGCTCTCGCTCTTCATGACCCATTTCGTGACCACGCCCATCCTGGACCTGATCGGGACCATGGAGCGCGCCGAACGCGGACTCGACGTCCGGGTGAACGTGAAGAGCAGCGACGACATCGGCAGGCTCGGCGAGGCCTTTAATGCGCTCCTGTCCAAGCTGGAGGAGGCGCGCCGCAGGGTGGAGCGGTACCACTACGAGCAGATGAAGCGCGCCGACCGGCTGGCATCCATCGGCGAGATGGCGGCGGGCATCGCCCATGAGATCAAGAATCCCCTTGCCGGCATCGCGGGGGTCATCCAGGTGCTCAAGAAGGACCTGCCCCCGAACGACCAAAAGGGCGCCGTGCTCGACGAGGTCCTTTCGCAGGTGGAACGCATGGACAAGGCGGTCCGGAACCTCCTGTCCTTCGCGCGGCCGACCGAACCGAAGCTGACCCAGGTCGACGTGAATGAATTGATCACGAAGCTGCTCGATTTTCTGGCGCCGCAGTTCGCCAAGTCCTCCATCCGGTGCGAACGCAGGCTTGCGGCGCAGCTGCCGTGGCTCATCCTCGATCCCGACCTGGTCCAGCAGGCGCTCATCAACATCGCGCTGAACTCGATCCAGGCCATGAGCGGCGGGGGCGTCTTCACCGTGGAGACGCGGACGGCCGAGTCTGCGGACGGCAAACCGGTCGCGGTCGAGATCGTGCTCGCCGACACCGGGAAGGGGATCGCGCCCGAAAGCCTCGGCAGGATCTTCAGTCCCTTCTTCACGACCCGGCAGCAGGGCACGGGACTGGGGCTCTCGATCACCCAGCGCATCATCGAGCAGCACGGCGGGGAGATCTCCGTCCTGAGTGCACCGGGAAAGGGGACGAGCTTCACGATCTCCTTCCCCCATAGGGAAGTGAAAAAGGAAACCGCTTGAGAGGAGCGCGGCTGCATGGCAAAGAAGATTCTCGTAATCGACGATGAAAAGCTGATCCGCTGGACCCTCGAGCAGTGCCTGGTCAAGGAAGGGTACGAGGTGACCACGGCGGAGACGGCGGAACGGGGGCTCGAGCTCATGAGCGACGAGGACCCGGACCTGATCCTGCTGGACAACCGCCTGCCGGAGATGAGCGGCCTGGAACTGCTCGAGAAGATCGGCGTCGTGGAGAACGGCCACATGGTCATCATGATCACCGCCTACGGCATGGTCGAGACGGCGGTCAAGGCCATGCGGCTCGGCGCCTATGATTACATCAGCAAGCCCTTCAACCTCGACGAGATCCTGTTCGTCATCAAGAAGGCGCTCGAGGCGGGCGCCCTGCGCACCCAGGTCAAGCGGCTGCGCCAGGAGCGCAGCGGAACCGTGGACGCCATCGTGGGCGCGAGCGACGAGATGATCCGGATCAAGGAGATCATCCGGAAGACCGCGCAGAGCGACGCCACCACGGTCCTGATCCAGGGCGAGAGCGGAACAGGCAAGGAGCTCGTGGCCAAGGCCATCCACTACGGCAGCGCCCGCGCGGACAAGCCTTTCATGGCGATCAACTGCGCGGCCCTCCCCGTCACCCTGCTGGAAAGCGAGCTCATGGGGCACGAAAAGGGCGCCTTCACCGACGCCAAGACCGCCAAACGGGGCCTCTTCGAACTGGCCGACGGCGGCACCGTGTTCCTGGACGAGATCGGCGACATGGACCTGAGCATGCAGGCGAAGCTCCTGCGCATGCTCGAAGAGCGGAGCTTTCGGCGCGTGGGCGGCATACGGGACATCAAGGTCGACGTCCGGATCGTGTCCGCCACGAACCAGAACCTGACGGTCGCGGTGAGCGAGGGCAGGTTCCGGAAGGACCTGTACTACCGGCTCCAGGTCGTGCCCATCCGGCTGCCGGCGCTCCATGAGCGGCCCAGCGACATCCTGCTGCTTGCCCGCCACTTCATCGAGTATTTCAACCAGGAATGCCACCGCGCCGTACGCGGCCTGTCGTCCGAGGCGGAGCACATCCTCCTGTCCTATTCCTGGCCGGGAAACGTGCGCGAGCTCAAGAACGTGATCGAGCGCGCCATGATCCTGGAGAACTCGAACGAGATCCTGCCCGAACACCTCGCCCCCGAGATCCTGGAACACCGGACCTTCTCGTCTGAGGGACCGGGCGCTGCCGTGTCCATCGAGGGGCTCGTGATCCCCGAGTCGGGGCTGTCGTTGGAAGAGGTGGAGGAGGCGTTGGTGCGCAAGGCCCTTGCCATGGCCAACGGCAATCAGACCCGGGCCGCTCAGCTCCTGAAGATGCCGCGTGACGCCTTCCGGCGCAGGCTGAAGCGCTACAGTCTGATCTGACGCTTCCCCGCGCCCGTTGCTTGCATTTTCCCCCCTGATGGCCTACAATCTTGCAACATGACAACCGACCTGCTCAAGAAATATCTCGACTACCTCGCCGTGGAAAAGGGCCTGTCGCAGAACACGCGCGAATCCTACCGGCGCGACCTGGAGCAGTACCTGCAGCAGACGGCCCCGACGCCGCCCCCGACCATCACGCGGGACGCGATCGCCGCATACCTCGCAGGACTCACGGCCGGGGGACGCGCCGCATCCTCCCTCGCGCGTGCGCTCTCGGCGATCCGGGGGTTCCACAAATATCTGATGATCGACGGGCTGGCCGACGCCGATCCCACGATCTCCCTGGAGAACCCGCGCGGCTGGAAACGGCTCCCGCACAGCCTCTCCGGGAACGAGGTGAATGACCTCTTGGGCCAGCCGCGGATTGATACGCCCCGCGGCCTCCGGGACAAGGCCATGCTCGAGCTGCTCTATGCCACGGGCCTCCGGGTGAGCGAGCTGGTCGGCCTGCGCACCGCCGACCTCAACCTCGAACGCGGCTTCGTCATTGTTTTCGGAAAGGGTTCGAAGGAACGGGTGGTCCCTATGGGCGAGGCCGCCGAGACCGCGCTCCGCGAATACCTGGACCGGGGCAGGGGCGCGCTTTTGGGCGGCCGCGAGTCCGACCTCCTGTTCATCAGTTCCCACCGCCGGGGCATCACGCGCCAGATGTTCTGGGAACGGATCAAACACTATGCGCGATCAGCGGGCATCGATCGGCACATCTCCCCGCACACCTTGCGCCATTCCTTCGCCACCCACCTGCTCGACAACGGAGCGGACCTCCGGGCCGTGCAGGCCCTGCTCGGTCACGCGGACATCTCGACGACCCAGATCTATACGCACGTCTCCCGCGAACGGCTCAAGACGGTCCATGAGCGGTATCATCCGAGAGGATAAGAGGAAAATTGGAAGTCATCACCAGCCATACGAACGCCGATTTCGACGCCCTCGCCTCCATGGTGGCGGCGAAGAAGCTCTATCCCGACGCGACGATCGTCTTCCCCGGTTCCCAGGAAAAGAGCATGCGCGACTTCTTCCTCCAGTCCGCGCTCTACGCCGTGGAAGCCGAACGGCTGCGGAACATCGCCGTGGAGGACGTCACCCGCCTGATCATCGTGGACAACCGCAATTCCACGCGGCTCGGCAAACTGGCGCAGGCCCTGACGCGCCCCAACGTCTCGGTGCATCTCTACGACCACCACCCCGCCACGGCAGGAGACATCCGGGGAGAGATCGAGGTCACGGCGGACGTAGGGGCCACGACCACGATCATGGTCGAGCTCCTGGTGGAGCGGGGGATCGCCATCACGCCGGTCGAGGCCACGCTCTTCGCCCTCGGCATCTACGAGGAGACGGGCTCGCTCACCTACGTCTCGACGCGGGAGCGCGACGCCCTGGCCGCCGCCCGCGTGATCGCGGCAGGCGCCCATCTGAACGTGGTGGCGGACTTCCTCTCGCGCGAGCTGACCGTCGAGCAGATCGCCGTCCTGAACGCCCTGATCGAATCGGCCGCGACTTACGAGATCAACGGCGTCCATGTGGTCATCACCACGACCGCCACGCCGCACTTCGTGCCCGACCTGGCTAGCCTGGCGCACAAGATCCGGGACATGGAGGGGCTGGACGCCCTCTTCCTCGTGGCCCAGATGGGGGACAAGACCCATATCATCGCGCGCTGCCGCGTGCCGCGCGTGAACGCCGCCGCGGTGCTGGAGGAGTTCGGCGGGGGAGGCCATCCGACGGCCGCTGCGGCCGTGGTGAAGGACCTGACGCATCTCCAGGCCCGGGAGCGGCTGATCGATATCCTCAAGCACCACATCAAACCCGGTCCGCTCGCCCGCGACATCATGACCTCGCCGGTCAAGACCGTGGACTCCGGCAGCACCCTTGCCGAGGCGGGCGAGGCCATGACCCGGTTCACCGTGAACGTGCTTCCCGTGATGCGCCGGGGGACCTACCTCGGCCTGATCACACGGGAGGTGGTCCAGAAGGCGCTCTTCCACGGCCTGGGCAAACAGAAGGTCGAGGAGTTCATGACCTCCGGGGGGCCCACGGCCGATCCCGACATGCCCATGAGCAGCGTGGAGCGCGTCATGATGGAAGGGCACCATCGCTTCATCCCGGTGCTCGACCGCGGCGCGCTCACCGGCGCGATTACCCGCACGGACCTGCTGCGCTCTTTGCACGAAGGCCGGCTGTCCGAGGAACGCGAGCCCGGCGCTGCCCCGCAGGGCGGGGTCCGCACCGTGCGCGGCCTGATCGAGGAGCGGATGCCTCCGGAGGTGCGCACGGCGCTGCAGGTGGTGGGTGACGTGGCGGACGCGGCGGGATTCCCCGTGTACCTCGTGGGCGGCATCGTCCGCGATCTCTTCCTGCGCGCCGCGAACCCGGACGTGGACATCGTGGTCGAAGGGGACGGCATCACCTTCGCGGGCATGCTGGTGCAGCGGCTCGGCGGCAGGATGCGGACCCACCAGAAGTTCGGGACGGCCGTGGTCGTGCTGCCGGACGGTCTGAAACTCGACATCGCCACGGCGCGGCTCGAATACTACGCCTCGCCCGCGGCCCTGCCCACGGTCGAGCTCTCGTCGATCAAGAAGGACCTATACCGCCGCGACTTCACGATCAACACGCTCGCCGTGCGGCTGAACCGCAGCCGCTTCGGGGAACTGCTCGATTTCTTCGGGGGGCTGCGGGACATCAAGGACCGGACGATCCGGGTCCTGCACAGTCTCTCCTTCGTCGAGGACCCCACGCGGGTCCTGCGCGCCATCCGCTTCGAACAGCGCTTCGATTTTCGCCTGAGCAAGCACGTGCAGCGTCTCATCAAGTC
>JBJKRX010000042.1:0-8505 GCA_046704425.1 Nitrospirota bacterium
GTTTTGCAGAGGAAAGTTCCGGACGGTTTTCCTCCGCCATTTTTTCCAGTTCTTCCACCGTATACGGAAACGGCGTCTGCTTCAGCGCGTCCAGGTCCTGCCACGCTATGTCCTTCAGCCTTTTTCCCGGGGGCCGGTAAAGCAGCGCGTTGAGTCGGGCAAAGAGGCTCTCCTTTATTTCCTCCTGCACGATAAGCCTGTCCAGCATTTTCGAAAGCTCAACCTGTGCTTTCAGTACATCCTGCTGAATTCCCGTTCCGACGGAATACCTCGATTCCGCCGTTTTCACAAAATCCCTCAAGAGGTCCCGGTTCTCTTTCGTTACCGCCAATGTCTTGTTGATCAAAAGAAGATTCCAGTAAATCGTCTTGACCCGCAGGATCACGGTGTTCCGCTTTTCCGCAACCCCTTCCTTCGCTATGTCGACGTCCTTCCTCGCGATCGCGCCTTGCAAGGCAAGTTTCCCCGGGAAGGGAATTCTTTGCTGAAGGGATATCTGTTTTTGCGTCATCGGCTCCTGGTCAAAGCTGTAGGAATTCACCGGCAGATTGAGAACGCTGAGCCCCAGCCTTGGATTTTCCAGAGATTCCTCCTGGGAAGGCTTTTCGCCCAACACATCAACGTTGTCTTCCGTCGCCCTCAGTTCAGGGTTGTTGCGCAACGCCTCATCGATAAGGGCGTCGAGACCGACGGCAGGGGCCTGATGTGCGGCCGCGGCTGCCAAACCTCGAGTGCCGAACAGCAACACGATGATGAGGGATACGACGACTGCCGATATCATCGGCAACCGTCTTTCTTTGTTAAAATTGTGCGACCTCATGGTTTCACTTGGCCTCGAAATCAAAACTCGCCTGGTAAGACTTTCCTTTTTCGTCCTTGATCGTCACCGTCGCCCTCCATTTCCCGGGCATCGACGGGCTGATGGTCGCGGTATACACCGTGCCCGCCTCTTCGGCCTTTACAGCATACTTCATCATGGGCATTGAGGGCATCAAATAGGCGACCTCCACGCTGACGTGCGTCACGGGCTCCCCGGATGGATTCTTTACGTCGATAACGGTCTTATTCTCACCGACCACGGCGGGATCTTTATCCATCTTGACCGTCACCTGATAGGGACCGGCCTTCTTGGCAAGGTCAAGCCCTTTGGCGTAGACAAGGCCCGTTGTCAGCAGCAGCAAAAAAGTGGAAAATACGATTTTCCTTGCCATCTTCTCTCTCCTTTTACCGTTAGGATTTTCATTCCATTTCGATGAGAATTTAGATGGTTACATCCTTCGCACCCTTGAAATCAAGATCGTACATCATTGCCTTCTTTTTTATCTTTATTACGCTCTCGACGGGGAGTATCGCTATAAGCCCATCCCCTGCAAATCCCGTATGTCCGTGTTCATAAATTATCCTGGCGACTCCTTCCGCCCGCTCATCCGGGACGATGACCTCAAGCTTTTTGTGAATCGTATAGGGCTTTAATACCTGTACCTGCTCCCCGGTTCCTTTCACCTCGAAGAAAGTCAGACCGATGATCCCCGCATCTTCGAGCGCCTTGACTATCCGCTCAAGTACGTCCGACCTTACTATCGCTGTGACCATTTTCATAATCCGCCCTCCGGGTACTTGTATCCTAAACCTTGCCCCCCCTTTCCTACTGAAGGTAGAGTGCAATGAACGGGCCAAGGGAGGAGAAATCATATTTTATCGACAAATCAATAAGATAAACAGGAAGGTCAAGGAGTATTTGGATTCTCTGCTCTAAGAGGTGTAGCGTATCCTACAGCACAGCGGGGAAGTATTGCAGTCTCGAAAGGCTAATCTAATGCTCCGGGACCGGATAGGGAATAATCTCAGTGCACAAGGGTAGCACCTTTTGCGGGTGCTACGGCGCGCGCCGATTTGGTGGCATGTGCAGCTGCGAGATAGTTCGCGGTAAAGATATAGTCGTCCTGCCAGTCCCTGACGCCGTCGTGGTTCAGGTCGAACCGGGGCTTCCCCGGCTCCCCCTGCTCCTTCAGGAAGAGCAGGAAATCCGCCATGTTCACGGACCCCGATCCGTCGAGATCGGTCCGTGCCTTCGGCGCGACCGTGATCGGGAATACCATAAGGAGCTTCTGTTGCGGCACGGAGAGGCTCGCCGTGTTACTCCCTTGCACCGGCAGCACGGTGACGATCCAGGTATTGGTCTCGTCCGGGGCGCGCTTGGCCGAGACGAGCCGTGCGCCCATGAGCGCCAGGTCGGACGTATGTTGCCGGTCAGGAGTCGATATGAACCGCAGGGCAACCGGCGTCTTTCCATCGGACAGTGCGATCGCCGGGTCCTGCCGGAAGCCGATCAAAGGGTCCTGATCGAACAGGGCCATGAGCGCCTTCGGCGTGCGCGGACCGCGGTACTCCTGGAACCGTTCGCGTATCGACGGCTGGGTATAGATCGTCGGCAATGACGCCTCTTCGCGGGGCCGTTCTTTTTCGCGGGAGAGATGGGCTGCTCGGTCCGGTGCGGATGCCGGCGCTTCCGGGGACTGCTGTTCCGTCGGTTGCTCCTGTTGCTCCTGTTTCTCTGCATGTTCCTCCGGGGCCGGAAGGGACGGCGGCACGACCATCCCGACCACGGCCGGGGGAACGTTGCCGGACGCCGTTGCAGCGGGAGCAGCGCCCGGCATTGCCTCATTTTCCTGGATACTCTGCGGATTCGCTGCTTCCGTTGACGGCGATTGTTCATCTGCATCGAGCGCGAGCCGTACCTGGGTATCGAGCGGCCTGCCCTGCAGGTCCGCAAGCCGCGCGGACACCCCTCGGAGGCCCGGTCCCGCAGCCTTCTGCGTAAAGCTGATCGTGAGCAAAAGTCCCGAACCGCTCACGGCGCTCGTACGGATGATGCCCATGCGGACCGTACCGGGCAGGTTGGGATTGACCGCCATCATTGCGCCGGCCAAAAGTGGCCCCTGGACCACGCGGGGTCCGGACAGGATGGCCTGGTCGTAGTTCATCGTAATATCGAAGGCCGCGGCCCCGGCGAGCCCATCGGCCCGGAGCTCATACACGCCGTTGCCCGTCGGCGCCAAGGAGAGCGTGGAGACGGCGTGCGCTGCGGGAACATGGCCGAACAGGACGATCACGGCAACCAGCGCCGGGATGACCTGGATGCAAGGAGCGAATATCTTCATAGGTTTCCTTTGCGGCAGCGTACTGCCAAGGCGGACTCATTATATCCTTCAGCCTGCGATCTGTCGAGCTGAAACACGTACCTTGCCCTTGCGAGAATGAAGCCCCACCGGCAGGAGCCGGGGATTCAAAGACGCGGGATTGACAAAGGGACCGATCTCTTGTTAAATGAAAAGAGGGATGCATGCCGCAAAACGGAATGCGGATTGACAAGGAGGACGGGACATGGCGGCTCGCCCGTTGTTGGTCGCCGACGATATCGGGAATCAATCCGCTGCCGGGAAAAACCGCTCCGCGGCGATCCGGGACATCGCCCTGCAGACGGCAAAAGGACTGAAGGCCGGGATCGAGCTTCTCTACGTGGAGGATCGGAGGGCCTATCCAGCCGCAGAGCTCGGCTCATTCCGCTTCCTGGCGTGGCATGCACGCCACGAAGAGCGTCTCGCGGAGCTGTGCGGAGCCATGCCGGTGCCGGCATCCTTTTCCCTGCTGAGCGGTTCCCCCGCCGAACAGATCCTGGCGACCCTGCACACCCGGCCCGTGCCGGAGCTGGTCGTCGTAGGGACCCGGGGAAGCACCGGCTTGAAACGCCTCCTGATCGGCAGTGTCGCCGAAGAAGTGGTCCGTCACTCCCGACGTCCGGTCATGGTGATCGGCCCGGCAGTGCGCGAGCCGACGGACCTGTCCCCCGGCAGGAAGCAGAAAAAGATCCTTGTGCCCACGGACCTCGAGCGGAACAGCCGTCCGGCGGAGCGGTATGCGCTTTCGCTCGCCAAGCGCCTCGGAGCGCGGGTGACGCTGTTCCACTGCCTGTGGGACCGCATCCATGCCGTCCTGGTCAACACGGCGTACTCCGGCATGGCCGCCTACTCGCTCGACACGTTACTCGCCGAATATCGGGACGAGGCAGCGGCGATCATGAAAAAGAAGGCCGCCTTCTTCCGCAAACACGGCGTCCCCTGCACCTTCCTCATGAAAGAGGAGGCCGTGACCTCTCCCTGCGCCGTGCATCAGGAGGCACGAGAGGGCTACCTCTTCGTGGTCATGGGCACCCACGGCAGGAGCGCGCTCCTCTCCGCCTTTTTCGGGAGCACGGCGCGCGAGGCGATCCTGAGCGCGAGCGTCCCGGTGATCGTCGTGCACCCCGGCGCCTGACGCCTCTTCGTCCTTCATCCTTCATCCATCAGCATCACCGCCCCCTTCCCTCTTTCTGCCCTCCATGCTTTGTGGTACTATGCATGCATGGATACGAAGAAGGCGGTCATCCCCGTCAAAGGCATGACCTGCGTGAACTGCGCAGCAGCGATCCAGAAGGACATCACGAGGCTCAAAGGCGTCATGGCGGCGAATGTGAACTTCGCGAACGAGAAGGCCGTGGTGGAGTTCGATCCCGCCGTGGTGGGGCTTGGGGACTTCGTGGCGAGCATCGCGGAGTCCGGATACCGGGCGGTCACCGAGACCGCGACGATCCCGGTCATCGACCTCGACGTGTCGCGCGTCCCGGAGCTGGAGGAGGCTGCTTCCGTGATCGACGGCGTGCTTTCCGCGCGGGTGAACGCGACCGCCGGTACGGTCGAACTCGCCTATGTGCCGGGCCAGATCGGGTTGCGCGACATCCGCAGGGCGATCGAGCGATCCGGTTTCCGGCTCCCCGAGCTGGCCGAGGGCAGGTCCGCGCTGGATATCGAGCGGGAGGCCCGCGAAAAGGAGCTCGCCGAGCTGCGCACCAAGCTCGTCACGAGCGCGGTCCTGGCCGTGCTCGTCCTGCTCGGGAGCTTTCCGGCGATGCTCTCCCTGCCGGCCCTGGTCCCCCAACGCGTGCTGTGGCTCATCCTGTTCCTCCTGGCCACGCCGGTCCAGTTCTGGGCGGGACGCCACTTCTACCAGAACGCCTGGGCCTCGCTCCGGCACGGCAGTACGAACATGAACACCCTCGTCGTGGTCGGGACCTCCGCCGCCTACGGGTACAGCACGGTCCTCACCTTCTTCCCGTCGCTCTTTGCGCAAGCCGGGGTGCACGGCGTCTACTTCGACACCGCGACCATGATCATCACCTTGATCCTCTTCGGGAAGTATCTCGAGGCCCGCGCCAAGTCCCGGGCCGGCGAGGCGATCCGGAAGCTGATGGGGCTGCAGCCGCGGACCGCGCGCGTGGTGCGGGAAGGCAGGGAGCAGGACATCCCCATCGAGGACGTGGAGGCAGGCGATTTGATCGTGGTCCGGCCGGGCGAGAAGGTCCCGGTCGACGGCGTGGTCCGGAGCGGCGCCTCGTCCGTAGACGAGTCCATGCTGACCGGTGAGAGTCTGCCCGTGGACAAGAAGATCGGGGACTCGGTCATCGGCGCCACGATCAACAAAACCGGGGCCTTCACCTTCGAGGCGGTCAAGGTCGGCAGGGACACCATGCTCGCCCAGATCATCCGCATGGTCCAGGAGGCCCAGGGCTCCAAGGCGCCGATCCAACGGCTCGCGGATTTCATCTCGAGCATCTTCGTGCCTACGGTCATCACGATCGGGCTCGTGACCTTCCTCATCTGGTATTTTTGGGGACCCGCGGAAACGCGCTTTACCTTCGCGCTCCTGAACTTCATCGCCGTCTTGATCATCGCCTGTCCCTGCGCCATGGGGCTCGCTACGCCCACGGCCATCATGGTCGGCACGGGCAAGGGGGCGGAGCACGGAATCCTGTTCAAGAACGCCGAGAGCCTTGAACGCGCCCAGAAGATCGACACCGTCGTGCTCGATAAGACCGGCACGCTCACGCGCGGAGAGCCCCGCGTGGTCGAAGTGATCACGAACAACCGGAGCGAACGGGAAGTCCTGTTCTTTGCGGCCTCCGCGGAGCAGGGGTCCGAACACCCCCTGGGAGAGGCGATCGTGGACGCTGCCCGGGAACGGGGCATCGCGCTGGAGCAGGCGGAGGGCTTCGCGGCCCTGCCGGGCCACGGCGTACGCGCCTCGGTGCAGGACCAAGAGGTCCTGCTCGGAAATGTCCGGCTTATGACGGACCGGCGCCTGGACGTGGGCGATCTGCGCGCAGCCGCCGATGACCTTTCGGCTGCCGGGAAAACGCCCATGTTCGTGGCCGTGGACGGCCGGATCGCGGGCATCATCGCGGTCGCGGACACGCTGAAGGAGCATTCCCAAGAGGCGGTCGCCGGCCTCCGGGCCATCGGCATCGAGGTCGTGATGCTGACGGGCGACAACCGCAGGACGGCGCAGGCCATCGCAACCGAGCTCGGAATCACACGCGTCCTCGCCGAGGTGCTGCCGCAGGACAAGATGGAGACGGTCAGGAACCTCCAGGCCGAGGGGCGCGTCGTGGCCATGGTGGGGGATGGGATCAACGACGCGCCTGCCCTCACCCAGGCCGACGTGGGCATCGCCATCGGCACGGGAACGGACGTGGCCATCGAGGCGTCGGACGTCACGCTGATCAAGGACGATCTTCGCGTCGTGACCGCGGCCATGCGGCTCTCGCGCCGGACCATGCAGACCATCCGGATGAACCTCTTCTGGGCATTCTTCTACAACGTCGTCGGGATCCCGATCGCAGCCGGAGCGCTCTACCCCTTCTTCGGCATCCTGTTGAATCCCATGTTCGCCTCGGCGGCAATGGCCTTCAGCTCCGTGAGCGTGGTCTCGAACTCGCTGCGGCTCAAACGTTTCTCGTAAACCGCGCGGACAGGAAACAGCTCCAATCTCCTGGCTCCGCCCCTGATCTTCTATGCAATTCATCGCCGACGTCATGCTGGGCAGGCTGGCGAAGCGGATGCGGCTCCTAGGGATCGACGTGCGTTACGAGCGCGCGATCGACGACAACGAGATACTCCGGATCGCGCTCGCCGAGGACCGCGTGATCCTGACCCGGGACCACGGCCTTGCCGCACGTCCCTTGGCCGCACGACACGTCCTAATCGTGCACGACGACGTGGAACAACAGCTCGAACAGGTCTTTTCCGCGCTGCCGGGGGCGCGCGACAGCAGCCCCCTCACCCGATGCTCGTGCTGCAATGAACTTCTGGTTCCGCTTCCCCGGGAAGAGGCGCGGGACCTCGTGCCGGGCTTCGTATACGACCATTCCGATCTCTTTCTCTTCTGCCCGCACTGCGACAAGGTCTATTGGGAAGGCACGCACGTGGTGCGATGGGAAGAAGGCGCGAAAAAAAAGGCCGGTCCTTTGTAAGGACCGGCCCTGGTTGCATCTGCAGACATCAGATGAAGTGGTAGATGATCCCGATGTCGACGGTGGTGACATACCCGTCTGTTTTCGGCGACGTATCCCAGGAGATCTTCGACTTTGTGATACCGGCGTTGACCGAAACTTCCTGGAAGAGATAGAGTTCCACGCCGATCCCGTACTGCAGGCCGTCACTCTTGTACGTCTTTGAGGAAGGGCTGATCTCATAGTGGGCGAATCCAACGCGCAGGTAGGGCTCAACGGTCATTACGTTCATGGTGTCCAGGCTCGTGAGCGGGAAGTTCACCTTGAGATCGCCGGCCAGTCCCCTGAGATCGCCCGAGGAGCCGTGTTTGGTCACGGAATAATTGCCTTCAAGCGACGCATAGCGGTTGAATCCGTCTCCGAAGCGAAGGCCCCACCCGCTCCCGGAACTCACCCCGTTTCCCGCAGATCCGGACAACGACTCCATGGGGATGTAGGCGCCCAGATAGTATCCTTCTTTCGCCGATGCCGACGCGACGAACAGCAAGGATGCCAAAAGGGCGACACAAGCAGCGTATTTTTTCATAGCAGAATCTCTCCTTTCGTCTCTCACGCAGGAATCTGCCTCCCCCCTCAGTGCGGCTGCGGGGTGGTGGCGTCCTGATGCGCGGGTTGGTGCGTGACGGGCTGGGCAGTCCCGATCGGCCGGGATGCCGGGCTTGGCGCCGCGGGTGGTACGGCGGCCGGAGGCGGGGAAACAGGCTGCGGGCGTACGGCCGGAGGTACCGCAGCAGTGGGTGTGGGTGCGTTGGTCGCGCCTGTTGTTGGGCCCGTGGGCTGCGGAGGCGTCACCGCGGGCGTCGCGGGCCGGAACTGCGGGGGCGTCACCGCGGGCGTCACGGGCCGAGGCTGCGGAGGCGTCACCGTGGGCGTCGCGGGCCGGGGCTGCGGGGCAACCGGCGGCCGACGGCGAATCTCCGGCGGCGCAGGAACGGGCTCGGGCGGCAAGCTGCGCCGGTCCACGCCCCACGCCGTGATGATGAGGTCATGGACCATGGTGTCTTCCGGCACATCCACGTGCAATTCCCGTCCGTTCAGCAGCTGTTGCAGAGCGCCCGCCCGTCCGTAGCTAAGCACGAACCGTTTCTCGGCGCTCCAGATCAGGCTCTCTCCCCGTTTCA
>JBJKRX010000043.1:0-7756 GCA_046704425.1 Nitrospirota bacterium
TAGCATATAAGTGATATTGTTGCAACAGGAAAGGCAACTTTTACCAGGGGAAGTGTTCACTATTGCCAAAACCGGCAACTCCAACAGTACAGGATGGTTTTATTATTCGTTCTATTCGCGATCAATGCAAAATACGATCGGAATCTCGCACATGTAACGTCATTACATCACTGGCCAACGCTTTCACCCCCATCAATCGATCGAGGCCTGACAAGGTACACTACAAGGCATGCAACTATGAATAAAACAAGAAATATCGTTAAAGCTGACGATACGACAAAAATAGACACTGCTGCCTCTCCACCGCCGGCCTGGATGAGCTTGTGTATCACCGAGTCGGGAATTACGGAGAGGAGCATTTTGCCAAGCGGTACGCCTAGAGCAATGACAGCCTGAAACGCGGCGCTTTTGGGAAAGAAGGCCAGCACGGTAAAACAAACCGCAGTTAATGTGGCCGCAATGATCGCGGAAATAGATATTCTTCTCGCCATACGAACTTTCACCAACCACTCCATCATATCTTCACGAGGTAGTAGCCAAAGACGGTCGGCGCGCATATTTTACCGTTTTAAAATGGACGAGACAAGCTCGCAGAGCTGCCGGATAGCGCTGTCGTTGCCGCTGGATGAGATCCGAGGTGTGGCCTACGATCCAAGAGGGTCGACCTTCCGCCCGACGCCTCTGGTCGCGTACCGTTACGCAAAGGCCCCTCCTTCTCCCTTCTTCTCCGGCACCCCCGGGATCTTCCGGACCTCGGGCCTCTCGATCGTCTCCTTTTTCGAGCGGCATCTCGGCGAGCGTCTTGATCTTCTTCTGGTTCGCGTTGAGCGTCTCGAGGACTTTCCGGGAGACAGCGTCGATGCCAGCCCCTCTCGAAGAAGCCTTCAACGATCACAACGATTGACATTCCCCTCTATTTCTGATACCCTCACTCCGTATCGTACGGAGAGGCAGGCATGGCGTCTCTGCTGCTCTTTGCTCTGTTCTGCAGATCTTCTACTGTTCACTTGCCACCAAGGGGGGATTTATGAGAAATAATCATTGGCGCAGTATTGTGAATAGTATTTTGCTTGCAGCATTGGCAAGCGCCATCCTTTCTCCGTCGACCGCATTTGCGGATACGGCAATTCGCAATTCGATCTTTCGGCTGAACACCATACTCGACAAGAAACAAAGCCCGTCCGATGTCGACCAGAAACTGCTTCAAGCGGTGGCAATCATCGACAAAATGGATGATTCGTCGAAATGGAACGAAATTCGCCGGTTGATTACGATCCCCACGTTCAAATACTCGAACTATTACGACGAATTGCTGTACGTCTATCTCGCCCATGAAGCAAACAGCCGGAACTCGGGAGAACTGGAGGCATTATGGCCGTTGATGAGCTCCATGCAGGACAGCGTTCATCTCTTCCCCGCAATGCTCGTCAGATTATTTTCCCTGAAGACCGCAAACCCTTCTCTGTATAGAAGAGAGCTATCGCTCCTGCTGGACTATATCGAAACGGCGCCGCCGACCACGATTATTCACGGCCCGATGATCGAAGGAAACATGCTTTTCGGCTACAAGGTTCGCGAGGACTTTTCGGAAGGAGATTTGCCGCGGGCATTCTTGCTGCGCGATTACTGCGCTACCCCGCGTCCGCTGCCAGGTTTTTCCGACGACACCCAATATATTGCCCTCTTGAAGGCATACACTGCGTTCGCGGGTTTTCATAAGGACCGCATGATGAAGCTTGCGGCACTCTATGAAGCCGGGGGACAGGGTGAAAATGCAGGTGACGCCTACTATCAGGTTGCACAACGGAGTTTCGCGGCAAAGGACTATGATTCAGCCGCGGCCACCATTGCCAAGTCGCTGAAAAACGATCCCGCGAACGCGAAAGCACTGGAACTGAAAAAAAGGATCGACCTCGCGCTGGTCTTACAACCGACCAGGCAAACCATTCAGTTCACCCGGACCTACCGGGGCGCGATAAACGACAAATACGCGATCGAAATGAATCTTACCCGATCCGGTCAGAATTTATCAGGCGACTATTTTTACCGGAAGATCGGCGTCCGGATTCAGCTCACAGGAACGGTTGATGAGCAGAACAACTTCCTCATTCGGGAATTTGATGCGAAGGGGGATCAAACCGGGCTGTTCAAGGGGCATTTTGTAACGGACAGCGAAATACAGGGTACCTGGTCCAAGCCGAATGGAGACAAGCCGATGCCCTTCTCCTTGCAGGCCATGGCGCAGGAACAGCAATGATGCCCTGTCTCATATACAGCATGCTGCCAACCAGCTTACTTTACTTCCTTTTTTAGGAAGCGCCCTCCCCCTCTCCTTTCTTCTCCGGCAACCCCAGGATCTTCCGGATCTCGGGCCCCTCGATCGTCTCCTTTTCGAGCAGCACCTCGGCGAGCGTCTTCAACTTGTCCTGGTTCGCGCCGAGCGTCTCGGTGACCTTCCGGTAGGCCGCGTCGATCAGGGCCTTCACCTCCTGGTCGATCTGGCGGGCCGTTTCCTCGCTGTACTCCCGCGCGCCCGTGGGCATGCCCACGTCGAGGAACAGGGGGCGCCGCTCCTTCTCGAAGGTGAGCGGACCGAACCGTTCGGTCATGCCGTACTCCGTGACCATGCTGCGCGCCACGTTCGCGGCGCGCTGGAGGTCGTTCTGCGCGCCCGTCGAGGCCACGTGGAAGATGAGCTCCTCGGCCACGCGTCCGCCGAGCATGACGCAGAGCTTGTCCTCGAGCTCGGTCTTGGTCATGAGGTAGCGGTCCTCGGTCGGGAGCTGCAGGGTGTAGCCCAGGGCCGCGATGCCGCGCTGCACGATCGAGACGCGGTGCACCGGGTCGGTCGTGGGCATGAGCTCGGCCACGATCGTGTGGCCGCACTCGTGGTACGCCACGGTCTCCTTCTCCCGCTTGTTCATGACCCGCGTCTTCTTCTCGAGCCCGGCCACGATGCGGTCGATGGCCGCCTCGAAATCGGACATGTCCACCTCGGTCTTGCCCTTGCGCGCGGCGAGCAGGGCCGCCTCGTTCACCATGTTCGCCAGGTCCGCGCCCACGAAGCCGGGCGTGCGCGCGGCGAGCACGGCGGTGTCCACGTTCAGCGACAGCTTCACGCCCCGGATGTGGATCTTTAATATCGCCTCGCGGTCCTTGATGTTCGGCCGGTCCACGAGCACGTGCCGGTCGAAGCGGCCGGGCCGGAGCAGGGCCGGGTCGAGGATCTCGGGCCGGTTCGTGGCGGCCATGATGATGACCCCCTTGCGGGCGTCGAAGCCGTCCATCTCGGCCAGGAGCTGGTTCAGGGTCTGTTCGCGCTCCTCGTGGGTGCCCATCATGCCCGTGCCGCGCGCGCGGCCCAGGGCGTCGAGCTCGTCGATGAAGATGATGCACGGCGCCTTCTGCACGGCCTGCTGGAAAAGATCGCGCACGCGCGACGCGCCCACGCCCACGAACATCTCGACGAACTCGGACCCGCTCATGGAGAAGAACGGCACCTTGGCCTCGCCGGCGACGGCCTTGGACAGGAGCGTCTTGCCCGTGCCGGGAGGGCCCACGAGCAGCACGCCCTTGGGGATGCGGCCGCCGAGCTTCGTGAACTTCTCGGGATGGCGGAGGAACTCGATGATCTCCACGAGCTCTTCCTTGGCCTCATCCACGCCGGCCACGTCGTTGAAGGTGACCTTCACGTCGTTCTCGCTGTAGATCTTGGCACGCGACTTGCCGAAGCTCATGAAGGACTCGCCGGGGCCGCCCGCGCTCATCCGCCGGAACACGAAGCCCCAGATCAGGACCAGCACCACGAGGGGAAGGATCCAGGTGAGCAGAAAGTCACGCACCCAGTTGTCCGAGATCTCGCCGCGGTAGTCGATCCCCGCAGCGTCGAGGTCCTTGACCAGGTCCGGGTCCTGGACCCGCACCGTAGTGAAGGGCTTCCCCTTCTCCACCTGCTCGGGTCCGGGCATGCGCACCCCGCTGATCGCGTCCTGCGTGATGACCAGGTTGTACACCTTCTTCTGCGTAACCAGGGTCTTGAAGGTGCTGTAGGGGATCTCCACGGCCTGGGGTGCGGAGAAGAGTCGGAACATGCTGATGAAGAGGAGGACCAAGAGGAGGAGGAACAGCGCATTGGGCATTTTTTTCATGATCGCATCGCCTCGTCTGGTGAGAGTGTACTCTCGGCGGCCGCGCTACAACGAGTGCGACACGCCGATGCCGAAGAAAAACCGCGGTTCCGAGCCCGAGGACCACAGGTGCAGGGCCTTCGCGGTCACGACCGGGTAGCGATATTCGATGTCGTCCAGCTTTTGGGTGGTCTCGCCGGCGACCACGCCCACCACGGTCAGGAGCCTGCCCGGCCGGAAGACCGCGGTTTCCAGATACCCCTCCGATTGGATCAGAAAGCGGCCGCCCGTTTCGTCGGTGTCCCGGGGCCTGCCGTCGTCGTACGCGGGCCGCTGCAGCATCTCGATGGTCGTTCCTTCCTTCGTGTTCCGCGAGGCGATGATGAGCCCCGCGAGCATCACCCAGCGTCCCGTGTAGCGCCCCGGGTCCTTCCGGAGGTCCCGGAAGGTGATGTTGCGATCCACCCGTGCCAGCGTCTCCTGGGGGAACGGCGGAGCGCAACCGAGCAGCAGGCCGGCGACGAGGACGAGAAGGACGATTCCTTTTCGCATGCCACAGCCTCCTTCTCCCGTCAGAAGCGCCCGGGACCGTTCGGATCGTACAGCGGATCCATCCACTGCGGCCGGTTCCAGGACGGCTGCTCCTGCGGCCAGAGCTTGATCTCACGGGACCGCAACACGGGGTACTGCCCTCCGCCGCCCGCGAGCCCGGCAGCAAGCGTGCCTTCGACCCGCGCGGAGACGGTCACCTGCCTGCCCGGCGTATACTGCAGCAGATCGAGCGCGCCCGGCACCAACAGCAGAAAGCGGCCGCCGGTGCGGTCGGTCCGCTTCGGTTTGCCCCAATAGTCGAGCGGCTTTTCGGTGATCTCCATCACCGCGCCCTCGTCCCGGTTGACGGCCGCGACGATCGTCCCGCCGAGCACCATGATCTTGCCTTGAAAGGGATCGGGATTCGCCTGGACCATCGCGAAGGTGAGCGTGTCGTCCGCACCCTCGCGCGAAACGGCGTAGGTGCAGCTGCAGAGCAGGGCGGCGAGAAAGAACAACAGCAGGAGTCGTTTCATGGGGCCGCCTCCTTCCCGCGGGGCGGGCGCCCCGCATCGGTCCGGGACGGGCGCCCGCGCTTCAGGCCTCGGCGTCCGGTTCGTCGGCTTCCGCGTCGATCTTCTTCCGCACCGCCTCCGGAACGTCCAGGCTCGAAAGATCGAAATGCGACAGCTCGCGCGCGAGGAGATTGATCTTGTCCCGCGTCTGCAGCCGCTTGTTGATGATGATCCGGCGCGTCTGCATGACCCTGCACGAGCCGCCCCGCGACGCCTTGAGATCGTCGTAGGACACCTTGATCGCAAGGGTCTCCGCGATCTGTTCCAGGTCCGCAAGCGTGATTTTCATAATTCGTTTCTAGGGTAAGTATACCAGATCGGCGCGCCGAATCGACGTCGTCGACCGGCGCGGAGGGACGGTTACGCTTCTTCCTTGTGGACTTCCAGAATGCTCACGACGGTGACGCCGGCATCCTTCAGCGCCTTCTGCACGTCGGCAAGCTTTGCGTCCTGCACCTTCAGAATGAAATTCGTCTTGGTCGCCATGTTCCTTCCTCCTCTCATAATCCCGGGACTGAACGCCCGTTTCGTTCGAAACCGGGATACAGTAGCATACTCGGCGCGCTCAAGTCAACCGCGAAAAATGCCGCCGTCGTTCTTTTGCGTGAAGCGCGCAGCAGCGTCATCCCCCAAAAATACCCCGGAATTCCGAAAGATTTTTCTTGCTATTTTACTCCAGAATGTTATACTTGCGGCGAATCGCAGCGGATCAGCAAACCTTCCTGTCGCGCACAGGAAGAATCATTTCACTATTTTCGCGTAAGAAGGAGGAGTGTGTATGGCAAAGGCCATGACGAAGTCGCAGATTGCGGATCATATCGCCAAGAAGGCCGACATCAAGAAGAAGGTCGCCGTGCAGATTCTCGAGGACCTGGCAACGCTCGCCTACAAAGAGGCGAAGAACGCGTTCACGCTTCCCGGCCTGGGCAAGCTCGTGCTCGTACAGCGCAAGGCACGGATGGGCCGGAACCCGCAGACCGGCGAATCCATCAAGATCCCGGCCAAGTAGGTCGTGAAGTTCCGCGTGGCCAAAGCCGCCAAGGAAGCGATCCTCGGCAAAAAGTAAGCATCCTGCTGCGCCCTACACTGTTCCCCTAACAAGGCATTCCGGGTATCCGGAATGCCTTTTGTGTCTTCGGCCGCAGCCGGACCGTCGCCTATGGAGATCACCCGATCCATGACCCCTCCGTCGCACGCCCGCGTCCTGGTGGCGATGAGCGGCGGCGTCGACAGCTCGCTCGCCGCCGCCCTGCTCCAGGAGCAGGGCTTCACAGCGGAGGGCGCCACCCTCAAGCTGACCGCCGGCGTCTGCTGCGACATCGGTTCCGCCCAGGCGGTCTGCGCCCATCTCGGCATTCCCCACCGCACCATCGACGCGCAGAACGAGTTCACGACTGCGGTCGTCCACGACTTCATCGCGGAGTACGGTCGCGGCCGCACGCCGAACCCCTGCATCCGCTGCAACGATCGCGTCAAATTCCGGTTCCTCCTGGACTACGCCCGCAGCCAGGGCTTCTCCTATCTCGCCACCGGCCACTATGCACGGATCGAGCGCGACGCCGACCGCTCCCGCTTTCTCTTGAAGCAGGGGATCGACGCGTCGAAGGATCAAAGCTACTTCCTGTACCGCCTGACCCAGGACCAGATGGCCGGGGTGCTCTTCCCGCTCGGCGGCCTTCGCAAGACCGCGGTTCGCGAAGCGGCGCGCCGACGCGGCCTGCCTGCGGCCGAGCGGCCCGAGAGCCAGGAGGTCTGCTTCGTGCCGAAGGACGACTACCGCTCGTTCCTCCGCGAGAGCGCGCCCGAAGCGCTCCGTCCCGGCGAGCTGGTCCTGCTGGACGGCACGGTGGTCGGCAAACACGACGGCATCGCGTTCTTCACCGTGGGACAGCGGCGCGGGCTCGGCGTTTCCGGCAGCGAGCGCCTCTACGTGGTGCGGATCGAGCCGCAGACGAACCGCGTGGTCCTCGGCGACCGCGCCGCGCTTTTCGCAACCGCCATGACGGTGGGCAAGGCGCATCTCATTGCGGGCGGCCCGTTGACCGCGCCGCAAGAGGCCGGCGTAAAGGTCCGCTCCCGCGCGCCGATCGTCCGGGCCGCGATCGCTCCGGTCCCCGGCGGCGTTCGGGTCGAGTTCGTCCAGCCCGTTGCCGGGGTCAGCCCGGGACAGGCCGCGGTGTTCTACGAGGGTGATACGGTGATCGGCGGAGGGATCATCGAAGAAGCGATCGGCCCCGAAGCAGCGTGAAGCGAAACCATTTCGACACGGAAGAGCAGAATGACTTTGTGAAAATCTTTTTCCACCGCAGAGGAAAACTTCCCGATCTGCGGACGTTCCCTTTGTGCTCCTTGCGACCACGCCTCAGTGCGTGCGTCTGGTCAACGCCTTCTTCGCAATAAAAAAGCCCCGTGCGACCGCACGGGGCTTTCGGTTTCTCTCGTCTCGCCAGGCACGACGATCAGACCGTCATGATCTCCTTCTCCTTATGCGCGAGCAGCTCGTCGATCTTCTTGATGTGATCG
>JBJKRX010000044.1:0-5604 GCA_046704425.1 Nitrospirota bacterium
CAGTCCCGAAATCACTCTCGGACGATATGGTGGTCCTGATCGTAACCGCGAAAACAGCGATAGCACCCGTAGATCGCGGCAATCCCCAGTGGAAATTCTATAACTGGCACGCGTCGGCCACGATTGCCGATGCTGCCGACAGCACTCGCGTGATCGCCACCGTTGTGAAGGACGGGCAGGCCTCCCATCTGACGGATGATGCAGCAAAGACAAAGGCGCAGGCCGATGCGGTGCAGGCGGCGGCGACTGCGGTGGATCAGGAAATTCGCACGTATATTTCGGGCAATTAGACCGCCGGTGGCGGCGGAATACCCTAAGGAGGACTCCCATGAAAAAAGCAGCTTGGTTGATGCTGGTGCTGTCTGCGTCGCTCTTTGCAAGTTGTGCCAGTGCGCCCCCCGGCCCGCAGAAGCCTGATTGGGTCATGAAAGGCGCCGGCGCTTTCGGCAAAGATAACAAAGTGTTGTACGGTGTCGGTATCGCCGAGGGGATCAGGTCGGAAGCGTTGCGCCGGATGACTGCGGACAACCGCGCGATCGCCGAAATCAGCAAGCAGCTGTCGACCATGTCAACGTCGCTCATGCGTGACTATATGAGTTCCACATCGGCAACGGAAGAAGAAAAGACCAGCGGAGAACAATACGTCGAAAACGCGGTCAAAACATTCACGTCGAATACCATGTCGGGCGTCAAGATCATCGACCGCTGGGACGACGGTAAGGTGTGTTACTCCCTGGCATCGCTGAGCCTTGCCGATCTCAAAGCCATGACGGACCAGGTGAATCAGTTGAGTTCGCAGGTTCGGGACTACATCAAGGCGAATGCAGAAAAGGCTTTCGATAAGCTGGAAGAGGAGCAGGCGAAAACGCAGAAATAGCTGCCGGGAAAGCATACGCCGGCAAGTACGATGCGTGAACATACAGGCCGCCCGGAAACCCCGGGCGGCTTTTTTATCGGCTGCCGCGGCGAAATATGCTTGACAGGGCGGGATAGCGGTGGTACCATAGCGCCGCTAAATGAAAATGGTTATCAATATCAATGTGTGCCATGCGCAAAGAAGCGAGTGAACAGCTGACGACGTTTCTGTCGGGGAAAGGGTTGCGCGCCACGAGCCAGCGGGACGCGATCCTGCGGGCATTTGTGGATGCCGGACGTCACCTGAGCGCGGAGGACGTCTATGCCCGCGTGAAGAAGTCTTTCCCGGGGATCGGGTACGCGACGGTCTATCGGACCCTGAAGCTGCTGGCCGGGGCCGGCATTGCTGAGGAGCGGCGGTTCGCTGACGGCCGCACGCGGTACGAGTACCGGGCAGCCAGAAACCATCACGACCATCTCATCTGCACGGAATGCGGAACGATTATCGAATTTGAAAATGAACGGATCGAGGCGCTGCAGCAGGACGTGGCGCGCAAGAACCGGTTTACCGTGACGAGTCACAAGCTGGAACTGTACGGGCTGTGTGCGGAATGTCGCGCAAAACAGAAATCTGCGCCAGGGAAATACTGACTTGCAGAAGGGCGAAAGGGTAGAGGAATGCACGATCACGGTTCCAAGAGCATCGATCGCCGACGGGACGCAGGACTGAACAAGATCCTGCTGATCGGCAACCCGAATGTGGGGAAGAGCGCCCTCTTCGGGCTGCTGACCGGACGATACGTTACCATATCCAACTATCCGGGGACCACGGTCGAGGTGACCTATGGTAACGCGGAACTGAACAAGGCGCGTTGGTTGGTGATCGACACGCCGGGCGTGAACAGCCTGGTGCCCATGTCCGAGGACGAGAAGGTCACGCGCGACATCCTGCTTACGGACAAGGCGGATGTCGTCGTCCAGGTTGCAGACACCAAGAATCTTCGCAGGGCTTTGCTGATCACTCTCCAGCTTGCGGAAATGGCGGTGCCGTGCCTGCTTGATCTCAATATGGATGACGAGGCGAAAAGCCGCGGCATCTTCATAGATCAGGAAGGCCTTTCTCAGCTGCTCGGTATCGAAGTGGTGAAGACCGTCGCGACCCGGAAAAGCGGGATCGAAAAATTGCTGAAAGACATACAGCAGGCCCGTCCGGCCGCTGTCGCGGTCCGCTACGACGAGGCGATCGAAGGCGGCGTGCGGGACATTGCGGCTTTGCTGCCTGAGACGAACATTGCCGGCCGCGCTCTTGCCCTCATGATCCTGGCCGGCGACGAGAGTCTGCGAAAATGGCTTCATGCGCATCTGCAGGACACCGTCATCGTGCAGATCGACAAGATCCGCCAGGGAGTGCAGGAAAAATTCAACAATTCACTGGGCTATCTTATCAATCAACGCAGGATGAAGAAGGCGGACGAGATCCTCGCGCAGGTACAGACGCGACACGAAGCGGGGCGGGGGTCGCGGATCGCACACCGTCTCGGCTCATGGTCCATGCATCCCGTCTACGGCCTACCGATCCTGGCAGCCGTTCTGTATGCCGTCTACCTGTTTGTCGGTGTTCTGGGCGCGGGGACGTCGGTCAACTTTCTGGAACAGACGGTCTTCGGAAAGTTTTTGAACCCCTGGAGCGTCAAGATCGTAGACACCCTGTTCCCACTGCCGTTCATCCATGATCTCCTGGTGGGAGAATACGGGGTCATCACCATGGCGCTCACCTATTCCATTGCGATCGTACTGCCGATCGTCGGCTTCTTTTTCATCGCTTTCGGCGTTCTCGAGGATTCCGGATACCTGCCGCGACTGGCGGTCATGGTGAACAGGATATTTAAGCTCATGGGACTGAACGGAAAGGCCGTGCTCCCCATGATCCTGGGACTCGGGTGCGATACCATGGCGACACTGACCACGCGTATCCTCGAGACGAGGAAGGAGCGTATTTTGGTGACGTTTCTCCTGGCGCTCGGCGTCCCTTGTTCGGCGCAACTGGGGGTCGTGCTCGGCATGGTCTCCGGGATCTCCGCTGCGGCGACTGCCGTCTGGATCGGGACGGTTGTCCTCGTCATGCTGCTGACGGGATATCTCGCGGCAAAAGTGCTTCCCGGGGAACGGTCCGATTTCGTCCTGGAACTGCCGCCGATTCGCGTACCGCAGTTCACCAATATCGCCGTGAAAACACTCGCTCGTGTGGAATGGTATCTTAAAGAAGCCGTGCCGCTATTCATCCTCGGGACGCTCATCCTGTTCATAGGAAACAAGCTCGGCGCACTCGTCTACTTGCAAAAGCTGACCGATCCGCTGGTCGTAGGCGTCCTGAACTTGCCGAGCAAGGCAGCAGAGGCATTCGTGATCGGGTTCCTCCGGAGGGATTACGGGGCGGCCGGGCTCTTTGTCTTGGCGAAACAGGGACTGCTTGATCCGATCCAGGTCGTGGTGAGTCTTGTGGTCATCACGCTGTTCGTGCCCTGCATTGCGAACTTTTTCATGATGGTGAAGGAACTGGGGATGAAGATCGCTTTGATAATGCTGGCATTCATTTTCCCTTTTGCCTTTGCCGTCGGCGGAGTCCTGAACTGGATCTTGCGGACATTGCAGGTGAAATTCTGAAGAGAGTCGCGGAAGGAGCGAAACTATGGCCGAGCAAAGGCGATTGCGGAGGGGGGAGGGGCAGGCGGGGCATCCCGCTTTGTGCATCCGCCCCGAAGTGGAGAAAGAGGACGAAATCCTCGAAATGATCTGGACGCTCAGGGAAGAAGGGATGCTGGGCAGGGAACAGATCCTGCAAAATTGCCAGATCGAGGGCTGTGCGGAGGTATTAAACGGCCTTGCAAAGAACGGCTGGATCGATGTGCAGGATCAGGAGGTTACCTTGTTGCCGAAAGGCGATTCGCGGGCGCGCGAATTGGTCCGCCGCCATCGCCTATCGCTCAGGCTCTTCTACGATCTGTTCTCGCTTGATGATGCCGAAGCCGAGGCGTGTAAATTCGAGCATATCCTCTCTCCCGAGGTCACGGACAGCGTCTGTACGCTGCTCGGCCATCCGCCGAACTCCCCTGACGGCAAACCAATACCCCGCGGAAAGTGCTGCACCATGTTCCGGCAGGAGATGAAACCGCTCGTAGGCCCGCTGGCGGACCTGTTGCCGGGTGAAGAGGCAAAGATCGTCTTTATCACGCCCGGTTCACACTCTCGCCTCGATCGACTGGCCGCAATGGGAGTCGTCCCGGGAAGCCTGGTGAAGCTCCATCAGAAACGGCCGTCTTATGTCATTCAGCTCGGCGAAACCATGATCGCCGTAGATAAGGACATTACGAAAGAGATCTTCGTGAAAAAGATACGCTAGGAAATGACTGAAGATCTGTAGTGAACGCGCCGTTTATAAAATCTCTCGCTGTCAAGAATCGGACATTGCGCGATCCATGAGAGGAACGATAACGCGTCGCCACACGGGAGCGTATCATAAATTTGTTTAGAAAAACCGCAGGTTAACTTTATTCTTGCTCTTATCCCTTACGACGCTTTTCAGGCATCAGTATTGCTATTCATTGCTGAGAGCGGTGATTCTTTGACGCTTTCACTGCTGCATGATCGCGGGAGGAGGGATTTGCTATGCATACGGTGCTCCTGGTGGATGATGAACCGGAAATACTCGACAGTCTGGGAGAATTATTGCGGCGTTTCGGCTATCGCGTCATTCAACAACAGGATGCACGGTCAGCCATGACAACGATCAGGAAGGGTGAGGCGATCGACGTGGTGCTCACCGATTATCGTATGCCGGGCATGGACGGATTGGAGTTCCTCGTCCAGTTGCGTCAGATCCTCCCGAACGTTCCGGTGATCATGCTTACGGCATACGGCGCGGTGGAAACCTATCTGAAATCGGTCAGTCTCGGCGTTTTCGAATATGTGAATAAACCGATCAAATCGCGGGATCTAGGCAACCTGATCCGAAGAGCGATCGCCGGCCACGGCCAGGCTGCCAATTCCGTTTGACAGAACGTTTATTCTATGTTACATAGAGTGCATGCAGAATCATCCATTGATCCTCAATTTGGAAGATGCCTTATTTCTCATCGGGTTGCATAAAAGAACCGGTGAACTGATCATCGAGGGGGGAAATAACATCGGCAGTCTTCTTTTTCATGACGGCAGGATTCTTCTTGCCTTCTCCCCGTATTCGCGCGCTATCGGAGACCTCCTGGTGGAAGGCGGACTGATCAGCGAAGGAGAGTTGATCGAGACCTTGAAGGTGCAGAAGCGGAGCGCCTATGCACCTGTCGGGGCGTTGTTGCATCGGATGGGGCGGGTCGATTACGACACCATCGAATCATTGGTTTGTCGCCAGATCAGGGAGGCGGTGGCGGAGTTTCGTTCCTGGCGCAACGTGTCGTACAGTTTTGTCGACAAGGAGATCGCGCCGCTTGACCGTATCCATTTAACAGTGAATGAATTTCTGGACACCCCGGCCTTCGCGTCTGCAGCCGCATTGCTCGCGCAGGGGCGCCAAGCAGAGCTCCAGGACTTACCGCTTCCCTCCGATAATGCGGTCATGCCTCAGTCACCCTCCTGATGGATCGCAACCTTCCATAAGCTGATCTCGTGAAAAATGCCGCAAAGACCCCCGAAGGCTCTCCCGGGCGCGGTTGAAAAGGGCACGATAGGCATCCGAACCGTAATCGGCATAGGTAT
>JBJKRX010000045.1:0-7746 GCA_046704425.1 Nitrospirota bacterium
GACCGGCGTGCGCGTGAACCCGAAGCTCGTGCTTTGCCTCGGCATCTCCGGCGCCCCGCAGCACATCGACTACCTCGGCACGCGCGCCGAGGTCCTCTGCTTCAACAAGGACCCGGACGCCCCGCTCATGAAGCTGAACCAGACGCGGTCCGGCCCGCGCGTGCATCCGATCGCCGGGGACCTGTTCACGACCGTGCGGGAGCTGATTGGGAAGCTGGAGCGAGGACACAACGGGGAGAGATGACTACCGTCTTCTTCTTGCATCGCTACGCAGGGCATAAAGCCGTTCGGTGAATCCCCCCTCACGCAGGAAACGCGTTTCGAGCTGCCGAAGCTGCTGATCGAGCAGGTAGTTCGTCTGATGAATGAGGCAAAGAAGGGTGTTTGCTGCGATTTCCGCCGTTTCCTCTTCAATATAGGTCTTATAGGACTCATATGACCTATCCCTGCTGCTCCCGAGCTGCCGTATTTTCTTCGCTGCTTCATGGTCCTTTTCCCAAAGCGTCAGCCCCTTTTGCCGCAGAAAATCCTCGCAATCGAGCATCAGCTCTTCCAGGCTTGCCCGCGCCACGCCCACGAGCTTCAGCTCGGTTTTGCGCGATGTGCCCGAGGCCATACTCCCTTCGGCAATGTTCTGCTTGCCGCTCCTGGCCGCCAGAGGAAGGTTAGAGGCCAAACGTTATTCTGTTGGCCTGTCCGCTTTGAACAGCGCCCCGACGGTGTATTTCGACGTGCGGAATCCCGTGAAGCCTGCGAAGACGATATTCTTGAACCCGGCCTCATCCATCAGCCGCATTTGGTCCCCGACCGGGACCGTGCCGCCGATTCATTGCGACCAGGATTCTGCGCTTCCCGCGAGACCGGCCGGGAGCGCGTTTTCCACGACCACGTCCGCGAACCGCAGGCTCCCGCCGTTTTTCAGCACGCGATAGATCTCACCGAAGACGGTCTGCTTGCAGGGCGAGAGGTTGATCGCGCCGTTCGAGACGACAACGTCGAAAGCCCCATCGGCATAAGGGATGGTATCGGAATCAACGGCCTTGACCTCGAAGTTCCGTACGCCTGCGAACACAAGGTTCTCCTGCGCCCGCCTGGCCATGGCCTCGGTCAGGTCGATCCCGCAGACGCGCCCCTTCTCCCCCACCAGCCTGCTTGCCACGTACATATCGAATCCCGCGCCGCACCCGAAGTCCAGGACCGCACTCCCGGAAGCGATCGCGCCGAGGGAGAAGGGGTTCCCCACCGGGCATGTTGACGCGAAGAAGCGTTCAGGCGCGCTTTCGATGATCGCGGGATCGTATCCCAACTGCCGCACGCCGTCCTTACCAACGGGATACTGGAACTTTCCCGACGCGGAGATCGAGACCTCTGCATACTTGCTCCTGATCGCCTGTTTGATCCCGTCCTCTTCCGCTGTTGGCTTTGCACCATCGATGCGGCAGCTCACGGCGCCGCCCGATGTGGTTCAGGTAGGGGCAGAAAGCGTCAGGCTGGAGAACCCCGGTGCAGCGCTGCCCTGGATCGCCGTCTTAAGCTCCTCGAAGGTGATCGTGCCGTTTTGTACGATAAACGTGCCGTTCACCATGACCGAGGGACAAACCGGCGGGTTCTTCTCTGCCGCGTACTCCGGCGAGGACTTCTTGATCACCCGGATCTCAGCGCCGAGCTCTTTTACTGCCTGACCGGCAGCAGCCGCATTGGCGGCTCATCGCTTGCCTCCGGGATCATTCATGTACAGCGTAATAACGTTCTTCATCGATCTACCTTCTCCTCTCCCCGGGATAGGACCCCTTTTTCGTCACCGGACAGCAGGCCGGCGCAGGAATGTCTTCGTCATACTCTTTTTTCAGAAGCGCGAGCAGGTCCGGGATCAGCGGCTCCTTGAGAAAATAACATTTCAGCCTGCCGTCGATGAAAAAGTCCACGACGTGATGGGACCGCAAGAGTTTCAGATGCTGGGAAACGTTCGGCTGGCTGATGTCGAGGGTTTCCTCGAAGTCGCTCACACACTTCACGCCCTGCACAAGGTCTTCGAGGATCTTGATGCGGACAGGGTGCGCGATAACCCGCAGTAATTCCAGTCGTTTTTCAACGGGGAGCATAGCTTAAAACCTCCAGGGAATAATACATGCAAAGATTATTATGTTTTTATGGAAATGTCAACGGGAAGTTTTTGCTTTGGGGAGGAAGAAGCAGAGAGAAGATTACGGAATTGTGAGCAGTTCTGAGAGAATGCTTCTTGGTCGGGCCTTGTGGGTGACAATTCGCCGCAATTTCAGCAATAAATGTCCCGTAAAACGGTGCGAAGGACAGGGGGTGCTGGTCAGTTCTCGGAGAGAATTTCTCGGATAGCTTGTTTCGCGGCAGGTATACGGGCCTTAATGGTAGTCCATACAAGTTGATAATCCACTCCAAAGTATGCGTGAATTAACCGATCTCTCATCCCCGCCATTTCTTTCCAAGCTACTTCAAGGTGCTTTTGCTTGACTTCCTCGGGAATATTCCGGGACGCCTCGCCGATGATCTCGAATTTTCGTATAACCGCGCTGGCGGTTTTATCGTCAGCTTGAAACTCCTCAATGTCCATGCCTCGACAAAACGTTCAATGCTTTCCATCGCGTCCAGCATATCGGCGATATAGAGCTTGTATGCTCTCATGCCGGGACAACCTCTTTGATGACGGAATCCCTTAGCTCCTTCCGTAAAGCCCTCTTCGGCACCACATCGACTTTTCCTCCGAGTCGTTCCTCAAGAAACAGGCCGAGGCTGGCGAGATCGAAGAGATCCGCGTCGTCTTCAAAATCGACGAGAACGTCTATATCGCTCCCCTGTTTCTGCTCCCCACGGGCAATGGAGCCGAATACGCCGATTTCCCGAACCCCGAAGTTCGCGAGTTCACCATGAAGCGCTTTGATGGTCTGAATTATTTCTTCCTTGGATTTCATAAACGTTCCACCTCGAAAAATCCGCACGAATCACGGCACCTGAGTTTATGATACGATTTTACCTGAATCTTCCCGCGAAATCAATCATGGCAACCGTACGGAATCGGCGGATCGATCTGCAGGTCAATGACGATCTGCCTGAAATGCAACATGCAAGACCTTATGAAGACCTTATTGAGGCAAAGTCTCCACTCGTCCTTCTCTATATATGCTTGGTCTTTATATTTCACAGCAGCCACAAGGACTGCCCTAATATGCGACGCCGCCGTGATGCGCACCATGTCTTCAAATGTTACAGAGTGTTTTTTAACATTACCATTATTTGCCGCATTTTTATATGCGCGTATAATACCCAGCGCAATTGACTCCCTGACAAACCTTTCTTTTTCATCACTTGAATATACAACATCATAGGAATCTCGTATTGAGTGTCAAGCAAGATATTGCCGGAAAATCATTTTGCGAGAACTACGTGGGAAAAAACATACGTATTTTCCACAGCAGGAGGTCATTCAAGCCCTCTTGCCCCAGAAAAAAGGCCGGAGAGGTATCTCTCCGGCCTTTAAAATAATCATCTGTGCAGAGTGTTCCGTGGGCGCTAGTGCCCCTTCTTATACCCCCAGCCGTTCGTCTCCATGGGCACGCTCCGGTCCGCGGCAGCCTCCAGGATGGAGCCGTCGAAGAGCCGCACGTTCCGGTAGCCGAGCAGGTCATGCAGGACAAAATAGCCCAGGGCCGCCTGCAGGCCCTGGTTGCTGTAGGTGATGATCTCGGCGTTCTTATTGGCCGGAATGCCCACGCCGTGCGCCATCTGCTCCAGCACCGCGGGTTCCCGCAGATAGGAAGGAGAGAAATTGTTCCCGGCGTTCGTCATGAAGTCCGCGGGCCAGAGCCGGGATTCCGGAAGATGGCCGTAGCGAACGATATAGCTCTTCTTTTCATGACCGAAGTCCTCTTCGGGCAAACGGTCGTCCACGAAGACCGCGCTCTTGGCATGGATCGCCTTTTTCACATCCTGCAGCGTGGCCAGCTTCGTGCGTACGAGCCTGCCCGCGAAATTCCCCTCCTTGGGCTCGACGGCCTCGGTGGAGATGCGTTCACCCGTGTCCTTCCAGGCTGCAAACCCGCCGTCCAGGATCGCCGCCTTGTCGTGCCCCAGGGCATGGAGGGTCCAGAGCGCCCGTGCGCTCTTGGCCGTGTCCTGGGCCGTCACCCCTTCATCGTAGATGATGACGTAGGAGTCGTTGTTCACGCCGTAGCTCCGGAGCATCTTCACGAGGTCCTCGGTCTTCGGCATCATGAATCCCACGAACCGGCTGTTCATGGTCTGCCAGGGGCCGAAGGCCTTGACCGCTCCCGGGATATGGCCCGCCGCATAGTGGGTGAAGGCCCCCACGTCGAGGACCTTGACCTGGGGCTGATCGAGGTTCTTGGCGAGCCACGTCACGCTCACCAACCCCTTGGTTTCGGCCGCGCTCGCCCCGGACGCAGCGGCACACAAAAGCAGCGCGGCAACAAGTGCCGCCAGCGTAACCTGGTATCTTCTCATCATGGTTCCTCCACGGTCTGGTGTCTGACCGCCTACTCGGTCACGAATCCCCATGCGTACCTGACCAGCGGCAGTTGCTTTTGCTGCGCGTATTCGAGCATCGATCCGTCGTAAACCTTGACATGCCGGTAGCCCATGATGTCATGGAGCACGAAGTACCCCATCCCCGCCTGCTGCGCGCTGTTGCAGTAGATGATGATCGCCCTGGTCTTGTCCCGGGGAAGTCCCACCCCCCGGGCCATGGCGGCGAGGTCCTTTCTGCTCTGGATGGTTGCCGGGGCGCGATTGATCCCCGCGTTCGTCATGAAATCGACGGGGAAGTTGAGCGATCCCGGGATGTGACCGTACCGGACCACATCGGCCCGCTTCGAGATGCCGAAATGCTGTATCGAGCTCCGATCATCGAGGAAGACCGCCTTTTTCGACTTGAGATTGGCGATCACGTCCTGCAGGGTGGCCACCTTACTGCTGTCGAGCTTGGCGGTAAAGTCCCCCTCTTTCGGGGTCGGCGTGTTCTTATCGATCACCCGGCCCTCGAAGGTCCATTTGGTGAACCCGCCGTCGAGGTAGGAGACGTTCTCGTGTCCCATGGCCTCCAGGATCCAGACCACTGCCCCTCCCTCGGTCGCATCGGACGTGGTGTTTCCCTGGTCGTAGACGACCACATGAGACGATCGGTTCACGCCGAGGGCGCGGAGCATCCGGGTCAGTTCGGCCGCGGACGGCATCATCTGGCACCCGGTCTTTTCGTTGTAGGGCTCCCACCCCGCAAAGGCCATGCTGACCGCGCCCGGCAGATGGCTGAAGGCGTAGTTCGTATCGGTCCGCACGTCGATGAGCACCAACCCCGGCGCCTTCAGGTGCTTTGCCAGCCACGCGGTGCTTACCAGGTGTGCGGAGCGTGCTGCCGCCGCAGCAGGCATCACGGCAAGGAGCGCGATTGCCGTGAGTAATGCGAGGAGAGCGTTTCGCTTCTTCTTCATGGCATTTCCTCCTTATCGGCCTTGCCGGTCCTCACTTTTTGATCCGCGGCGGGATCCGGTTCACGATGACCTTGCGGTTTGCCTTCGGATCGCCCGGTTTCAGATCGCTCCTCGTCAGGAACAGTTCCTTGTGCCCGTGGCAGGCGTTACAGGAGCTGTTCTGCTTGGTCCGGAGCTGGATGGTGTGGATGGCGGCGGAATTCCACGTGGGCAAGGCGTCATAGTTGGAAATGAGGTCCTTGGGTCCCGGCTTCCCCGTCAGAACGGCCTGGAAATACCGGAGGGAAGCAAGGGAGTCCTTCAGCATGGGCGTGTGGCGCACCAAATTATATTGATACGGATTGCCCGGACTCCGGTCGATGTTCCTGCCGATCTTGAAGGTTTCGAGCGGCGTGGACGGGAAGATCACCTTGATCTTTCCGGGCTCTTTCACGTCCAGCGATACGTGGCAGTTGGTGCAGTTGAAATACTCCGTTGCGTGACAGACGTTGCAGGCCAGCTCGTTCTTCTTGTGCGCGTTATGCATGGCCAGCTTCGAACGGCCCGGCACGGCGTCGGGGTGACACTGTTCGCAGCGGGGCGTCGTCGTGGCATAGTACCGCTTGACGCCGTCGGGCTGGGTATGGTGGAGCTGCTCGCCCGTGTGGCAGTCCGTGCAGGTCATCTGCTCCTTCTCGTAATGCACGTCCGCGCTGGGCCCCAAGAGCCCCATGTATTCCCCGGCGAACCGGGAACCGTGACAGGCGTAGCACGTCTTTTCCATGGGCGGGGTCTTGGCGAAGCGGTGCCGGTTGAGCAGGCCGCCCTCGGCCACCTTGGGCCACGCTACGTGGCAGCTGCCGCAGCTGGCATGACAGTTGGCGCAGTCCAGCTTCCATGCCGCGGGCAGCAGGGTGTCTTGCATCTGGTGCGGCTTGATGATCGTTCCGACGATGTCCTTGATGCCGGTGAGGTTGTAGTGCATCGCGTCCTTGTACGTGTCCGCGATCTTCGGATGGCACTCTTTGCAGACGCCGCCCCCTCCCGCTTCCGAGGGATCGAGGACCATGCCTTCGTGTGCCTTTTTCCGGTCCGCAACATTATTGCCCTTGTGACAATTGACGCATCCTACCTGACCATGAACCGAATCGACGAATGCCTTATCGACACCATAGGTGTCCCTGCCCCTCACCTGAGGGGCGGAGACCCCTCAACCCGCGATGGCCGCCGCCCCTGCTGCGGAAGCGGCGCCGTAGCTGTCCATCCGGTCGAGGTCCGTATGACACTTGATGCATTCGCTGCTGGATGCCGTTCCGTCCGCGGCAAAGAGCCTGCTGCCCATGCCGAAGGCACAGGCAATGCTCAGCAACCCTACCGCGGCGAGCGCCCATCCTGACTTTCCGTGAATGCGCATCGGATCTGGCCCTCCTTCATCGATGGTTTGCAAACGGAATATCCCGACGGGGAGGCGGCGTAGTGCAACGAAACGGTCCCCTGCAACCGTACGCCGCTGATCCGTCGGGACGGCAAAATAGTCCCGTCAGTTCATGCATGCGGCACCATCAGGTTCTCGGGGGATGATCGTCGGGAAAGGAGAAAGCAAGCGGCGAGAGTATCGGCCCGGCGATTTTAGCAATCGCCTCGGGGAGCGGCGGCGGCAGACAGAAGGGGCACGCCTGGAGACAGGGACCGGTCCCGTTCGCGGAGAGAGCGGGGGCGGCGGAATGGCATACATCGAGCGTTCCGATCATTGCCTGGTCGCCGCCGGTTAGGACAGGAGAGGAAAACGGCGGGGTGGCAATACCGAACGAGAGCATCAGGAGTACGCTAATCGCCGGCCATTTCATGGGAATGTTTTAGTATAGCACAAAACAATAATCCCACGATTTCAAAGGGGTCACGCCCGGTTGCAGGAACGGCGGGAGTTGCGCTCAGCCCCCGGATCCGCTCTGCATCCGGGTATTTACTTTCCCTGCCTCACTGTGCTATCTTTTCTTGAGCTGCGGCTCGGAATGTCCCCGCTCCCGCACTTCTCCGAAGCAGCCGGCGCGTGATGGGCGCTCAATTCCTTTATTGTCATCGGCTACAGCTGCTATATCGTATCGTTCGCCGTCTGGATGAAGCTCCTCAAGAACACGAGGCTCTTCATCGCGCTGCGCTTTCCGGCGCGGCGATCGCCTCTGGTACGATCGCCTTCGGCTCCCATTTTTCCCTTGGGGAGAAGCTGTCGGTTCAAGTGCTCCTGGGTACGGCATACATTGCTGCCGGCATCTTCCTGATCGGATGGGGA
>JBJKRX010000046.1:0-6393 GCA_046704425.1 Nitrospirota bacterium
ACTTAGCAAGGTCATGTCAGACACATTGTCGGGGACGTATTCCGCGGCGATAAGCCGCGGCCTCATTGAAGCGCCAGCTCCACGGCGGAACCCTTGACCCGCTCCAGTGTATTCCGCGGCGATAAGCCGCGGCCTCATTGAAGCATGGTGTTCCTCCCTTTCAACCAGCGCATTGAGACGGGTATTCCGCGGCGATAAGCCGCGGCCTCATTGAAGCAGAAATATCGGCTTACCTGGATGAGCAGCAAATCTTCGTATTCCGCGGCGATAAGCCGCGGCCTCATTGAAGCTTGTGACATTGGTTGTAATATTCGAGGATAATGCGGTATTCCGCGGCGATAAGCCGCGGCCTCATTGAAGCCCAATATCCGTAAGAATCGTACCCGCAAAAAATGCAAGTATTCCGCGGCGATAAGCCGCGGCCTCATTGAAGCTGTTTTGATTTTGAAATTAATTTAGCGTATGCTAATGTATTCCGCGGCGATAAGCCGCGGCCTCATTGAAGCTGAGTATGCTATAGTCCGTTTATGAAAAAACTTGACGTATTCCGCGGCGATAAGCCGCGGCCTCATTGAAGCTGCGTCCCGGAAAGGATGACCATGAAACAAAAAACGTATTCCGCGGCGATAAGCCGCGGTCTCTTGCTGGTGCGGCGGGTGTGAGGCCTTGAGGGGAGGGGATTGATTCCATATCAATTAGGGCGGAGGCGTAATGGAACGGGATAATCGTGTCGTGTTGTTCCAGGGCAAGAAGATTCGCAGGTATTGGGACGAGGACGACGAAAAGTGGTTCTTTCCCGTTGTCGATGTAGTTGAGGAACGCCGTTAATAATGATATCGCGCCTGGAGAAAATCAATGCGGTCGTCACGGACGAGGTAGACGAGCCGGTGCTCCTGGGTCAGCCGGCGCGACCAGACGCCCTGCGCAAGGTACTTGAGCGGCTCCGGTTTGCCGATGCCGGTGAATGGATCGCGCATGACGGCCTCTATCAGATCGAATGCGCGAAGCGCGGTTTTGCGGTCGGTCTCGACCCAATAGCGAAGGTCCTCGCGGAACTCCGGCTGGAACACGGCGAGCCGGGGCTTACTTTTCAAGGCCGAGTTCCCTCCGAAGTTCCTCAGTGGAGGAAGAACACCCCTTTTGATTCAAGGCGCGTTCGAGGGCAGAGAGCAGCCGCTGAGCGTTCTTGGGCGAGCGCATCAGGTGGGCTGTTTCCACGAGGCTTTGAAGCTCATCCGCCGCGATCATGGCGACACTTTCTCCTTTGCGGCGGTCGATGACTACGATTTCGCGATTTTTAGAGACTTCATCGCAGAAACCCGCGAAGTTTGCACGGGCTTGGGTATAGGTGGTTTTTACCATTGATTGCCCTCCTAAAATAGGTACAGGATTACTGTACATTGACATTTGCCGAAAATCAAGAGGGAAAATAACCGGCTATACAAGGAACCGGCCATGACCGAACCCATGCTTCCCCCGCTTAACCCCATCCTTTTGACACTGTGAGCCCATTCTGATATATTGCAGGCATAATCAAGCCGCAAGAGGACCACGAAAGCAAGGCGGGAAAGACAGCGCGAGGTGTCCCGCATCCTCTCGGACAGGCAGGTGCCGGTCGCTATCCTGGTGTTCACGCCGGCCGAAACCGAAAAGAGAAGGAAGATCGGGGATCCATTCATCCTCGATATCTTAAATTCAGGCAAGCTGGTTTATGCTCAAGAATAACCGGAAAATTCTCGCTGAGGTTGAAATGAAAGGCCCCATAAATAGGGGCTTTTTTTATTGCGAATCAAATCGGGGCGGGCGAGATCCCCAGTAATGGAATATCGTTTTTTTAACGAGAGATGGAGGAGGAACCGATTTTGCCAGAGATGAAGGCCTTTGCAGCGATGCTGCGTTTCTTCGCTGGTCTCGGCATCCTGGCAGTCTGCTGCGGCTGCTTCGAGCCGAAAGCGCTCGATCCGGACCCGATGAGCTCCTGCCATCTGGTTACGCGGCAGTATAGCCTGGTCTTTTCCGATGAAGATGGGGAACAGGTCATCAACGATACCATTCAGGGCTGCCAGGACCCGAGGTGTGTTCTCGTCACGCCACTGGTATTGGGAGTGGCCATGCCTGCCGGTTCCTTTGTCGTTTCGGGGAGCATCGTGGTCGTGGGGAACACGGTCCATTGGATCGAAGAGCAGGGGCGATGCGACGAGAGCGTTACGCATCGGGCGGTGAGACATTTTCGGTCTGGACTGAAGAAAATCGGCGGCGTGGTGATCGATACCAAGGACGCAGCCGTCCAATGGCTCAGATCGTTCATGCTGCCGAGAAGTGCTGCTGAAAAGCGCATGTGATGCTTGCAGCATGAATCGCGTCGTTGAGCGTGGTGTCTCCACGGAACGGCAAAAGGCATTGACAGGGTGTAGCCATGGGGCTACAATATCCCTATACGCGAAATTCGCAAAACCGACACCTATGCGCGATGGCTTGACGGGCTGCGCGATCTGCATGCCCGTGCACGCATTCTGGCCCGCGTCGAACGATTGGCCGCGGGAAATCCGGGAGACGTAAAACCGGTGGGTGAAGGTGTTTCGGAGATGCGCATCGATTACGGGCCGGGATATCGGGTGTATTTTACCATGCGCGGCAGCACGCTCATCATACTGCTTGCCGGTGGAAGCAAGCGCCCCCAGACAGCGGACATCAAGACAGCGTTGCGTCTCGCGTGCGATCTGTAGGAGGAGCACATGGGCAAAACCAAAACGACGCGCTACGACGTTGCCGAGCATCTGCGGACGCCGGAAGAAATGGCCGCATATCTTGAGGCGTGTTTTCAGGAAGCCGGCGGTGATGCCGCGTTCATTGCCAAGGCGCTGGGAGACATTGCGCGCGCAAGGGGCATGGCGCAGGTCGCGCGGGATGCGGGCTTGTCGCGGGAGAGTCTTTACAAGGCGTTGTCCGGCGAGCGGAGCCCCGGTTTCGACACCATCCTGAAAGTTATAGATGCCCTCGGCCTCAAGCTGCATGCCGAAGCATCCCGCGGCTGATGCACCTTCCCCGCTGATCGCCTCAATCGGATTGCAGCCGGAGCGATCTCTTATTATGCTGTATCTTTTTCCGGAATGCCCGTACTGCCCACTTATTTGAAAGGCGCGAATTGATGCAGGGAAAAGAGAAGAGAAAAAGGTCGTACTGGTATCTCGCCAGTGTACTTGTGCTCGCGGCCGGGCTCACGGCTGCCGGGCTGATCGCCTGGTCCGCCCAGAAGAATGGCGGCAACGATACGGGCTATGAGATCGTGGGGGGATTCATCTATCCCGGGGGCGGGGGAGCGGACAAGCGGTACGAGCACGACCTGCAGCTCTACGGCGGCGATGCGGCGGTGCTTGCCGATGAATTTCTGCGCTGGTTCTACGGGCTCTGGGAAGGGGAGAACCTTGCCTATACCGTGGCGACCCTGAGCCTCATATCCTCGCTTGTGCTCTTCCTCATCGGCAGGATGACGCGTCCGGGCGGGATCTCAGAGAAAACGACGATTCCTCGGGACGAGGGGAAACAGTAAAACCCGGACCTGCTCACGCAAAGCCGCAAAGTCGCCAAGAAAGGCAAAAGAGTTTGGGGTTGTCCGCTTTCCTTTGCGTCTTGGCGCGAGATGCCTTTCCGTTTCTGATTTGCTTTTGATGCACTCAGGTGAGATTCGGTTTTACGGATTGATCAGGAACTGCTCCCCAGCAGCGAGCTCGCCGCTCACGATGACCCGCCTGCCTTTGATTGCCAGTTTCCCTTCCGCATAGAGCTGGATGGCCCGTGAATAGATCTTGTGCTCCTGGGCGAGGATGCGCGCCGAGAGGGTGTCTTCGGTGTCGTCGTCCAGGACCGGGACCACGGCCTGGATGATGATGGGCCCCGTGTCCATGCCCGCGTCCACGAAGTGCACGGTGCAGCCCGAGAAGCGGACCCCGTGCTCCAGTGCCGCCTTCTGCACGTGGAGGCCGGGGAAGGCGGGCAGGAGGGCGGGGTGGATGTTCAGGATGCGGTTCGGGAAGGCGGCGATGAGCGTGGGCGTGATGATGCGCATGAATCCGGCGAGGCAGACCAGGTCCACCCGGTGCTTTTGGAGCTCCGCGACCAGGAGTGCGTCGTAGGCGTCCCGCTTGTCCTTATACCCCTTGGCGGGAACGGCGACCGCAGGGATGCCGTGCTTTCGGGCGCGCTCGAGCGCGTATGCATCCTGCTGGTCGCTGATCACCACGGCCACGGAGGCGGAGAGCCCGCCCGTCTCGCAGTTGTCGATGATCGCCTGGAGGTTGGAGCCGCGGCCGGACACGAGCACGCCGAGCCTGATCTTCTTCACCCTGCCCCCCCTACTTTGCCTCGTACGTGACGATCTGCTTGCCTTTCACGATCTCGCCCACGAGGAATGCCTTTTCGCCGAGCTTCTGCGCCTTTTTCACGACGGCCTCGGCCTGGGTCTTGGGAACCGCCAGGACCATACCGAGCCCCATATTGAAGTCGCGGTACATCTCGGCGTCGTCCACCTGGGCCTTTTTCCGGACCAGGCCGAATATGGGGTGCACGTCCCACGTGCCTTTTCGGATCAGGGCCTGCGTGCCTTTCGGCAGCATGCGCGGCACGTTCTCGGTGATGCCGCCGCCCGTGATGTGCGCCATGCCGCGGACGTCGAATTCCTGGAGCAGCTTCAGGATGGTCTTGGCGTAGATGCGCGTGGGCGTGAGCAGGACCTGGCCCAGGGGGACGTGATCCAGCTCCTTGAGGGTGTCTTCCACGCCGTACCCGGCCTTTTCGAGCAGGACCTTCCGGACCAGGGAGAAGCCGTTGCTGTGCAGGCCCGACGAGGCGAGGCCCACGAGCCGGTCCCCGGGCTTGATCCTGGCGCCGGTCACGAGCTTCTTCTTCTCCACCACACCGACCGCGAAGCCCGCAAGGTCGTACTCGTCCTCGGCGTAGAAGGACGGCATCTCGGCCGTCTCGCCGCCGATGAGCGCGCAGCCGGCCTGGCGGCAGCCGTCGGCGATCCCGCGCACGACCTCGGCATGGTCCGTGGGCCGGAGCTTGGCGGTGGCGAAGTAATCGAGAAAGAAGAGGGGTTCGGCGCCCTGCACCACGATGTCGTTCACGCACATGGCCACCAGGTCGATCCCGACCGTGTCGTGGCGCTTCGTGAGGAATGCGATCTTGAGCTTGGTGCCCACGCCGTCGGTGCCCGAGACGAGCACGGGCTCGCGGTACTTTTTGAGCGCGAAGAGGCCGCCGAAGCCGCCGATGTGCGTCAGGACCTCGGGCCTGAAGGTGGATTTGACGAAGGGCTTGATCTTGGAGACGAAGAGGTCGCCGGCGTCGATGTCCACGCCCGCGTCCCGGTAGGTGATCGCCATAGGGAATCCTTCCGGTTTTTTCGGCAGATAGTACCGGGAACGCGCCCGTCTGTCAATACGTTTCCGCGGGGGGGGGCGGGTCAGGGTTTTTCCATCTTTTTCTCGATCTCCTGCACCCGGGGATCGTCCAGGAGGGCCAGAAAAGCGGGATTGGCCATGAGGGCAGCGACGTCGTTGGTCTGCACCGCCTGCACGATGGCCGGATCGTTCAGGACCTTGCTGAACTGCGGATCGTCCTTGAGGTCGGCGACGAGGTCCATGACCTCGGCGTTGCTCAGCATCCGGTCCTTGAGCGCCGCGACCGATGCCGCGGTCCCGGTGCCCGCCGTCGCCGGGCCGGCTGCGGTCGTTGGGGAAGGCTCGCGGATCGTCGCGATCGCCGAGTCCTTGATCCGGATGTCCCCCATGCTGTCCGAATGGATGGTATAGACGCCGTTCGCGTAATTCACCACCTCGCCGGTGATCACGCTGCCGTCCTTCAGTTCGATGACGCGGGGCTCCGCATGAGCGACGTTTTGGATGCAGACGGCCAAAAGCACGGTGCAGCACAGGATGAGCGTGCGCATGGTTCCCTCCTCGTGATCCTGCCGCACAGCTTAAGCGATCCGGGCCTGCCTGTCAAGGCCGGGGCGGTACCAAGAAAATCTCGGGAAAAAAAGTCTTCTTTTTCTTGCCCGGTTCTGCTATACTGGGTGCGCCGGGGACGGGGGCGGGAATTGCTTCTTCCGGAGTTTACATCGCCTGTCGCTTGTTATATAATAAATACGCCCAACCGGCTTCGAGCGACTTGCGCTGCGAAGCCGGGATGTGCGCATTCAGCCGTGAGAGCGTTCCTATTCTGCCGAATGAGAAGGGAGTAGAGAGGGATGAGAACACTGCTTGCTGTGGGAATCATCGCGATGCTGCTCGCGCCGGTCGGCGCATGGGCGAAGATCGGCGGGGGGGAGATCACCTTCACTCCATCGGGCGCGGGCAAGGTGATCTACAGCCACGAGGCGCACATCATAAA
>JBJKRX010000047.1:0-3473 GCA_046704425.1 Nitrospirota bacterium
CTTTGCAGGGTACGGATGGTCGGCCGCGGTCCAAAAAGGGCGAGGAGATCCCCCTTTTCGGCAGAATCGTCTCGGTCGCGGACGTTTACGATGCATTGAGCTCCCGCCGTGCCTACAAGCAGAGCTGGGACCCTGCGCAGGTCCTGGACGAGATCAACGTCATGACCAACACGCACTTCGATCCCTCGATCGTGGCGTCGTTCCACGAAAGCCTCGAAACGATCCACAGCATCACCCAGCGCTATCCCGACCAGAAAGCGGAATGAAGAATCGCAAGCCCCCCGAGAAGCCGACCCCGGAGTTTCGCCACTCCCCCTTCGCCGCGCTCAAGGGAATGCGTTCCGGCAGGGATACCCCTGTTGGAAACCGTCCTCCTGCGTCGCCCCCGAAGGCTCCCTCCCGGCAGGAATCTCTTGATGATGCGGAAGACCTCTTTCTTCGCGCCGTAGCGGGCGCCCGGAAACTGGATCAGGATATTGCCACACCCGCTCCCGGACCGCACCACGCCCCGACTCGGAAGCCCGAAGTTTTCGAGCAAGAGGACGCGCAGGTCTTTTTGGAAGCCATGCAGAAGATCGGGACGAATTTCCGGCAGGAGGCGATTCCCGAGCAGGAGTTCGCGGAAGAGGACCCGTCGCACCGGTCCGCTGCCGGGCGGATGAAGCAGCTCAAACGCGGCACGATCCGCATCCGGGAAGAGCTCGATCTGCACGGCTTTCTGCGCGACGAGGCGCTCGTCCGGCTCGGGCAGTTCATCCGGAACGCGAGCCGCCACAGCGAGGAAGCCGTGCTGGTCATTACCGGCAAGGGCATCAACTCACCGGAAGGACCGGTGCTCCGGGGCGCGGTGGCGGACTGGCTGCGCACGCACGGCAGGTCTCTGGTCGCGGAGTTCGCCCCTGCGCCCGCCCACCTCGGCGGAAGCGGCGCATTCGTCGTATTTCTACGAAAGTAGGAGACGACCGTACCGTCCAATCCCGTTCCCGCGTCTTCATGCGTGCTTTTCCCGACGTCCATCCCCGTCATGCTCCGGCCGCGAGCCTGCGTCCGAGCGCGAACGCCTTTTGGCAGTCCTCGGGAAACACCTTCTCCCGCCGCTCCGCCTTCTTGACCGGATCCATATACTCCATCACGACCTTGGAATAATCGGGGAACTGATAGGTATCGTAGGAGCAGAGCGTTTCCGCGGAGCCCAGGAGGTTGCGCAACGATGCCTCGGTCGAACGGAACATGGCGCCGTAGCGTTCGTCGGCCACCTGCTCCTGCACGTTCATGGTATAGATGACCCCCGTCCTGATTGTGCGGGGGAACAGCGACCGCGCGGGATTCGCGTAGACGAGCGGGGCGAACAGCAGGCGTTCCAGGAACGACCGCATCTCGCCGCTCATCGCCGAGAAATAGATCGGTGAACCGAAAAGGACCGCGTCCGCTTCCTGCTCGATCTTCCGGATGAGCGGCGTAGCGCCGTCGTTGATCGCGCAGCGCCCTTCGCTCGGCCCGCCCCGCAGTTTGCAGGCAAAACAGCTTCGGCATCCCTTGAACTCGAGATCATACAGGTGGACCAGCTCGGTCCGCGCCCCCCCTGCAGCGGCGCCCTCCAGCGCCTTTATCAGCAGCGTTGCGGTATTTCCGTTCTTCCGGGGGCTTCCGTTCACGGCAATGACGCTCATCGAGACCATCCTCCTCACCCTGGCGTTGCACAGCTCTTGAGACGGACACTATACCACGCGCGGGGTCCTCCGAAAACCGATGAAGCTATTAATTCATGCACCCTCCGGCGCGAAACCTCGATTTTTTGCTATACTGGTAAGAATGTCTTTACGATTTTGGACCACTGGTAACAGGGGGAAAAGGGTATGGCTTTCAGGAACTCATCGGATAAACAGGGAAAACGAAAAGGAGGCGCCGGCCTGCGGAAGAGCGTCGATCGGAGGCAGACACCAAGTCCGGTTCGGAACAACACGAGCGCACACACCCCCGCAGCAGCGGATTTCAGCCGGGATCTCGAGATCTATCGGTCCATCTTCGAGCAGACGATCGACGGCATCATGATCGCCGACCTCGTGGAGAAACGGAACATCGAGGCAAACAGCGCCATCTGTTCACTGCTCGGCTACACCCGCGACGAGCTGCTTGCGCTCACCGTGGCGGACATGCACCCGCAGGACGAGCTCCCCCGCGTCCTGGACCTTTTCGAGCGCCAGATGCGCGGCGAGATCTCGCTCGCCCCGGAGATTCCGATGATCCGGAAGGACGGGACCGTCATTTACATGGACGTCAACTCCGTCCGGCGGCGCCTGAACGGCAAACCCTGCCTGATCGGGGTCTTCCGCGACGTCACGGAGCGCAGACGCATGGAGGAATCGCTGCGCTCCCGGGAAAAGCAGCTTGCGGAATCCCAGCGCATTGCGCACATCGGGAGCTGGGAACACAACCTGACGACGGGCCGGGTCTTCTGGTCCGACGAGCTGTTCCGTCTCCTGGGGCTCGACCCGCGGAAGGACCCGGCTGACTTTGCCTGGTTTTTCGCCATGCTCCATCCCGACGACCAGCCCGTTCTCCGGGAGGCCATCGAGGAGACCGTCCGGACGCACGTCCCCTTGAACGTCCATTATCGCTTTCTCCGGAAGGACGGAACGATGCGCATCCTGCACGCCCGCGCAGAGATCCTTGCCGATGCGGGCGCGCAAAAGATCCTGAGCGGCACCTGCCAGGACATCACCAAGCGCACGCAGGCAGAGGAGAAGATCCGCAGGAGCGAGCAGTTTACGCGGAACATTCTCGATACCGTGGACGAAGGGTTCATCGTCATCGACCGCAATTACCGCATCATGACCGCCAACAAGGCCTTTTGCGGACAGACCGGCTTCGCCGGCGGGGCGGTGGTCGGCAGGCACTGCTACGCCGTGGCCCATCGCGCCGACCGGCCCTGTTATGAGGACGGGGAGGACTGCGCGGTCCAGCAGGTCTTTACCAGCGGGGAACCGCATACCGTTCTGCACCGGCACCGCGGCCCGGACGGGCACCTGCTCTACGTAGAAACGAAGGGCTTTCCCCTGAAGGACGGGGCAGGCAACGTCGTTTCGGTGATCGAGACCCTCAACAACATCACGGAGAAGCACCTCTTGGAAGAAGAGGGCCTCAAGACCCAAAAGCTCGAATCCATCGGGACCCTTGCCGGGGGGATCGCCCACGACTTCAACAACCTCCTGCAGGGCATCTTCGGATACATCTCCATGGCGAAGCTGTCCCTGGACGCGCGGGACAAGGCGCTCGCCATGCTGACCCAGGCCGAGAACGCGCTGCACCAGTCCGTCAACCTGACGACCCAGCTGTTGACCTTTTCCAAAGGCGGCAGGCCGGTCAAGAAACGGACGGACCTTTGCCCGATGATCGAAAATGCCGTCCGCTTTACCCTGAGCGGATCGCGCTCCGATTTTCGCCTGGCCCTTCCGGAGGACCTGTGGCAGGTC
>JBJKRX010000048.1:0-15416 GCA_046704425.1 Nitrospirota bacterium
CATCTCCACGAATCCGAATCCCTTGGACCTGCCGGTCGTCTGATCGACGATCAACGTCACGGACTGGACCTCGCCGATCTTCGCGAAGGTCTCGCGCAGGTCCTCGTCGTGGGTCTGGTACGACAAATTCCCGACATACAGTTTCTTTGCCATGGTTCCCTCCCGGGGACAGATAGTTTCGCGGTGACGGCCGTTGCCGCACACCGTATTAGCGTGTTTCGTGGTCATTCCCGCGGCCGGAAACCCGGAGCGGACCTGCAGGCTGGGGCATGGAACATATCGTTCGCCGGCCAAACGCCTTGTCGCTTGGCGCGCAAAAGAGAGGGGAGCAGAAAGAGGCGGTGGCTGGAAAAAAGGCAGGACCGGCGATGCCGGTCCTGCCTTCCGCATTCGCGTCCGGCCCGGAATCAGAGCTTTACGACATTTGCTGCCTTGGGACCCTTGGGCGAGTCGACGACATCGAACTGCACGCTCTGGCCTTCGGCCAGGGACTTGAAACCGCTGTCCTGAATGTCGCTGAAATGCACGAACACATCGCCGCCGGACTCACGGCTGAGAAAGCCGAAGCCCTTGGAATCGTTGAACCACTTTACGGTGCCTGTCTCCATGGTGCGCTACCTCCTTCTTCCCGAATTGAAGCCGTAGGAAACGTGCATAAAAAAAGACCGCAAAGCGAAAGTCTTTGCGGTCCTGCATGCAAACTACTAACCTTCGGAACTTCTGGTAAATACAATGCCATAATCGTTGTAAGAAGTCAAGCATTATTATCCGCACCCAGCAGGATGCGGCCCGGAGCGATCGCTCACCCGATCCCTTCCAGGAGCGCCACGGGAAAGCACGCGAAGACGTCGCCCAGGGGGATCGTGCGCCAGCCCGCCTCTTCCTGCGGGGTGAGAATCTCGCCGGTGAAGACGTTCCGGTATCGGTCGCCCGGCGCGTCGTGCGTAAGGACCAGGACCGTTTCCTCCCACACGGCCTTGCCGAAGGGCAGCGCGCCCGCGCCCGAGATGAGCCGTGTGAGGAACCGCGGCACGACCACGAGGGCGGCGCTGCCGTTCTTGATGCGGGCGAAGGAGACCGTCTGCTCCGCGTGCGGTCCCTCGGCAACGAGCGGCGTGTAGTCGCCTGCTTCGAAAAGCGCGCGGTTCTCCCTGCGGAACCGGAGGGCCTTCGCGATCACGTACTGCTTGATCGCGCCGTTGCCCCGATTCTGCGAAAGTTCCCAGGCCAGGTCCACGGCCGTCGTCGCGGCCTCGCGCTCCCGCAGCCGCGCGAGCGAGGCGATCCGCGCGTCGAAGTCCACGGGCCTGCGGTTGTCCGGGTCCACGAGGCTCAGGTCCCACAGCTCCGAACCCTGGTAGAAGTCGGGCACCCCGGGCGCCGTGATCTTGAGCAGCACCTGGGACAGGGAGTTGAACTCGCCGTAGTGCGCGATCATCTCCTGGAAGGGCTGGAAGTCGGCCAGGAAGCGCTTGTCCGCGAGCACGGCTCGGACGAAAGCGAGGAGCGCGTCCTCGTACTTCCCGTTGGGGCTGATCCAGCTCGTGTTCACCTTGGACTCGCGCGCGGCCTTGAGCAGGTAGTCCTGGACCCGCTGCGCGAATTCGCCCTGCTCCGCGTCCTGCCGGGGCCAGGCGCCCACGAGGTTCTGGTAGAGCAGGTATTCCTCGTTCCGGTCCGGGACGAGCGATCCGTCGACCGTCTTCTTCTTCCGCCGGTTCAGCCGCGCCCAGGTCCGCGCCCGCTCGGCCCATTCCTTGGGGATCTCCGAAAGCACGTTGATACGGGCCCGCACGTCCTCGCCGCGCTTCGTATCGTGCGTGGCCGTGGCGATCATGGCGTGCGGCCAGTTCTTGATCCGCTCGATGTTCTGGCCGTGGAAGGTCTCCAGCGACGTGCCGAACCGCTCCGGCATGCCGCCCACCTCGTTCAGGGACACGAGCCGGTTGTAAACGTAGAACGCCGTGTCCTCCACGCCCTTGGCCATGACCGGACCGGTGATCTGCTGGAACCGCATGACGAAGTCGAGCCACGCCCCCTTGTCCTCGTCCCGGCAGTCCGGCGGGAACCGGAGCAGCAGCACGTCCTTCAGGTACTCGAAGATCGAGGCGCTCAGGGCCGGGTTCCTGCGCTGGGCCTTGGCAACGGCGAGCTCGATCACCTGCCGGTCCCGGTCCGCCACGGACCAGGAGTTGGTGTAGGTGCGGTACACCGGGAAGCAGGCGATCACCTCCGTGATGGCGCTCCGCAGACTGTTCAACGTGAAGTCACGAGTGTGGCGGTCGGTCTCGGACAGGGTGTTCAGGTAGTGGCCCAGGGTGTTCACCTCGCTCGACATGGACACCTGCATGACCAGCTTCTTCTTCTCGATGACGATCTCCGGCAGGTTGTGCTTCTCCTTAACAAACCGCTCATAGAGAAGTTCGAAGGCCCGGCTGTTCGCGCCGTCCACGAAGATCCCGTTCACGGAGTTCAGGAACACGTACCCCGTAGTGCTGAAGATGGGCCAGTCCTCGGGCATGCGCTCGGACTTGGTCAGGATCTTCTCGCCCACGATGTAGAAGGGCTTGTACGCAGGGTCGGCGAGGACCAGCGCGTCGTAACGCTCGGCCAGCTCCCGCTCCTCTTCCGGCGACGGTTCCGCCTGTCCCGTCCCGCGGGCGCAACGGACGAAGCAGCCCCGCTGCAGGCGGTGGAAATATTCCACGGGATTATACAGGCCGTCCGGGTGGTCCACGCGCAGCCCCGTGACCGAGCCGTCCGCGATCAGGCGAAAGAGCAGGGCGTGGGTCGCCCGAAACACGTCGGCATGCTCCATGCGCACCGCGCCCAGCCCGTTCACGTCGAAGAACCGGCGGTAGTTGATCTCCTCGGTGGCCACGCGCCAGTGGGCGAGGCGGAAGATCTGCTGCTTCAGCAGTTCGTCGAAGAGGCCGAAGCTCCGGGGATCGCCCTTCTGGCCGTTGTAGAGCCGCACGTTCTCTTCCAGGTGCTCTCGGACCGCGGACGACGCCTGCACCAGCCCGGCGAGCCGCCGCTTGATCACCTCTTTCTCGCGCAGCCGTTCGTCCACCTGCGCGGGGTCCGTCTCCGTGTAGGGGGGCAGATGGGCGAGGGCCGTGATGATGCTCAGGTACTCGGCGAGCTCCGGGTCGTCCGGCGGCAGCGTCTCCTGTAACAGGGCGAGGCGGTGCTCCAGGACCAGGGCGTAGGTCGCGGGGCGCAGCGGAAAGGAATGATCGAAGTAGCGGACCGAGAACGCGCCGTCCGCGTAGACGAGCGCGAGATCCTGCGCGTCGAGCACGTCCCCGTACTGGCCGCCCAGGACCGGGATCAGGACCTTGTCCTTCAGCTCTTTCTTGACCGGCGACCAGTCGATGTCGAAGGCCGCGGCCTGGGGGGAGCTCGGACCGTTCTCAAGCACGTCGCGCCACCATCCGTTCTCGGGGCTCTCGACGCACATGTGGTTCGGCACGATATCCAGGACCTGTCCCATGTCGCGCACCGCAAGCGCGGCGATGAGGGCGCGATAATCGTCCTCGGTGCCGATCTCCGGGTTCAGCGTGTTGTGGTCCACGATGTCGTATCCGTGGAGGCTCCCGGCCTTCGCCCTGAAATAGGGCGAGGCATAGAGGTCCGTGATCCCGAGGTCGTCGAGGTAGTCCACGAGCCGCACCGCGTCGCGGAAGGTGCACCGGTGGTTCAGCTGGAGCCGGTAGGTGGCGAGCGGGATGCGCGGCCGGATCTTATACTCCGTTGTCACGGTCTGCAGGGGTCCTTCATGCTAGGCGCTCCGTTTTCTGCCCGTCTTCCGTACCGGCTTGCCGGAAAGCGAGGCGATCTTCGCATCCAGCTTCTTGATGTCCGCGAGGATCGCCTTGACCTTCTCGTCGAGTGCCGGATTCGTCGCGCGTTTACGGCCGGACAGCAGCACATGGACCCGCTCGCCGAGGTCGTACACCCGTTTATGCACCTTGGTCTTGAGCTCGAATGCCCGGTACCGGCGCATCCCCTCGTCCGAAAGCGCTCCCGCCCTTTTCCGCGCGACGATCGCCCCTTCCTTCACGACCGCCACGCCTTCCTTCCAGCCTTTCTGGATGTCCTTCTTGAGCGCTGTCCAATCGAGTTTTTCCCAGCTATTCATGATGTGTCTCCTTTCGCGAGAGAAACGGGGAATAAATCCATTTTCACCACAGAGGACACAGAGGGTAAACGGCGAGGAAGCGTACGACACAAGCCGTGAAAATCGACCTCCTCGAAGTTCGCTTCTGCATAAGAAGATCGTCTCTGGTCCTTTTTATTATTCTTATTTCTTTTTTCCGGATATTGTCTTCCTCGCCCTGCCGTTCCCCATCTGCGTCATCTGCGGTCATCTGCGGACGAATGGTGTGATTCCTTCGCCATGCTTCTCCTCTGTGTCCTCTGCCTGCGCCCAGTGTTTATGAGTGCGTAGCGCGAATGCAGGATGTGGTGAAAAACGGTTTGCCCGAGCGTTTTCACCGCCGCAGCCGGAATAGTGCCGCGCTCGCGGCCCGCATCGCGAGCCGCTCCTCCCCGCGCACCTGGAGCGGCAGCAGCCCGCCGGGCCCGTCCCAAGCGACGTCGGCCGAGTCGAGCACCAGGTCCCACGCGCCGCCGGGCAGACAGGTGATGTGCTTGTTGTCCTGCCTGGCGAAATTGAGCAGGCAGAGGGTCGCCTCGCCGTCCGGCAGGGTACGTTCCAGGATCAGCAGTTGGTCGATTGCCCGGACCGTCGCTTCCGCCGCAGGCGCGGTCAGAACGGGCAGGTCCCTGCGCAGCCCGATGAGCGCGTGGTACAAGGCCAGCAGGGACCCGTGCCTGCCCTGGCACCGCTTCGTCCAGTCGATCCGCGCGCGCCGGAAGGTCTCCTCCGCCTGCGGGTCCGGCGGCTCCCCTTCCCAGGAAAAGGCCCGGAACTCCTCTTTCCGGCCGTTGCGCACTGCCTCGATCAGCGCGGGATCGGAATGGTCCACGAAATAGAGGAACGGCGCGTCTTCGCCGTACTCCTCGCCCATGAACAGGAGCGGGACAAAGGGCGAGAGGATCACACAGACCGCTGCGAGCTTCAGGGCCTCAAAGGAAACGAGGGCCGCGAGCCGGTCGCCCTGCATGCGGTTCCCCACCTGGTCATGGTTCTGCGAAAAGACCACGAACTGGTGCGCCGGCCGCGTCCTCGACGAATTCCCGTGGCGCCGTTTGCGATAAGGCGAGTACTGGCCCGAATACACGAACCCCTCGCGGTATGCCTTTGCCAGGTGCTCCAAGGTCCCGAAGTCCTCGTAGTAGCCGGACCGCTCGCCCGTGAGCAGGGTGTGAACGCAATGATGGAAGTCGTCGTTCCACTGGCCGTCGAGGCCGTATCCCCCGAGCTCCCGGGGCGTGATCGCCCGCACGTCGTTCAGGTCGCTCTCCGGGATGACGGCGACGGCCCTCCCGAGCCCCGCAGCCGCATGGTACGCGGCCTCGCCCAAATCCCGGAGAAAGTGGCGGGCGCTGAAATCGAAGATCCCGTGGATGGCGTCGATCCGGAGCCCGTCGATATGGTAGTCGACGATCCAGGCGAGGGCGCTCTGCAGGAAAAATTCACGCACCGCATCGCTGGAGGGGCCGTCGAAATTGATCGCGTCGCCCCAGGGCGTCCGGTACCGGTCGGTGAAATAAGGACCGTAGTCCCCGAGGTAGTTCCCCTCGGGGCCGAGGTGGTTGTAGACCACGTCGAGCACCACGGCGAGACCCTGCCGGTGGCAGGCGTTCACGAGCCGCTTGAGGCCCTCGGGTCCGCCGTAGGAATCCTGGACCGCGTAGGGATAGACGCCGTCGTAGCCCCAGTTCCGCCTTCCCGGGAACTGGGTCACGGGCATGAGCTCGATCGCGGTGACGCCGAGGTCCGCGAGGGAGCCGAGCCGCCGGAGGATCGCGTCGAAGGTCCCTTCGGCCGTAAAGGCGCCCACGTGGAGTTCGTACAGCACGTAAGCCGGAAGGGGAATCCCCTTCCAGGCGCCGTCCTCCCAGCCGAAGGCCATATGGTCCACGACCGCAGAGGGGCCGTGCACGCCCCGGGGTTGGAACCGGGACGCGGGATCGGGCCGGTCCAGCGCATCGTCGAGACGAAAGAGGTACTGCGTTCCCGGCGGAACGTCATCGATCGAGGCGCGCCAGTATCCCCGCGCGTCCTTCTCCATGGGCACGGTCCGTTCCTGCGGCGCGAGGAGCTTTACCGCCACGCGGTCGCGCAGCGGCGCCCAGACCGTGAAATCACAGCCCCCTTCTTTCCGATAGTGCGCTCCGACGGTCATGGATGCGTGCGTCCTGCGGCAGGCGCATTCTCCTCTCTGCGGTTTCCCGGCAACGGCCCCCGCACGGCGTACGAGAGGACCTTCGTTTATTATATCAGATCGATATGCGGATTCCCGGGAAGACGCAGGATCGGAGGAATGCAGGCGGAACGGTCTTAGGAGGAGGGCGAAGACTTCCGGTCGTCTTTCGCGGACCCGGGTTTTTCAGGCATTGCGCAGGCCTTCGCCGAACACGCCGGCGACTTTACGCCCCCTCAGAGGGGGAAGTTCTTGAAAGTGTAGTAGTACCCCACGGCCCCGAAGCCGTAGAGGAAGAGGAGCACTGCGACGATGGTCAAAAAGACGGTCATACGCGCGACCTCCTTCTGAAATACCTTTTTCCACCGCCGAGGGCACAGAGGCAAGAACTGCGAGGAAAACGCCTGGAGGAGAACATTCCCTCCGCGCCTCCGCGGTTGAACAGCGTTCATTAATAATATACTCCCGACGGGGAAACGGTTCAAGACGATTCAAGCTCGGCATGCCTCTTCATCGGGACAGCGCGATTGCAAGCGCCCCAAGCGCCGCGGCAAGCGCGAGCCCGGCGATCCACCGGAGCGTCCTGATACGCGCCTCCAGGATTGCCAGCTCCTTTACCGCATCCTGCTGCTGTTCCTCGACGCGGCGCACGGCCCGTGCCTGCTCCTCCTCGCGCCGTTGGTTCACGAGCGTGCTTGCTGCGCCGATGATGCCCGGCAGATACCGGGCGAGCCGAAACCAGCGCCGCTTCCCGCCGTCCTTGGCGATCGTCATGCCGATCCCCCGGGCAACTCCGCGTCCGGCTTTTCCCCGCGCGGAAGCACAGCATCGACATTGAACCACAACGAATATCCCAGCCGCCGGAAGGCTTCGATCCACGCCCGCGCCGCTTCGTCGCCGGTCTCTTCGCGCAGCCGGAAGTCCGGATAGGCCCTTCGCATGATCCGGAAGTAGTCGTTCTGGACCTGCCAGTACGTCACGTCCAGGGGCAGCGTGTTCAGCAAGGCGACGATCTTCTGCGTCTCCTCGATCTGCGCGGTATCGTCCGGATCGGCGGCCAGCCGCCGCATCATCGCCCCGACGCGGTGGCGCATATGGAACTCCAGGTCAACCGCGGAGAGCGGGATGTTCCATTTGCGGACATCTTCGGCGATCGCCTGGACCCGCTCCACGCTCACCTCCGGTTCGCTGAACGCTTTCCGCAGCTCGACGTTCAGGGCGAGTTCCGCCGCCGTAAGAAACGGCTTGGGCACCGGCGCGTCGGACTCGGCCAGAAAGACCATCAGCCCGCGGATGTCGTTATACATGCGTGCATAGGTCTGTTCATGCTCTTCGACCGCCGCCTGGATCACCTGCGCAAGGATCTTACGTTGCTCGTCCCAGAACAGGTCCCGCAGCGAGTAATTGTTCATCCCGAAGTGCTTGTCCATGAGCCGCACCACGCCCGCAAAATCCCCCGACCGGTAGCGGTCCAGCACCTCGATCTGCATGGCCGCGAAGGAGGCATCGCCCTGATAGGTCCGGACGGCGCCGCTGAACGCATGATCGCCGAAATAGAGGACACAGTAGGTCAGCAGGTCGCTCTCCCGGGTGATCTCCGACGTGACGACCGCTTTTCCGATCGCGAGCTTGGTCCGGCCGGCCTGCTCCAGGATCGACTCCTTCCGCTCAGCCCGGTAGCAGAAGATCCGGGCGTCCTCGGGGTACTCCTCGAAAAGCGAACTGACGGCGTAATGGACACCCACCCGCTGGAGGTCGATGATCGACGGCCGGACATACCGTTCATAGATATGCACACCGTCGCGCTGTTCCGGAATGTTGCTCTTCGCCTCGGCCAGCCGCTCCAGGAACGCCTTTTCCATGCCGCCCGGCATGATGCTTTCGCTCAGCCGGATGGCGCCGCCCGCGTACTTGAGGATCTGCACCGTCTCGATCCCCGACAGCTCGTCGAAGAACCATCCGCAGCTCGTGTACATGAGCATCGCCAGACGCTGCGCCTCCAGCAGCTTCAAGACCGTCACGCGCTCGGCGGGCGCAAGCTCCCGCGCGGCGTTCCGCGCGAGGAATTGCTCCAGGACCTCCGGCGACCGGTCGAGCACCACGGAGACATAGTCGTCGCGCGCCGCCCAGGGGTCCCGCAGCAAGAGCGCCGCCTGGGGGACGAACTGCGCGGCCAGGGCGTCCCGGAGCCAGTCGAGTGCCGCACGCAGCGGCCCCCGCCACTGCTGGTTCCACTGCCCGTGACCACCCGAATTGCACCCGCAGTCGCTTCGCCACCGCTCGATCCCGTGCACGCAGCTCCAGGAACTGTTTTCGAATATTTCGACCTCGTATTGGGCCGGATACCATTCCAGATATTGCCCGTAGTTCACCACTTGCGCGAGGCCCTGGGTCTCGATGTGATGCAGCGCGTAGCCCAGTGCCATGTCGCCGAACTTCTGGTGATGGCCGTAGGTCTCCCCGTCCGTGGCAATATGAACGAGCTGCGGCCAGCTGCGGTCGTCGTTGAATCCGTGCAGCAGCCGGCCGGCAAAGTCTTCGCCGCGGCCAAGCAGCTTTTCGAAGGCAACGGCCTGCGAGATCGGGCCGTCGTAGAAAAAAAGCGTAATGGTCCTGCCCGAGGGGAGGGTGCAGCGGTAGGCCTGGCTCGGGTCGATGCGCGCGTTTCCCGCGTCCTGCCATTCGTCCTTCCCGATCTTCCGGATGCGCGCGGCCTGACGCGGCGCCAGGATCGTAAACTGGATCCCCTGCTCCGCCAAGGCCTCGAGCGTAGCAGTGTCCGCCGCGGTCTCGGCGAGCCACATGCCCTCGGGCCGGCGGCCAAAGCGGTGCGTGAAATCCGCGATGCCCCAGACCACCTGGGTCCGCTTGTCCCGTTCGTTCGCCAGCGGCATGATCAGGTGATTATAGACCTGGGCGATGGCGTTCCCGTGTCCCCGTTGCTCCCAGCTCACCCGGTCCGCCTGCAGGACCGCCTGATAGGTCTCGGGCACTGCGGTCTCCATCCAGGACAGGAGCGTCGGGCCGAAGTTGAAGCTCATGCGTTCGTAGTTGCTGATGATGTCTACGATCCGCTGATCGGCGTCAAGCAGACGCGCCGCCGAGTTCGGCGCGTAGCATTCCGCCGTGACGCGTTCGTTCCAATCATGGTAGGGATGGGCGGAGTCCTGGATCTCCACGGCCTCCAACCAGGGGTTCTCGCGGGGAGGTTGATAAAAATGACCGTGCACGCAAACGTATCGGGCATTCATCGTCGAGCTCTTTCCTTCCGACGTCACGATCCCGGCAGACACCACGCCTGCATCGGCCGCGTGGGTTTGCGGATCACCACGATGCCCTCGCCGTCCACGTGCCAGCCGTCTATCTGCCGCTCGCGTTCCAGATCGAAGCCGATCGTGCTCCCTGCCGGAAGCAGATTGAACTTGTCGATGATCACGCGCTTGAGCCGGGAGCCCTTCTTGATCACCGTGGAATCCATGATGATGCACTCTTCGATCGAGACATCATCCTCGATCACCACGTCGCGCCGGATCACGGAATTCCTGATCCGGGCACTCCCGATCACCGCGCCCTCGGAGAGCAGGCTGTTTACGATCTCCCCGTTCAGGACCTTGGCCCCCGGCCCGGAGTAGCGCGCCGGATGGATGGGCCATTCCCGATTGTGCTGGTCGAAGACCGGCCGTTCCCCGAGCATGTCCAGGTGCGCCTGGAAGTATGCCGGGATCGTGCCCACGTCGCGCCAGTATCCCCGTTCTTCATACGGCTGCGTTCCCGGCACCACGTTGGTCGCAAAGTCATAGGCGAACACCCTTCCCGATCCGATGAGAGACGGCAGGATGTGCTTGCCGAAATCGTGCTGGTTGTCCGCGCCACAGAGCAGCGCGTCGGTCAGCACCTCCCTGCTGAAGATATAGTTCCCCATGGAGACGAAGGCCCGGTCCGCTGCTCCCGGCATGGGGGACGGGTCCTTCGGCTTCTCCTGGAACCCCGTGATCCTGCCCTCGTGGTCCGTCGCGATCACGCCGAAGGACGATGCCTCTGCGAGCGGCACGGGCCGGGCGGCGACCGTCACGTCCGCGCCCTTGGCAAGGTGAAAGTCGATCATCTGGCGGATGTCCATGCGGTAGACGTGGTCCGCGCCGAAGACGACCACGATCTCGGGCCGCTGGTCGTAGATCAGATTGATGTTCTGGTACACCGCGTCCGCGGTCCCCTGGAACCATTCGGGCCCCATCTTCATCTGCGGCGGCACCACGGCCACGAAATGGTCCTTGATGAGCGGCGAAAGCACCCAGTTCTGGCGCACGTGCTCGATCAGGGACTGGGACTTGTACTGGACCAGGAGGTAGATGGAGTAGATGTGCGAATTGATCAGGTTGCTCAGCACGAAGTCCACGATGCGGTATCGGCCGCCGAAGGGGACCGACGGCTTGGTCCGCATGTCCGTGAGCGGCGCGAGCCGCTCGCCCCTGCCTCCGGCGAGCACGAATGCCAGGATCTTCGGATGCGCCATAGATGCCACCCCCCTTCGGAAAAGGCTTTACCGCAAGAACCGAAAGCTTTCACCGCAAAGGCGCGAAGGCCGCGAAGTTTTTAAAACTCAATTTCCCGGTTCTCTTTGCGTTCTTTGCCCCTTCGCGGTTCACTGATTTTGCCGTTTGAACACCAGCACCCCGAGCGGCGGGAGGGTGAGCGACAGGGAGTGATAGTATCCATGGCAGGGGATCGGCGTCGCCTCCTTGCCGCCGAAGTTCCCCTGGCCGCTGCCGCCGTACTCCGGTGCGTCGCTGTTCAGGAGCTCTTTCCAATACCCGCCGGAAGGCACGCCCACATGGTAATTGTCGCGCACCACGGGCGTGCAGTTCAACACCACGAGCACCGCATTCGCCGGGTCCCGCCCCTTGCGCAGGAACGAGATCACGCTGTTGTCCGTATCGCCGAAATCCACCCAGGCGAATCCGGCAGGAGCGAAGTCGAGCTCGTACAGCGCGGGCTCTCCGCGGTACAGGATGTGGAGGTGCTGGACCCAGCGCCGGATGCCCGCATGCGGCGCGGAATCGAGCAGATGCCAGTCCAGGCTCGCGTCATGGTTCCATTCGCGCCATTGGCCGAACTCGCCCCCCATGAAGAACAGCTTCTTTCCGGGATGGGTGTAGAGCAGGCCGAAGAGCAGACGGAGATTTGCGAAGCGCTGCCAGTCGTCCCCCGGCATCTTCCCGAGGAGCGATCCCTTGCCGTGCACCACCTCGTCGTGCGACAGGGCGAGCTGGAAGTTCTCGGTAAAGGCGTACCAGATGCCGAAGGTGAGCTGGTTCTGGTGGTATTTCCGGTGGACCGGGTCGCGGGAAAAATAGAAGAGCGTGTCGTGCATCCAGCCCATGTTCCACTTCATGCCGAACCCCAGTCCCCCGGCGTAGACGGGCCGCGACACCATGGGCCAGGACGTGGACTCCTCGGCCACGGTCTGCACGTCGGGGAAGGAGCGGTAGACCTCTTCGTTCAAGGCGCGCAGGAAGGCGACGGCGCCCAGGTTCTCCTTGCCGCCGTAGCGGTTCGGGACCCACTCGCCCGCGTTCCTGCCGTAGTCGAGGTAGAGCATGGACGCCACGGCGTCGAGCCGCAGGCCGTCGGCGTGATAGCGGTCGAGCCAGAAGAGCGCGGAGGAGAGCAGGAACGAACGGACCTCGTGCCGGTCGTAGTTGAAGATATAGCTGTGCCAGTCGGGGTGGAACCCCTGGCGCGGGTCCGCGTGCTCGTAGAGATGGGTCCCGTCGAAAAAGGCCAGGCCGTGCTCGTCGCTCGGGAAATGGGACGGCACCCAGTCCAGGATCACGCCGATGCCTTCCTGGTGCAGCCGGTCGACGAGGGACAGGAAGTCCTGCGGCGTTCCGTACCTGCTCGTGGGCGCGAAGTACCCGGTCACCTGGTAGCCCCAGGGCCCGTAGAAGGGGTGCTCCATCACGGGCAGGAACTCCACGTGCGTGAAGCCCATATCCCGCAGATAGACCGGCAGGAGATCGGCCAGCTCCCGGTAGGTGAGCGAGCGGTTCCCCTCCTCCGGCACACGTCGCCAGGACCCGAGATGCATCTCGTACACCGCCATCGGCGCGTCCAGGGCGTTCGCGCTGCTGCGGTGCCGCATCCAGCCCCCGTCCTGCCAGCCGTAGCCCAGGTCCCAGACCACCGAGGCGCTGCCGCTCTTGTGCGCAAGCTCCCAGGCAAAGGCAAAGGGATCGCCCTTGTCCACGCGGTAGCCGCTGTTGCGCGAGACCACGTGGTACTTGTACAGGCTGCCGTTCCCCACGCCGGGCACGAAGCCTTCCCAGATCCCGGACCCGTCCCAGCGCACCGCGAGGGGGTGGGAGCCGTTGTCCCAGCCGTTGAAGTCGCCCATCACCGAGACCGCTTCGGCGTTCGGCGCCCAGACCGCGAAGTGCGTCCCCGGTGCTCCCGCCACGGTCATCAGGTGGGAGCCCAGCTTCTCGTAAAGCCGCGCATGGCTCCCCTCTCTGAAGAGGTAGATATCGTGCTCCGTCAGGAGGGTCGGGCCGTGGATGACAACAGGCTGCGCCTTTTCCTTCTTCTGTGTAGGGGGTCTTTTCTTCTTATCAGTCACGGCAACACCTCGAACCAACGGCGATCTCCCGCAAAGCCGCAGGGCGCGCAGGGAAAGCTGAGCACGACAAGACATATTTACTGCACGGAACGCAAGGATCGCGAAGAAAAATATTCGGCTTTTGCTTTTCCTCTCGCCCGCCTTCCCTGCGCCTCCGCGCCTCTGCGGGAGAAAAGGTTTCGCCTTTATTGTATTCCTCGCCCCGCCTTCCTTTCGCGTCTTCGCGCCTTAGCGGTGAACGCCTTTGCCGTTTATCCCGTCCGGGGATGCTTACACCCCCGTACGTTTCAGCAGCCGCTCGATCCCCTTGAGCGGGATGGCGATCCAGTCCGGCCGGTTGTTCAGTTCATACCCGATCTCGTACACTGCTTTTTCGAGCAGGAAGCAGCGCAGCATGATCTCGAACTCCTTGCGGTCCTTCGGCACGAAGGCCGCGTCCTCGACGGTGAAGAGGTAGGAATTGAGGTACACGCCGCTCATGGCCGCGTACCAGTCCTCGGCCCAGGTTGCCAGCCGCGCGATGTCCTCGGGCCGGAGGGAGCCGTGCTTCCGGAGCGCGTTGTGGGCCGCGTAATGGAAGGACCGGATCATGCCGGCCACGTCGCGCAGGGGCGACCGTTTGATCCGCCGTTCGGAGAGCGACCGCGCGGGCTCGCCCTCGAAGTCGATGATGAAGAAGTCCTTCCCGGTCCGGAGCACCTGGCCGAGATGGAAGTCGCCGTGGAACCGCGTCTTGACCGCGGTGATCCGGGCCGCCAGGAGGGTCTGGAACACGCCCAGGATGTCGTGCTCCGCGTTCAGGAGCCGCGCGGCGTCCTCCTGGAACTGCTCCGGCAGCTTTTTGAGGTTCTTCTGAAGGAGCTGCATGACCCGACGCGTGAGGTTGCGCATGGACTGGTAGACCGACCGCTGGTAGAGCGAGGTGATGGGCTCGGGCTCGAAGGCGGGATCGCCCGCGGCGAGCGCCAGGGCCTGATGCAGGTTTCCGGTGCGCCTGCCGAGGAGTGACGCGGTCTCGAAGGCGTGCGCGCCGATCAGTTCCTGGAGATGCTGGGGAAGGGCCGCAGGGGTCACGTCGAGCAGCGACGCGGGCAGCTCGGGCGCCTCCTGATCCGGCGCGGTCTCGGACAGGACCAGCTCGAAAAAGCGGTGCGCCGTGTCGAGCATATAGGTCCAGGCGTCGCCCTCGTTCTGCACGTACCCCTGCAGGTGGCCGAGCACGATGGGCTCCGCACCGCGCCGCGCATAGACGAGAGTCCCGCCGAAGGGGGGCACGGCCTCGTATCCCGCGCGCTCGGTCAGGTACTGGACGATCTCCGGGTCCGGGTTCATCCCTTCGTCCAGCCTGCGATAGAGCTTCAGGATGCAGAGATTCCCGTACTGGATCGAGGTGTTGCTCTGCTCGGCGCGCAGCACCTGGGACCCGAGCGGACCCGTGCTGCCCGCGAGGAGCGACCGGAGCCGGAACCCCGGGTATCCGCCCAGTTCCCCCAGCCGGCCGCGATGGCGCCGCCGCCCGGCGATGAGCGAGAAAAGGGCGCCGCGGAAGGACTCGTCATGGACCGCGTCGAACAGCACACCCGGCGTCTCGTCCACCACGACCCGGGCGATGAGCGCCTGCGGCGCGTCCGTCGTGAGCTGGATCGCCTGCTCGCCCGCGGCAAAGGCGAGCGGAAGCAGATAGACGTCCGGCGAACCGTCGGTGTAGGCGGTCTCGACGAGGAGGATCCGGAAGAAGCTGTCCCTTCGGTCCAGGGGGATTGTCTCCGTGATCTTCGTGCGCTGGAGGTTCCGCGCCTTGCCGCCGAACCAGCGGGTGGCGGCCAGGTAGTGGGGCAGCACCTCTTCTTCGAACCGCACGCGCTGTCTGCCTTCGAGGACCGAGGTCCAGCTCTTCTTGGCGCCGAGCTCCGGCAGGACCCGCTCCGGAAGCGCGCCCGCGGTCACCTGCTCCGGTTCGAGGAGGAACCAGAAATAGTCATGGATGCCCAGGGTCAGACCATAGGGGGACTCCTTGATCGCCGGGAAGCGGTTCCGGCTGAAGACCTCGATGGGCACCATGCCCACGTAGCGTCCGAGGTCCAGCGCCACCGCCTGGCCGAACCGCGAGAGATTGATCACCACGAGGATGCGCTCCTCGCCGAAGCTCCGGACGAAGGCGAGCACCTTGGCGTTGTCCGACGCGGGAAAGTCGATGGTGCCGCGGCTGAAGGCCTTGTACCGCTTGCGCATGGCGATGACCCGCTTCATCCACCACAGGAGCGACGACGGGTTCCGTTCCTGGGTATCCACGTTCACGGCCTCGTAGTGGTACTCGGGGTCGATGATCACCGGCAGATAGAGCCGCTGGGGATTCGCCTGGGAAAAGCCCGCGTTCCGGTCGGCGCTCCACTGCATGGGCGTGCGCACGCCGTTCCGGTCGCCCAGGTAGTAGTTGTCGCCCATGCCGATCTCGTCGCCGTAGT
>JBJKRX010000049.1:0-7331 GCA_046704425.1 Nitrospirota bacterium
GGTCGAGACCGAAGAGATCCGGTTCCCCCTCGGCACGGGCATCGCGGGCGCCGTCGGCCGTTCCGGCGAAGGCATCAACATCCCGGACGCTTACCAGGATCCCCGCTTCAACCGGGAGTTCGACAAGAAGACCGGCTACCGGACGAAGAGCATCCTGTGCGTGCCGATGAAAAACCTCCTGGGAGCGGTGATCGGCGCCATCCAGGTGTTGAACAAGCGGGCCGGCGTCTTCACGGATGAGGACGAGGCCCTGCTGACCGCCCTGGCATCGCAGGCCGCGGTCGCGATCGACAATGCCGACCTCTACCGCAAGCTGCACGAACTGAACCTCTCGCTCGAACGGAAAGTGCAGGAACGGACCGCGGACCTCCAGCGCGTGAACGACCGCCTGGCGGTCCTGAACCGCGAGTTGGCGGAAAGCGCGATCACCGACGCGGTGACGCACCTCTATAACCGCCGCCATTTCATGGACAGCCTCCGGCACGAGGTTAAGCGTGCGCTGCGGTACGAGATCCCGGTTTCGCTGCTCCTGTTCGACATCGACCACTTCAAGGTCGTCAACGATACCCACGGCCATCAGGCGGGAGACGCGGTCCTTGCCGGCATCGCAGACACCATCAAGTCCCACCTTCGCGAGACCGACCTGGTCGCCCGGTACGGCGGGGAGGAGTTCGGGCTGATCGCAACGGCGATGGACCTCGAGGAGGCGGTCAAACTGGCGGAGCGGATGCGGGAGATCGTGGCGGCCACCCCCTTCGCCTACGACGGCCGGAACATCCGGGTGACCGTCAGCATCGGCGTGGCGACCTGGAAGCGTTTTATGCAGGAGAACTTCGAGCAGCTCATCCGGGCGGCCGACGAAGCCCTCTATCGGGCCAAGACGGACGGTCGCGACCGGGTCCGCTATTGAGTGTCTGCCGTTTTATTCTTTTTTCCGCGCCGTCAGCACGACCGTGTCGCCGAGGACCGTCGTTCTCACCCCCCGGAAACCCGTCATGGTCAGCCACGCCTTCAACTCCTGCGGCGTGTAGCAGCGCCCCTCCCGCGTATTCACGAGCATATTGATCGAAAAGAGCGCGCCCGCCGGCGGGGAGGCCCGGTCCTTGTTCAGGAGGAATTCCTGGACCGCGATCATGCCCTTCGGGTTCAGGGCGTTCCGCGCTTTTTCGAGCAGGGCACGGTTCTCCTCGGACGAGTAGGAGTGGAAGATCTGGCTGATAAAGACCAGGTCGTAGCCGCCGCCGATCGCGTCGCTGTGAAAATCGCCGCCTTGGAAGGTGATATCCGTTAAGCCGGCCTCGGCCGCGAGCGCGCGCGCGATATCCGCGGTGTTCGGCAGGTCGAAAAGGGTCACGGCGATGCCCCTGCGGGCGAGCTCCATGCTGTACGTTCCCGGCCCGCCGCCCAGGTCCAGGGCCCGCTTGACGCCGCGCAGGTCGATCGCCGCGACGACGTCACGGGCGCGCAGCACCGCGTTGTTGTGCATGGCGCGGATGAAGGAATCGTGGTCGCGGCCGCCGGAGCGGTTCGGCAGGCCCGACCGCACGACCTCGTCCAGTCCGGACCAGGCCTTCCAGAGCTGGTCGGAATGGCGCAGGATGTCGCCCTGGTACCAGGGGCTCGCCTTGACGAGAAAGCGCTCGGCAACGGCGGAATTCCGGTACCGCGTCCCGGTTTTGCGGAGCAGCCCGAGGGCCGTGACGGCGTCCAGGAGGATCTCGGTCGCCCGCGGGTCGAGGCCAACGATGCGCGCAAGGTCCGCCGCGGCAACGGGTTTCCGCAGATGCTCGAAGAGCGCGAAGTTGTTGGCGGTCAGGACTACGCGCGAGGCCCGGAAGCCCCCCCAGAGCGCGGCGAATTCCCGCGCCTGACGCGCAGGGTCCTTCTTCCTTTTCTGCATGATATGGGATCCCCCCTTTGGGCCGACGAGCCGGGATTAGTCGGAAGGCGGAACGGGCCCGTCGCCCCGGTCCCTGCGTTTCGCCCGCTTCTTCGCATACATGATGGAGTCTGCCCTGGAGATGAGCTCATCCAGCGTGCAGGGATGTTCCGGATCGTAGGCATTGACGCCCGCACTGAGCGAGAGGGCGTAGCGGCGCTCCGGAGCGGCGTTGCGGGTCTTGACGAGTTCGTCCAGACGCCTCAGAATGACGGACGATTCGTCGCCGATGGCCGGCTGGTCGAGGGCGAGCACGGCGAATTCATCGCCGCCCAGACGGCCGATGATGTCCGATTCGCGGAATATTTCGCGCAGGATCATCGCGGTCTCCGCGATCGCCTGGTCGCCCTCCGGGTGCCCCAGGGTGTCGTTGATCGTTTTGAGACCGTCGAGATCCACGTACAGCAGCAGCAGCTTCCGCTTCGTCCGGTTCGCCAGCTTGACCTGCTGCTGGGCCAGGGAGAAGAACCCGCGCCGGTTCAGGAGGCCGGTGAGCTCGTCGGTGGTGGAGAGGGAGTGCAGCGTCTGCTCGAATTCCTTGCGGCTCTGCACGTCGTAACAGGAGCTGATGTAGCCGCCGAACATGCCGTCGATGTCGTAGATGGGCCTGCCGTGCTCGACCACCCACCGGTGCTCGCCTGTCCGGCTTCTGAGCCGGTATTCCGTAACGTAGGGGGCGCGGTTCCGGAGCGATTCCGCCTGGATCTTCCGGAGCCGGTCGGCGTCGTCTGGGTGCACCCCCAGGGTCCAGGCCTCGCCGATCTCCTGGCTCAGGGAGCGGCCCGTGAATTCGAGCCATGCGCGGTTGAAATAGTCGCTCTGGCCGTCGGTGTCGGTCCGGCGGATGGGGTTCGGCAGGTCGTCGATGAGGGAAAGATAGAAATTGCGCGACTTGATGAGCACTTCCTCGGCGCGTTTGCGCGCGGAAATGTCCTCGATCATGCGGATGGCATAGAGCGGTTCGCCCTCGGTGGAAAGAATGAGGGACTCGGCCAGGAGGCCCCAGAAGGCGGTGCCGTCCTTTCGCAGGCAGCGGATCGTCATCTGGTAGCTTTCGCGTTTGCGGTCGAGCAACTCCTGGAACAGCGCGGCGTCCGATTGCCGATAATCGATGTGCGTGAATTCCGAGACCGGCCTGCCGTGGAGTTCCTCCTCGGTGTAACCGAACATCGTCTGCAGCGAAGGGTTGCTCTCGATGATGATCCCGTCCCGCGAGATGAAGGCGATGCCGAAGGCCGCCTTCTGAAACAGCGCGCGCAGCCGCGCTTCGGTCTTCCAGAGTTCGTTCTCGATGGATTTCCGGCGGCCCACGTCGCGCACCGAAAAATGCAGCATCGGGGCGCCGGCGATGGTAAACGCCGTCGCGATGATCTCGACCGCAAGAAGGCCGCCGTCGGACCGCGCCAAGGGGATATCGTAATAGAGGAGCGAATCGCGCTTCCCGGAACTCAGATCGGCACTCATGATCTGCACCACGTCGGTGCTCCGGAAGGGGGCGATTTCCCCTACGATCTTTCCGATGAGGTCGTCGCCGGTCAGCCCCGTCATGCCGAGAAAGGCACTGTTGACGTCGGTGATCCGGCCCGTATCGCCTGCTGCAACGAGGATGCCGTCCTTGGCGGCATTGAAGATGGAACGGTAGCGGTTTTCCCTGTCTGCCTGCTGCACATCGTCCGGCGACGGCGATGCCTGGAGGCGAACGCGGTCTTGCGTCCCGGCATTCTCGGCCGGTGACTGTCCCCCGCGTTTTGTTGCATCGACCGCCATGCATCCTCCCTTATAGAAAGTGTAACTGACGTATGCGGGAAAATCAATGGGTTTGACCGAAAAAAGGAATGGGCCGGCACGAGCGAATGATTGCGGAAGAGCCGCAGAGAAAAAAAGTCAAGCCTTCGTCCTTTCCCCTGTGGTTCGACAATGCGGGGAAGGCGTATTGCATTCTCCTGTTGCATGATATATAATTCGGCGCAAAATCGCGGGCCTGCGAGGCCTGCGGAATGAAAGAGGCGGAGGTCCTGCGTGGCGGCAACCTATACGGCAAAAGACATCACCGTGCTCGAAGGGCTCGAGCCGGTCCGGAAGCGTCCGGCAATGTACATCGGGTCCACGGACGTGCGGGGGCTTCACCACCTGGTCTGGGAGGTGCTGGACAACGCCGTGGACGAGGCACTGAACGGGTACTGCACGGCGATCACGCTCCGGCTCGACAAGGACGGCGGGATCACGGTGGCGGACAACGGCCGCGGCATGCCGGTGGACATCCATCCCAAGACCAAGCGGCCGGCCATCGAGACGATCCTCTGCACCCTCCACGCGGGCGGCAAGTTCGACCATGGGGCTTACAAGTCCTCGGGCGGGCTGCACGGCGTGGGCGCGTCGGTGGTGAACGCGCTGGCGGAACGGTTCACGGCCGTGGTCCAGCGCGACGGCTACGAATGGACCCAGGAGTTTTCCCGGGGCAAACCCAAAGGGGGGCTCAAGAAGGGCAAGCCCGCGAAGGGTCACGGAACCACGATCTCCTTCCGGCCGGACCCGGAGATCTTCGCCAAGACGACCTTCAATTACAAGACCATCGCCGCCGTTGCCGAGAGCAAGGCCTTCCTGAACAAGGGCCTCAAGATCACGATCGAGAACGCCCGCGACAACGAGAAGCCGGTCACCTTCCGGTACGACAACGGCATCCGGGACTACATCACGCGCATCGTTTCGGGCGCGACGCTCGTGAATCCCGAGCCCTTCTATTTCGAGAAGGAGGACGAGTTCCGGATCGAATGCGCGGTCCACTGGACCACGGCCACGGACACGGAGATCCACTCCTACGCGAATGCGATCAACACCTCCGACGGCGGCACCCACGAGCTCGCGGTCCGGTCCGGCCTTACCAAGGCGGTCCGGGCCTACGCGGACCGGAAGAGCCTCATCCCCAAGAACGTCAAGACCCTGGCGCCCGAAGACGTGTACGAAGGGCTCTACGGCATCGTAAGCGTATTGGTCATGAACCCCCAGTTCCAGGGCCAGACCAAGGAAAAACTGAACAACCCCGAGATCGCCTCGCCCATCGAGAACGCGGTGAAGAACGCCTGCGAGCAATGGCTCCTGGCAAACCCGACGATGGCGGACGGCGTGGTGCGGCGCGTGCTCCTGGCGGCCGAGGCCCGGCTCGCGTCCCGAGCCGCCAAGGAGAGCGTGACGCGCAAGCTCTCGACGCTCAAGCTGAACCTGCCGGGCAAGCTCGCCGACTGCTCGTCGAGCAAGGTGGAGGAGACGGAGCTCTTCATTGTGGAGGGCGACTCGGCAGGCGGGTCCGCCAAGATGGCCCGGGACCGGAAGACCCAGGCCGTACTGTCGCTCCGGGGAAAGATCCTGAACGTGGAGCAGGTGGCGTCCCTCGAAAAGATCCAGGCGAACAACGAGATCAAGAACCTCCTGGCCACCCTGGGGTGCGGCGTGGGCGCCCATTTCGACCTGAACAAGCTCCGCTATCACCGGATCATCCTCATGACCGACGCCGACGTGGACGGGGCCCACATCAGCGTGCTTTTGCTTACCTTTATCTACCGCTACATGCCCGAGCTCATCAACCACGGCCATGTCTACCTCGCTATGCCCCCGCTCTTCAAGATCGAGGCCGGCAAGGAGACGTTCTACGCCATGGATGAGATGGAAAAGGAGAAGGTCCTGGCGAAGCTGAACGGGAAGAAGGTAGAGGTGGGCCGCTTCAAGGGTCTGGGCGAGATGAACCCCGAGACGCTCAAGGAGACGACCATGAATCCCGCGACCCGGACGCTCATGAAGGTGCAGGTCGTGGACCACCAGGCCACGGGCGACGTGTTCGAGCGGCTCATGGGCAAGGACCCCAAGGCCCGGTTCACGTTCATCAAGGAGCGGGCCGAGTTCGCGGAGCTGGATATTTGAAGCATGGAAACATTCCCCAGATAGAATCCGCTTTCTCCCTGACATTCAAGTCACGCCGCCAAATCAATCATAATAAATTCAAATAGTTATGTTTTGGCATGCCATCTGCATATTAAATGGTAAAAGCAGCGAAAAAGAGGACCAGTAAAAATACTGGCTGTGAATTTTCACTTGCCATTCATTGGGTTGAGAAGTAGCATTGCTGGAAAAAATTGATAGAGGCAGGGGATGAACGGCCTTATGCCGATGCCGATAAAACGCTTGCCAAAGGAGGTGTGAACCAGATCCCTTGACAGTCAACATCCTGTGAGGTGCATACCCGCTGCAAGGGAGAGAATATAGCCAGACTTTCACACAATCGCAATGTTGAATTCGACCTTTACGCGACTTTTTTAGCGTTCACTTGAAGCAAGGAGAGGGCAGACGACAGCGCGTCGTATTCGGTAAGGATCAGCCCCAAGAGAAAACAAAACGAATTATTAAGGAGGATAAAAATGAAAAAGATTCTTTTAGTTGCGGTTGCGACGGCAAGTGTTCTTGCGTCTGTGGGCATTGCCTTTGCTGCGGGATCGGTCAATTTAACGTCGCAAACGGTTACCGGAACCGTGCAGGGCTTATGTAAAGAAGCATCTGCTCCGCAAAACTTCGGGCTCACCATCGATCCGTCTCTGTCCACCACGGTGACGGGAACGGACACCACCGGCGGGACGATCAAATGCACGAAAAACCTGCCCTATACCGTTTCCTGCACCAGCGGTTATTCCGGGTACTTGAAGGACGGCAGCGGGAACCAGATTCCCTATACGATCAATTGCCCTGCCGGCGGCACGGGACAGGGATTCAACAACACGATCACCCTGAATACGGGTGCGTCGGTAGTGCAAAGCGACGCGGCGGACGTCCCGGCCGGGACGTATACGGATACCGTAACGGTACAGGTGAGCTGGTAGGCCTGAGGATATGCAAGGGCGCGGCGGTGCAGCAATGACCCCGCGCCCGGCGTCCGGCTGGTGAAAAAACGCATCCCGTCCCGCATTGCAGAGCGGAGATCCGCGCTGGCCGCTTACGCACGTAGTGCAGCACGCAGTGCATGTCGGGCAGACACAGCCCTCATACAGTGGTATACTTCCGAATGTATGAGGGCTGCTTTATTCTGGGGCGATCCCGCGCGGTTCGACGACCGAAGGTATGTCGTGAGTTAAGGATGCAATGAGATTCGGCGGCATGAAAAAATATCTCCCCCTGCTGTTCTTGCTGCTCGTGCTTTTCGGCGTCGCGGGGACGTCCCTTGCCGCGCCGTTGCGATTGCGGCCGAACACGATCACCGGCGGCACGCAGTACGAAAGTTACACCGCAACGCTGACGGGTTCCGGGGGCACCTCCCCTTATTCCTGGTCCATCACGGCAGGCAGCCTTCCGCCGGGGCTCGCGCTGATTCCTTCCGCATCGCCGTCGCTCACCGCCGATATTACCGGTA
>JBJKRX010000050.1:0-63015 GCA_046704425.1 Nitrospirota bacterium
ACACGTCCAGGGCCGACACCGGCTCGTCTGCCACGATGAACGCAGGGTCGCTGGCCAGGGCGCGGGCGATGCCGATGCGCTGACGCTGGCCCCCCGAGAACTCGTGCGGGTAGCGACGCAGGGCGTCCGGCGGGAGCCCCACCTTGGCGAGCAGCGCCGCCCCACGCGCGTCCAGGTCCTTCTTTGCCGCGAGCTTGTGGATCACGAGCGGCTCGGTCACGATCTCGCGGACCCGCATGCGGGGATTGAGCGAGGCGAAGGGGTCCTGGAAGATGATCTGCATGCGCTTCCGGAGGGTCCGCAGCTCGCGCGCAGGGAGCGTGGCAAGGTCTTTCCCCTCGAAGGACACCCTGCCCCCGGTGGGCCGCAGCAGCCCCAGGGCTAACCTGCCGAGCGTAGACTTTCCGCACCCGCTCTCGCCCACCAGGCCAAGGGCCTCGCCGCGCGCGAGGCCGAGGCTCACGCCGTCCACGGCCCGCGCCTCCGCGGTCTTGCCCCTCTCGGCCTTGACCGGAAAGGACTTCGACAGATTTTCTATTTCCAGGATCGTACCCATTATCGCCAATTCCAGCACCGCACCCGATGCCCCGGCGCGACCTCCACGAGGTCGGGCATCTGCTCGCACGCCATCGTCTTCCGATCGCAGCGCGGGGCAAAGGTGCAGCCCAACGGCATCTCGCTCAGCCGCGGCACGGTCCCCGGGATCGCGCGCAGCCGCGCGCGTCCCTCGCCCCAGCGCGGCACGGACGCAAGCAGCCCTTGGGTGTAGGGATGCAGCGGATGCGCGAAGAGATCCCTGGTCTCGGCCTGCTCCACGATCCTGCCCGCGTACATCACGGCCACGTCATGCGCCCGCTCCGCGATCAGGCCGAGATCGTGGGTCACCAGGACCAGGGCCATGCCCATCTCCGCCTGGATGCTGCCGAGCAGCTCCAGGATGTGCGCCTGGATCGTGACGTCGAGCGCCGTGGTCGGCTCATCCGCAAGGATGAGCGCCGGCCGGCACGCGATTGCCATGGCAATCATGACGCGCTGGCGCATGCCGCCCGAGAGCTGGTGCGGGTATTCGCTCGTACGCTTTTCCGGGGAGGGGATGCCGACGGAACGGAGCAGGTCCACGGCGGCCGCGCGCGCCTCCTGCCGGTTCGCCCGGCCGTGGGTGGTCAGCACCTCTGCGATCTGGGAGCCCACGGTGAAGACGGGGTTGAGCGCGGTCATGGGCTCCTGAAAGATCATGGCGATCCGGGCCCCGCGCACGGCGCGCAGCTCCTCCGGGGGGAGCCGCAGGAGGTCGTTGCCTTCGAAGAGGATCCTGCCTGCGGTGATCCTGCCGGGCAAGGGAACGAGGTTCAGGACCGAGAGCGCGGTCACCGTCTTGCCGCACCCGGACTCGCCCACGAGCCCGAGCACGCGGCCCTTCCGGACCGTGAGGCTCACGTCGTCCACGGCGGTGACCACGCCGGCCCGCGTAAAGAACCGCGTGGTCAGGCCCTGTATCTCGAGCAGGTCCACGGGAGGCTCCGTCAGGACGCCTGGGGCGTGACGAAGTTCAGGTAGGTCTTGATGGCGGAATTTTCGGGATCGAAGACGAGCGCCTCGCGCCATTCCTTCTCCGCGAGGCCGTAGAACCCCTGGGAATAGTAGGTGATGCCGAGATGCAGACGCGCATGCATGAACCGGGGGTTGCACTCCTTGGCGCGGTTGAACTCCTTGATGGCGTCGTCGTACCGGCCCTGGTCGCGGTAGGCGATGCCGAGCTGGGTGATGATGTCCGCGAAGTTCGGTGAGAGGCGCAGGGCCTTCCGGTACTCGTCGATCGCCTCGTCCAGAAGCCGCATGTCGTAGTACATGTTCCCGATGCGCAGGTGCTCGTCGGCAAGCTTGCCCTTCACGAAGGGATCGACGCGGGCAAGCGCCGAATCCACGTCCGTCTGCTGCTCCGAAAAGTGGGACGCCCGCTCGAAGACCTCGCGCGACTTCTCGTATTCTCCCAGGTCGCTGTACGTGATGGCCAGGTTGAGCGAGGCCTCGGTGTACCCCGGGTTCAGCTCCAGGGCCTTCTCGAAGGCCTTGGCCGCAAGCGTCAGCCGGTTCGTCTGGTTGTAGATGATGCCCACCTTGTTCTGGACGTCCGCGAAGCGAGGATTCGCCTGCAGAAGGGCCGTAAAGTGGCGCTCCGCCTCGGCGTAGTCGTTCTTCTCGAACGCCTCCAGACCTTCCTTGTACAGCTCTTCGATGTTCGCCATGGTCACCCCGTTCCGCGCGGGAAACGCCTTCGGCATCGTGATGGAGACGGAAAAAATGTAGCACACTCCGGCATGCTATGTCAATGAGAAACCGGGGGAAAACCGCTACGACGCCCGCCGCAGGAACTCCTCCATGATCGCGGGTCCCGCACTGGTCCCGATCCGTTCCGCCCCGGCCGCAACGAGCGCCTCGGCGGTCGCCAGGTCACGGATCCCGCCCGACGCCTTGATCCTGCAGGACGATCCCACGATCCCGCGGATCTGCCGGACATCGTCCACGGTCGCGCCGCGCGGGCCGTATCCCGTCCCTGTCTTGACGAACTCCGCTTTCGCCTGCACGGCGATCCGGCATGCCGTCTCGAGCTCCGGCGCGGTCAGGAGGCCGGTCTCGACGATGACCTTGTGGACCTTGCCGGGCGTCATGGCCACGACGTTCTTGACGTCGATCTCCGCGGCCTGGGCCCGTCCGGACTTCAGGAGGCCGATATTCAACACGATGTCGAGCTCGCTCGCGCCGTTCTTCATGGCCTCCATGGCCTCCACGATCTTCACCGTTGTCGTGTTCGCGCCGAAGGGAAATCCCACCACGGCGCAGACCTTCACCAGCGAGTTGCCGAGCAGGTCCCGGGCGCGCGCCACGTTGCCGCCGTGCACGACCACGCAGGCGAACCCGTACTTCCGCGCATCGGCGCATGCCGCTTCGAGCTCGTCCTGCGTGGCGCCCTGGCCGAGCAGAGCGGCGTCGATGCAGAGCGCTAGGTGCCCGGCGTCGGCGAACACGCACCCACCTCGCTGCGGTATGCCCGGCGCAGCAGTCCGGTGACCGGGCCGGGCCTGCCGGTCCCCACGGGCTTCTTGTCGATCTTCGTGACCGGCAGGATCTCGACCGTGGTATTGGTGAGGAAGCACTCGTCGGCGGCGAGCAGGCGCTGCGGCGCGAGCTGCACCTCGCGCGCGATGATCCGCTTCTTCCGCGCCAGGCGCAGCACGAAGGAACGCGTGATCCCGTCGAGGATGCCGGTCTCGAGGCTCGGCGTGTACAGGATGCCGCGCTTCACCATGAAGATGTTGCTGACGGTCCCCTCCGCCACACAGCCCTGGTAGTTCAGCATGATCCCCTCGTAGGCATGCGCCTTCAGGGACTCGATCTTGTCCAGGATGTTGTTGATGAAGTTCGTGCTTTTGACCGCGGGGGGCAGCGCGAGCGGATGGTTGCGCCGCGTCTTCACGATGGCGACGGAAACGCCGCGTTCGAAGCGCTCGGCGGGGTAGTCCTTGAAGGGACGCACGAGGATCACGAGCGAGGGGGCCGGGCAGAGCGCCGGGTCGAGACCGATCTCCCCGGGGCCGCGCGATACGTGCAACCGCACATAGGCCTCCCGGAGCTTGTTGACGTACAGGGTCTCGTAGAGGGCCTCGGCGATCTTCGGGGCAGGCAGGGGCAGGCCGAGGGCGATGGCCCGGGCGGAACGCCGCAGCCGGGCCAGGTGCTTGTCGAGGAGGAAGATCTGCCCTCCGTAGGCCCGCATGGTCTCGTAGATCCCGTCGCCGTACAGAAAGCCGTGATCGAAGACCGAGATCCTGGCCTCTTCCTCGGGCACGAAATGTCCGTCAAGATAGACGAGCATGGACTGAACGTAGCATTAATGGGTGCCGCCTGTCAAGCAGGAATGCACGCACGGTTATCGCGCCAGAAGGTCCCGCATGACCTGCCCCTTGATGACATTGCGGATCAGGTCGCGGTCCGTCGGCGCGATCTCGACGAATTTCATGCCCATGCCCGGCTCGCGGAACGGTCCGGGACGCATGGTCACGCTGCGCAGCACCTGCGCCTTGCACCGGACCGGGATGGAGCGGATCATGATCGTCACCGGCACGATCGCGCCCAGGGGGCGGGGATTCAGTGTGCGCACATAGATCCCGTTCTCCGAGATCTGCGAGACGTACTCCGTGCCGCCCGCACCGCCCTTTCCTCCCACCATGACCGGCAGCAGGGTCCGCAGCCGGATGACATGACGCGGGACATGCTCCGTGGCCTGCTGAATGGCAGTGAACAACAGTTCGGGATCCGCCGGTTTTTTCAGGAAGGTCGCACAGCCCGACGCACGGCAAAGCTTCTGCTTCTCCTCATCGACGACGCCCGAATGGATAATGACCGGCACCGCCTTCATTCTCGCATCGTGCTTGATGCGCACCAGGAGTTCCAGTCCCGACATCTGCGGCAGGGAAAGCTCGGTGATGACCAGCGACGGCAATGCATGCTCGATGATCGGCAGCGCGTCCTCGGCCGAGGATGCGATGTAGACCTCATACTCCAGCCGCTGGAGCATCATCCCGGTGGCAAACAGGTCCTTGACGAACCCGTCCACGAGCAGGGCGAAACCGTCCTTGCGGTCCGGCATGGTGTTTTCCTCCGCTTCCCGGTCGTTCATGGGCCCCTCCTTGCCGCACCCTCCGGCGCGGCCGGTGTATTCACAGTTCGCCGCGCATGGTCCACCACAGCATGCTGATCCACTCTGCGATGCCGGTGCACGACCGGTTGAAATCTCCGGCCCGCGGGATGAGGGCCGCGAGCGTCCAGACCCGGGTCTGACTCAGAAAATACGTGGGCGCGGGGATCACCGTGAATCCCCGCCGGGAAAAGAACGCCGTGGCCCGCCGCAGGTAATAGGCCGAAGTGGCCAGGACGATGCGGTCGCCCGTGAGGAGCGCCCGGACGGCGTGGGCATTCTCGAGCGTGTTGCGCGAGCGGTCCTCGACGATCAGGCGGGCCCGCGGCATGCCGAGGGCGATCGCCGCGCGCGCCATGGCGTCCGCATCGTTCACCTTCGTGCTGAAGGGCTCGCCGTTTCCGCCGCACAGAACCAGCGGGGCCTTGAGCCTTCGGGCCAGCTCTACGCCGGTCACGATCCGGGAGAGGGTCTCGGCGTTCGGGACCGGGTCCGCACCCATCCACGCCAGGTCGATCGATCCGCCGCCCGGGACGACCACCGCGTCGACCCTCCCCTTGATGGCTTCGGCCCGGACCGGAGGGTAGCGTCGCTCCAGGGGCCGCAGGATCAAGTCGGCCGTGGGGCCCAGGCTCAGGAGATACAAGACGGCCATGCCGCCCGCCAGGAGGGCCCGGCCGAGATTCCTCCGCCGCTCGAGAAGGGCCAGCCCTGCGATCATGGCGATCAGGACGCTCGCGGGCGGGAGAACCAGGAACCAGACGATTTTCTGGAATACGAACCACATGGGCGACCGCTCCGGTAAGGGCATCCTGCCTTGTCGCACTCAGTATACCGGACCCGGTTTATTTTGCAAGCCCCATCGCTGATCCTTCGCGGCAGATAGTATTCCCAAGGGCATCGCCATCTGGTATGATTACTACTACCGACGGGGTATGCTGCGATCCGCTCCTTGTGCGGCGGCAGACGTCCCCGAATGAGAGGAGGGTCTCGTAATGAAACGACTGGCACTCATCACAGCACTGGCGATCGTCTGCTTTGCGCTCGGAAGACCGGCGGAAGCCCGCGTCGTCGGCAAGACGATCATGTATTCTGCGAACGGCGTGACCATGAAGGGCTACCTGGCCACGGACCCCGCGCTCAAGGGCAAGCGGCCCGGCATCCTCGTGGTCCACGAATGGTGGGGCCTGACCAACTACGCGCGCAAACGGGCGCGGATGCTCGCCGGTCTCGGCTACACCGCGCTCGCCGTGGACCTCTACGGCAACGGCAGGACCGTGCAGACCCCCGCCGAGGCGTCCGCCCTGGCGACCGAACGGATGAAGGACTTCACCGGCACGCGGGCGCGCTTTCTCGCGGCAGAGGAGGTGCTCAAAAAAGACCCGACCGTGGATCCTCATCGTCTCGCCGGGGTCGGGTACTGCTTCGGCGGGGGCGTGCTGCTGAACATGGCGCGGACCGGGACGGACCTCCGGGGCGTCGTGAGCGTGCACGGCGACCTGCAGCCGGTCGCGACCGCGGCCCCCGGATCGATCACGCCGAAGATCCTCGTATTCCAGGGGACCGAGGACCGCTTCGCGCCGGCCGCCGCAATCAAGGCCTTTCGCGAAGAGATGACCAAGGCGAAGGCGCACTTCCGGGTGGTTCTCTATCCGCATGCGATGCACGCCTTTTCCAACCCTAAGGCGACCGCGCTGGGCAAGAAGTTCAAGCTCCCGATCGCGTATAATAAGAGCGCGGACCGGAAATCGTGGTCCGCGATGAAGCGGTTCTTTGCCGGGCTCTTCGCCCAAAAATGACCGCGGCAGGAAAGCGGCGGTAGTGACCCTATCGGGAAGGAGCGTGCCATGCCGTACATCGAGTGGTCGGATAAGTTCAGCGTGAACGTGCGGGAGATCGACGAACAGCACAAGAAGCTGTTCGCCATGATCAACAGCCTGCAGGAGGCGATGGTCGCGAACAAGGGTCGCGAGGTCCAGAAGGCCGTGATCGACGAGATGGTGGAGTATGCGATCCTCCATTTCGACACCGAAGAGCAGTACATGAAGCGGTTCGCCTACCCCGGGTATACGACGCACCACGCGGAGCATGTGGCCTTCACTGCAAAGGCTGCGGACCTCAAAAAACGCGTGGAGGCCGTGGGCTTCGTCCTTTCCCTGGAGATCCTGAGCTTCCTGAAGGACTGGCTCCAGAACCACATCCTCGTGACCGATAAGCGCTATTCCGCCTACTTCAATGAAAAAGGGCTCCGCTGACGGGTCGGCGCGGACGCTCCGGGACCGCCTGCGCGCGCAGGCCGACCCGGAGCGGGCCGCCAACCTCCGCCGCTTCTTCAAGACCGGGCCGGGCCAGTACGGCGCGGGTGACCGCTTCCTCGGGCTCACGGTCCCCCTGGTGCGGCAGGCGGTGCAAGAGCATGACGGCATGCCGCACCAGGAGATCCTGACGCTCCTCCGCTCCCCCTGGCACGAGGAGCGGCTCGCCGCGCTTTTGCTTCTGGTCCGCGCCTACGCACGCGGCGACAACACGGGAAAACCGCGGATCTACCGGCTCTATCTCGCGAACACCTCCCGGATCAACAACTGGGACCTCGTAGACCTCTCCGCCCCTCACATTGTCGGCGCTCACCTCCTTACGCGCAGCAGGAAGCCGCTCTATCGGCTCGCGCGATCGCGTGACCTCTGGAAGCGCAGGATCGCGGTCCTGGCCTGCTTCGCCTTCATCCGGCAGGGCGAGTACGACGATGCCCTCGCCGTCGCCGAACTTCTTTTGGATGATGAGCACGACCTGATCCATAAGGCAGTGGGCTGGATGCTGCGCGAGGTAGGCAAGCGATCGCTCGCGACGGAAGAGCGCTTCCTGAAACGCCACTGCCCTGCCATGCCGCGGACCATGCTGCGCTACGCCATCGAACGTTTTCCTGAGCGAAAGCGGCAGGCCTATCTGCGGCACTGATCTTTTCGTCTTGCCTTTTCTCCCCGACTGTACTATTTTTTCTCATGAAATCCCGCGCAAAGACCGTCTACGTCTGTCAGGCCTGCGGCAGCCAATCCCCGCGATGGATGGGCAAGTGCCCGGACTGCGGTGCCTGGAACACCATGGTCGAGGAGCGGTTCGAGAAGCCCAAGGACCTGACGGGCGGAAAGGCCGCGGACGCAATCGAACCCCAGCCCCTGGGCGCGATCCAGGCCCGCGACGAGGACCGGTTCGTGACGCGCATCCACGAGCTCGACCGGGTCCTGGGCGGCGGTATCGTGGCAGGCTCCGTGGTCCTGATCGGCGGCGACCCGGGCATCGGAAAGTCCACACTCGTGCTCCAGATGCTCCGGCAGGTGGCGGACCTCCGGGGCAAGGCCCTCTATGTCTCGGGCGAGGAGTCGCCTGCCCAGATCAAGATGCGGGCCCAGCGTCTGGGCGTGCAGAGCGAGAACCTCTATGTCCTGGCCGAGACGCAACTGGAGGAGGTCCTCCGGGCCGCGGAGGGGCTCACGCCGCAGGTCCTGGTCGTCGATTCCGTCCAGACGGTCTTTACCGACGAGCTCCCTTCCGCGCCGGGCAGCGTGGGGCAGGTACGCGAGGTCTCGGGCCGCTTGATGCTCTACGCCAAGCGTACCGGGATCCCCGTCTTCCTGATCGGCCACGTGACCAAGGACGGCGCCATCGCCGGTCCGCGCGTCCTCGAGCACATCGTAGACACGGTCCTCTACTTCGAGGGGGACAAGGGTCATGCCTTCCGCGTCCTGCGCGCGGTCAAGAACCGTTTCGGCAGCACGAACGAGATCGGCGTCTTCGAGATGAAGGAGTCGGGCCTCGCCGAGGTGGCGAACCCCTCCGAGCTCTTCCTCGCCGAGCGGCCCGCGGACGCCACGGGGTCCGTCGTGGTCTCGTCCCTCGAAGGGACCCGGCCGATCCTGGCCGAACTGCAGGCCCTGGTGGCGCCCTCGAAGCTCGCCATGCCGCGCAGGACCTGCATCGGCGTGGACTTCAACCGCGTCTCGCTCCTCCTGGCGGTGCTCGAAAAACGCGTGGGCATGCAGCTCATGGGCATGGACGTGTTCGTGAACATCGTGGGGGGCATGAAGGTCGACGAGCCTGCCGTGGACCTGGGCATCATCGCCGCAGTGGCCTCGAGCTTCCGGGAGCGGCCGATCCACGACCGGACCGCGGTCATGGGCGAGGTGGGGCTCGCGGGCGAGGTGCGCGCCATCAGCCAGGCCGAGTCCCGGCTCAAGGACGCCGTCAAGCTCGGATTCACGCGCTGCGTCCTGCCGGCCCTGAACGTGGAGAAACTGGAGAAGACCGCGGCGCTGAAAAAGATGGAACTCCTGGGCGTGCGCACCGTTGAGGAGGCCATGGAGCGGCTCTTTTAAGGCGAGCCTTGACTTTTCCTCCCCCCCTTGGTAATGTACACGGCCCGGCACCCGGGGCCGGACGGACCCATGGAAGACTACCAGGACGAAATCAGGAAGCGGCGAACCTTCGCCATCATCAGCCATCCCGACGCGGGCAAGACCACCCTCACCGAGAAGTTCCTCCTCTTCGGCGGCGCCATCCAGGTGGCGGGCGCGGTGAAATCGAACAAGATCCGGAAAAGCACTACCTCGGACTTCATGGATATCGAGCGGCAGCGCGGCATCTCGGTGGCCACGTCGGTCCTGGGCTTCGACTACAACGGGCTCAAGATCAACCTCCTGGACACGCCGGGCCACAAGGACTTCGCCGAGGACACCTACCGCACGCTCACGGCCGTGGACAGCGTCATCCTGGTCGTGGATTCCGTGAAGGGCGTGGAAGAGCAGACCGAGCGGCTCATGCAGGTCTGCCGGATGCGCAACACGCCGGTCATGATCTTCGTGAACAAGCTCGACCGCGAGGGCAAGGACCCCTTCGACCTCCTGGACGAGTTCGAGACCAAGCTCGCCATCTGCGTCCAGCCTCTCTCGTGGCCCATCGGCATGGGCGCGTCCTTCAAGGGCGTCTACAACCTGTACCGCAATACCCTCGCGCTCTTCCGGCCCGGCGGCGTTACGGTCGCTGACGACGTGATCGCACTGGGCGGCGTCGTTGACCCGGACCTGGAGCGTCACCTCGGCCAGCAGGCAGGCAAGCTGCGCGAGGACGTGGAGCTGATCACGGGCACGCACGACCCCTTTTCCGTGGACGCCTACCTGCGGGGCGAGCTCGCTCCGGTCTTCTTCGGCAGCGCCGTCAACAACTTCGGGGTGAAGGAGCTGCTCGACACCTTCACCGAGATCGCGCCCACGCCCGGCAGCCGTCCCACGGACGTGCGGATGGTCGCCGCTGACGAGAAGCACTTCACCGGCTTCGTCTTCAAGATCCACGCGAACCTCGATCCGCGCCACCGCGACCGCATCGCCTTCATCCGCGTCTGCTCCGGCAGGTTCGAGCGCAACAAGATGTTCTACCATGTCCGGCTGAACAAGAACCTGCGGTTCACGAGCCCGGCGAGCTTCCTGGGCGCCCGCAAGAGCATCGTGGACGAGGCCTTTCCCGGCGACGTGATCGGGCTGTACGACACCGGCGCCTTCAAGATCGGCGACACCCTGACCGAGGGGGAGCGGTTCCTGTTCCAGGGCATCCCCACCTTCTCCCCCGAGATCTTCCGGGAGCTGCTGAACCTCGACCCGGGCAAGGCCAAGCAGCTCGGCAAGGGGATCGAGCAGCTTACCGACGAGGGCGTGGCCCAGCTCTTCACCCAGCAGCAGGGGAACCGGAGGATCGTGGGCACCGTGGGCCAACTCCAGTTCGACGTGCTCCAGTACCGGCTGGAGCACGAGTACGGCGCGCGCTGCCGGTTCGAGCCCCTGGCGGTCTTCAAGGCCTGCTGGATCACGGCCGCGGACGAGAAGGAACTGGAGAAGTTCTGCCGCTTCAAGGCCGAGCGGATCGCCACGGACAAGGACGGGAACCTCGTTTTTCTCGCGGAATCGGAGTGGGTGCTGCGGAACATGATCGAGGCCACCCCGGCAGTCACGTTCCACTTCACCTCGGAGTTCAAGCGCGAGATGCAGCCCACGGGGCATTGAGGTCCTATCGCGCAAGCTGCGGAATTGGCTTGCTTTTCCTGCGTCGGGATGCTATTTTACCCCTGGTGAGCCGATCAGCTTTCGTACGAAGGGGGCAGAAAAAGACCGATGCTGGTAGACTACCTTAAGAACATCCCGCTCTTCAAGGCGCTCAAGGACGCCCAGCTCAAGGAAATCGCGTCGCGCTGCAAACCCGCCCGGTACAAGAAAGGCGAGATCCTTTTCCATAAGACGGACCTGAGCACCGACCTCTACATCGTCAACGACGGACGGCTGAAGGCGGTCCTTGCCGACGAAGAGGGGGGCGAGATGGTGCTCGCCCATTTCGAACCGGGTTCCTTTTTCGGGGAGTTGAGCCTCCTCGACGGCAAGGGCCGTTCCGCGACGATCGTCGCGGACAAGGACTCCGAGCTCTCCGTCCTGAACAAGATCGTCTTTCTCGAACTTCTTCACAAGAACCCGTCGATCGCCGTGGAACTCATCACGACCCTCGTGGAGCGCCTGCGCAAGGCGGACGATATGATCGAATCCCTTGCCTTCCTGGAGGTCGGCGAGCGGCTCGTCCGCTCCCTGCTCGACGCCGCGACATCGACGGCAAGCGTCCCGGCCGGCTTTCTCAAGACCAAGAAACTGACGCACAAGGAACTGGCCTCGCGTATCGGCTCGTCGCGCGAAGCGGTCTCCAAGTGCCTCAAGGTGCTCTCGACGCGCCAGATCGTCAAAGAGGCCGAGGGCAGCCTCCTGATCGCGACGAACGCCCTCGACCTCATTAAGGACAACAGTCGGTCGTAATTTCCTTTTTCCTTCGCTTTTCCGCCGCCGAGCCGGCGCCCCAGCGCCCCGCTCGCGCCCCTGCACCAGCGACGCATTTCTTGACAGAGAGAAAGCAATCCTCCTATAATACGAAGCAGCGCGGGGCATGCGAGCATTTCGTCGATCCCGAGGTACGGGGGGCGTTGCGTGTTCATGGGGAAGGAAGGCATGCACGGGGTCAATACGAAGAATACGGGATCTTCCCTGCCGGCTTCGGCGACGCGGCTCGCCGTTATTGCAGCGCTGCTCGTTCTGACCGCCGGTTCGGGATGCGCACAGATCGCCTATGACAGCCTCCAGAACAGTCAGTCCCTGAACTGCCAACAGATCCAGAGCACCTCCGACCGGAACGAGTGCCTGCAGCGCTCGAACATGCGGTATGATGAGTACGAGCGCCAGCGGACCGGCCGGAATGCCGATTGATTGGCCGCACGATTAACGCTCCCCGGTATGCGTATTCACCGAAGGGAGCGGCGGAAACCAGGTGCGAAGCATCGTCGTTGTGCCTGTCGTATGCGGAGGTCGGATATGCCCGCAGAACATGCCGTCGATACGCATAACCGGATCATCATCACGACCTGGACCGGCGAGGTCGTCGACAACGACCTCGTCAAGGCGCTTTCCGACTACCACCTCACGCTCCGGGGCAAGGCCTCCTATGCGTCGTTCGATGAGATCGTGGACTTCTCCCAGGCGAGCCACTACCATTTAAGCATCAGCGGCATTCAACGCCTCGTGGAGATCGCTGCCGCCACTGATGTCCCGGGCACGAGAACCAAGCTTGCCTTCGTGGTCAAGGCGCCGGTTGCGTACGGCCTGGCCCGCATGTATCAAACGTATCGCAGCCTCATCCCGGCCGGCTCGAAGATCCTGCGCATCTTCCGGACCTACGACGAAGCCCTTCGCTGGGTCGTGACGCGCTGAAGGCAACGGATGGAGAAGAGGAAAATAGGAGAGCGGCTCCTGAAGCGATCATCCCCATACCGGACTGGCCCTCCCGGGATCCCCCGGCACGGGTCGCAGCGAGGGCGACGGAGCGCGCGGCTGGTCGGACTTGCTCTCGTGTTGGTTCTGTTGCTCGCGATCCCCTGTTCCGCGGCGCACTGGCAATCCTTGTACACCACGTCCGACGGGATTCAGATATTCAAGAATGACGCGGGCAAAGGCGGCCTGATCGCGTTCCGGGGCATCGGCATCGTGAACGCGCCGCTGCCCCGGGTGGCTACGGTCATCTTCGACACGCGCAGACGACGGGAATGGATAAAGGGACTTGCCGAATCACGGATCCTCCGCTGGGAGGGAAAGGACCGGTTCATCGAGTACGACCATGTCGCCATGCCGATCTTTTTTTCGGACCGCGACTTTGTGTCGCAGATCCGCATGCACTTCGATCGATCCCGAAACGAGCTGATCTTCCACTACCAGCCCGCAGACGACCCCGCCGCTCCGCACACGTCCTACCTGCGCGGCGAAATGATCGACATGACGTTCCTGCTCAGCCCCCTCGCTCACGGTACGCAGACGAGGGTCGACGCCCGGTTCCTGTGCGATCCGAAGGGATGGATACCCGACTGGCTGGACAATTTCTTTCTCCGGGACTGGCCGAAGGTCACGTTCAGGAATTTGCGCACAGAAGTCCGAAAGCCCGACATCTCGGTCGCTCCGCACATCTTTGATCTGCTGCATTCCGATCCCGCGAACGGAAACTGAAGAAACCGGTCGCTCAATTCGTGGCCGCGTGATTCGATGCCTTGCGCGGAGAACAATGTCTTCACGCGTTGTCAAAAGGAGGAATCGATGCGGAATCAGCGACTCGCCGGTGGGGTGCTCATTGCCGTGCTTCTTGCGGCAACGCCGGGCATGGCATATCCGGGCGTCGATGCAGGCCTGGCTGCGATACGCGCTGGTGCGTACGGCGCCGCCTTCCGGGATTTTCACAGTGCGGCAAAGCACGGGAGCACGGCGGCGGATAGGGCGATGGGGACGCGGCGTTTTTGCTCGGATATATGTATCGAGGCGGCAAAGTGGTTCCGCAAGGCAGCGGCCCAGGGCGATACTGAGGCGAAACAGCACCTCGCACTGTTGCGATTCCCCGCCTGACACGGAGGTCCGGCCAGGAGACCGGCCCGGAAGCCGTATGCGGACCTCCCGGGCAGGGCGCCGGCGGGTATACTTAATCGTATGAGGTGAAGATCGCCTCGTACGAAAGGAGCGCTGCTATGATCGTCGTTACTGGAGCCACCGGCCAGTTGGGCCGTCTGGTCATCGAAGCGTTGCTCAAGAACATCCCGGCTTCCGATATCGTTGCGGCAGTGCGGAATCCGGAAAAGGCGCAGAATCTCGCGTCATGGGGCGTTCAGGTGCGGATCGCGGATTACAACGAACCGCAGGCCTGGGATGCGGCGCTAGCGGGCGCGGACAGGGTGCTCCTGATCTCTGCGAACGAGATCGGCCAGCGCGCGCGGCAGCACCGTTCGGTCATCGACGCCGCCAAGCGCTCGGCAGTGCGGCTTCTGGCCTACACCAGCGTCCTGCACGCGGACACGTCCCCGCTCGCCCTTGCCGCGGAGCACCGGGAGACCGAAGCGTACCTCCGCGCATCCGGCATTCCGTATGTGCTGCTGCGGAACGGCTGGTATACCGAGAACTATACCGCGGGCGTGGCCGGCGTGGTGGCTGCCGGGACACTCTACGGCTGCGCAGGCGACGGCCGCACCGCCACGGCTGCACGCGCGGACTATGCAGAGGCGGCCGCGCGCGTCCTGCTCGCACCGGAGCAGGCAGGCCGGATCTACGAGCTTGCCGGCGATACCGCATATACGCATGCGGAGCTGGCGGCAGAGATCGGCCGCCAGACAGGCAAGCAGCTCGGATACGTCGATCTCACGGAGGCCGGGTACCGCGATGCGCTCCGGAAAGCGGGACTGCCGGATCCGGTTGCCGCGTTGATCGCCGATTCCGACGCGGCTGTGGCGCGGGGCGCGCTGTTCGACGACGGCCGCCAGTTGAGCAGGCTCATCAACAACCCGACGACGCCGATGGCGGAGAGTGTTGCGGAGGCGCTGCGGAAGCTGTAAGGACCTCGCGGGGCCCGGGACCGGTCGGTCCCGTACGCCGGGCCTCGGGAGCGGCCCGGCGCGTGTCCGGTGTCTGTTGTGCTCGTGCAGTGCAGTGCTCGTGACCGTGCGGGGAGAGATCGTGGACCGTGCAGCGGGCCTGCGCGCGATCTTCGACGCCCTGAAACCCGGCGGGATCCTGTCCGTGACCGAGGTGGTCTTTGACCCGCATTTTCAAGGCCAGGGAACGGTGCTCCGGCTCGCCGCGGGCGTCGGCTTCCGGAAAAGGGCGTTCTTCGGGAATCGGTTCGCCTTTACGCTGCACCTGGAAAAGCCCGCAAACCCGTAGCGCGACACTCCCGGACCGGGATTCTCGTGTCTGGCTTCGCGCAAGCGTGGTAAGGAAGGGATGAAGTGAGTATCGAGAAAGGCGACAAGGTGCGGCTCTGCATCATCGCCGCCGTGGCGGCCGCGGCCCTGCTCCTGTGGCTCGCGGGCCGGTAGCGGCTGCCGTGCCGCTTAATTGAACATCAGCTTCCGCTCGAGGTCCTTCGAGCGGGAGATGCGCTTCGCCTCGTCGAGCGTGATGAGCTCCTTCCGGCACAGCTCGATGAGGTGCTGGTCCAGGGACTGCATCCCGTACTCGTCGTGTCCCTTCTCGATGTGCTGCTCGATCTCGTCGAGCTTATTGTCCCGGATGCAGGCCTTGATCGTGGACGTGGCGTACATCACCTCCAGGACCGGCAGGACCGACTCGTTGTCCTTTCCCCGCACCAGCCGGATGGAGATCACGGCCATCAGGCTCTCCGCCAGTCGCTGCCGGGCGTTCTCCTGCGCCTCGGGCGAGAAGTACCCGACGATCCGGTTGACCGACGACGCGGTATTGTGCGTGTGCAGCGTGGACAGGACCAGGTGCCCGGTCTCGGCGGCCTTCACGCAGGCGTCGATGGTGTCCAGGTCGCGCATCTCCCCCACCATGATCACGTCGGGGTTCATGCGCATCGCGGACCGCAGGGCCACGCTGAAACCGTCCGTATCGATGCCCACCTCGCGCTGGATGATGCAGCTCTTGGCCGACGTGAACAGAAACTCGATGGGATCCTCGATGGTGATGATATTGTAATCGAAGGTCTCGTTGATGTACCGCATCATCGATGCGAGCGTCGTGGATTTGCCGTTGCCCGTCGGCCCGGTGACAAGGACCAGGCCGTTCGGCACCTGCGCGATCCTGCCGAGCACCGACGGCAGGTTCAGCTCCTCGAAGGTGCCGATCTTGTGGGGGATGACCCGCATGACGACGCCGAGATTGCCGCGCTGCCGGAAGATGCTCACGCGGAACCGCCCGGCGTTCGCCAGGGTGTAGGAGGTGTCGAGCTCCTTCAGGTCCTCGGGCAGCTTGCGCTTGTGCTGTTCCAGGACCGTCTTGGCCACGAATTCGGCGTCCTGCTTCGTCAGGGCCGGGAGCTTGGCACGGATGAGATGGCCGCGCGCCCGGAACAGGGGGGGGTCATCCACCTCGAAGTGGATGTCCGAAACCTTCTTCTCGAAGGCGATGTTCAGGATCTGGTTCAGCATCGCGTTGTCCATGACGCCTTGGTCCCTCCCCATTCTCCCGTCGATGGTGCCGACCTGCGCGGCCGTCGGCGGGTCTTTTCTCTCTCCCTGATCCGTTGCAGATCGGCGTTGCCCCGCCCTTATGACTTCTTCGCCGCCCGTGCCGCCTGCCTGCGGAACACCGCGTATTCCAGGACGATGCCGACCTGCTGGGCGAGGATCTCGAGCAGGTCGAGCTGCACCGGGGACGCCTCCTTCTGTCCGAAATCCCCGTATACCACGGCCACGATCTTGCGCTCGCTCTTCACCGGCAGCAGAAGCACGGCCGGGCTTCGGGGGGCCCCGATCGCCCGGAAGAGTCCCTTCAGTGCCTCATCGCTGCTCTCGCCGTAGAAGGCCTCCCCTTTTTCGAGCACCTCCCGGAAGATCGACGGCTGCGCAAGCGCTACCTGGTGACTGCCTGCCTGCGTCGGCCCCATGCTCTTTTCGGCGCTCACGCCGATGGCGCTTTCGCCGATCAACGCCGCGGGCGACGGCTGGACCAGGAACATGATGGCCCGCTCGAAGGTATCGGCGACCGCGGCGAGGATCACGAGTGCCGCGTCCGAGGGGCTGGTCATGTCGCGCAGCACCTGGAGGTCCTCTTTCAGCTTTTTCAGGTACCGCTCCGTCGTGTCGGGGCGGTACTGGAACTCCCGCACATAGGACCGGAAGGAATGGAGGAACCGGATGGTATCGGCGACGAAGCTTTCCCGCCCCTCCTCTTTCTCCGGTTTGGGGAAGACGGCCCGGACGCCGTCGTCGTAGGATTGCAGGACGAAGGCGCTCTCCCGGGGAGCGGCGAACTGCAGGAGCGGGACCGCAGGGTACGTAGCCCGCACCGTGCCCCGCAGGGCGACGATCTTCTCCTCGGGCAATCCGCCCGCGGCCGCGGGGCTGTCGAACACGACGAGCGGCATGCGCATGGCGCCCAGGCATTGCGACACCAGCCGCTCGAGCTCCGGTTCGTCCTCCGTGGCGAAGACCGGCACCCCCACGTCGTTGCAGAGGGTCATGACCGCGTGCTGGAGCAGCCGGTCGGCGCTATACAGGACGACCGCCTTGTCCGCCTGCTGCGGCGCACCCGGCGCGGCCTTGCGGTCGCCGGACCGCCGCAGGAACGAGACGAACGCCTCCTGGTCTTCGGGAGAGCAGTCCGCAAGGAGCTCCTTGATCTTCTGGCGATGGATCGCGACCGGATCGAAGAGCTCCATGTCCGCGACGGGCCGGGGGATCTTCTTCTCGAGCTTATCGAGGTCGGCGAGCCCGAGCACGTCCGCGGTGATGGCTGCGTGCCCGCCTTTGGGTTTGCCGCCGCCCGCCTCGGGCAGCACGTCGGCATAAAGCTCCTCGAAGGACGGCACCGCCTTGCCCTTCTCGCGGTCCCGCTCCCGCTCGTCGAAGACACGCAACGCGTCCATCAGGACCATTTGGGCGTCGATCCCCACGTCCTGCTCCGCGTCGCCGAAGGCCGCCCCGGCCCCGGGTGAGAAAACGGAGGTTTCCGTGTCGAAGGTAAAGGTCCCCTTTTTCCAGCTCATCAACTCGACGATGGTCAGTTCCACCAGCTTCTTGAGCCCCCGCAGGGCGTCTTCCCGCTTGAGCTTGCCCATCTGCATCAGCGTGACCAGGAGCGGGGTATGCTCCGCAGCCGCGTTCTTCGTTGCGTCCAGCGCCACCTTGAGATCGTCCAGGGTGATGGCGCCCGTCTTTACCAGAACGGTTCCGATGCGGATGCTGTCGTCGAGATGGTTCGCGCCGACGATCACCCCGTTGCTGAAAACGAGCGAGCTCGTCCCCTTGTCCGCAGCCACGGAAAAGACGCCCGACTTCCGCGTCGTATGGACCAGTTGGATGATGTCGACGATGGGCAGGTGTTCCAGATCTCCGGTAAACGCCATGGCAATACCAGTCCCTTTCGGCGTGCGCACCAGCCGGGCGTGCGGGTATCTCAGGAGCGATTGCAGCGGGAATCCTGACAGCGGGTATTATAGTATGGCGGGACACGAGAATCAAGAGCGCTTCTCGTCCTTCGGGCGGAGCGGCCGGGGCGTCGCAAGGGCACGACGAGGGCCGGGGCGAACGGCCCCGGCCCTCGTCGTACACAGCGGGCATCAGCACACTTACCAGCGATGGCACCGCTTCATATGCTTGTCCAGATCCTCCACCAGCTTGCTGCGCTGCGCCGGGGTGAGGAGATCGTGGAGCTCCGCGAACCGGTCCATTACGAACCCGACCAGCTCGTCCGCGTGCTCCTGGATCTTTTTCGTGCGCGCGGCAAGCCGTGCCTTGTCGATCTGCGGGCTCAGCATCATCGCCTTGAGATCGGCAAAGGACTCCTGCCGCATCTTCTCCATTTCCGGCCGCCTCGCGAGGAATTCCTGCTTCATGCTTTCGAGCTTTGCGGTCTGGGCTGCGTTTAGCTGCAGCGCGGAGGTAAGGTGTTGGACGATGTTTTCCGCCCGCGCCTCGGACGTTCTATGATGGTGGCATCCTGCCGTCACCAGTGCGCCGAGGAGCCCGAACAGCCCGATGATCTGAACTACGTGTTTTTTTCTCATGCCCTTCTCCTTTCACTCTTTCCTGCCCTCGCAGTATCTCCGGAATGCCTCCCTGCCCTCAGCCTCCCACCACGCGTCATAGTATCGCCAGTCCTTGATCCGGTCGTTTGCATCCGCGCCACCGCACCCGCCGCCGTGGGCCCAGTGATTCCGGCCGTGCCATCTGCCGCATCCCGGCCGCATGCCCCGAATCCCGAAGAGGAGCCTGGCGAGCACGATCATACCCACGGCCTGGAGGTACGTAACCGCGTGCAGATTGAACACCGCCGGCGCCAGCCAGTTCCAGAGCAGTTTGACGACCAGCCCGAAGACGAGGGCGAAGAGGAGGCCGATCACGATCCCGCGCGCGATCCTGCCCGCGATCCACGAACCTTTTCCGCGGCAGAGGTGTGCCTTTTTGTCTTTTTCCATAAAGGATACTCCTTTCCTAGTCTTTTTTCAGGTCCGCCAAGGCCTTTTGCAGCGCAGCGTTCGCCCGGTGCTTCCTTGCCAGGAGCGTGCCCACGGGCGTACCCCAGGCTTCCGCCAGTTCCCGATAGGAGCTGCCTTCGCACTCCGTCGCGATCCAGATTGCGCGTTGCTTGGGCTCCAGGGCATTCAAGGCCTCGAGGAGCCGCTCCCGGATCTCCCCGGCCTCGATCTCCGCGGTCATGTCGTAGCGGGGCTCCGGGATGGCATCGTGCGGAGAAGCGTCATCTGCGTCCTGTCGCGTCGCCTCGAAGGAGACGGTCTTCTTCCGCCTGCGGAGATAGTCGACAGCCCGGTTCCTGACTGCCTGGTAGATGTAGGCTGTGGCGTTCTCCACGCGCGCCAGGACCTCGGACCGTTCGAGCAGGTCTACCATCAGGTCGCTTACCAGGTCCTCCACCTCCATCGCCGAAAGGTCCGCGTAGCTTGCCTGGAAGTAGCCGACCAGCTTCCGGTACTTTGCAGCGAAAAACCCGCCCACCTCGGACTTCCCGATTCTCTCGTTCATCGATTGGAAATTCTCGTTTCCTCGTCTGGGGAAGAGACGAATAACGAAGGTCGTTTATTGCAGGGAAAAATCTTTTTTTCAGTGTCGATTCGGCCCGGTCTTTTCCGTACAGCCCTGCGACCCCTGCGCGGATCGGATGAGCAATCATAGCGTAACCGAAAATCTGCGGAAATATTATACTGGTGGGCGGACCTCGCCATGCGCCAACCCGTGAAGCGAATTCTCAAGGCCGCGATCCTCGGCGCCTGTGCGCCAGGGGCCGAGTTTCAGATGCTTTCCCGGTATAAGGCGGAAAAACTGAGTGCAGGACAGGTGCGACGATTTGCGCGAAAGGTGAAGCGAACGGTGAAAAAATGGAGATGAACGGCACGGTTTTGCCTAAAAAATACGTGACAGGGCGACCTTTCCCTGGTAGAGTATATTGTACAATTTGTACAATTCTGAGCTCGACGAGGACCTGCCGTGAAAACCGTCATATCCATATCCGAGGCCCGCAAGCGACTTCCCGGCATCATTAAGACCCTCCGGTCCTCGCCTGATACCGTATATCAGGTGACCGTACATGACGAGGTCGTGGCCGAGATCAGGGTTTCCCCTTTGGTCAAACCAGGGGCCGCTGCAGCAGGCTTATTGAAACTGCGCAAAAAAGCCGGCACGAAGCGGACTGCGAAAAAGTACCCGATCTCCGAGAACGTTAAAGACCACCTCTACGTCGTTGAGAAGAAACCGTGATCTTTCCCGACGGGAAGGCCTTCTGCGACACCTCGTTCTTCTTTGCCGCGCTCGTCGATGAAGACGCAAATTACGATCGTGCGGGAGATGCACTCGTTTTCTGTGAGAAGAACAAGATCACGCTCTGCACGACATGGGACGTAATCAGCGAGACCGTCACGCTGCTGAGATACCGGGCAAGCTACCGACTGGCACTGCAGTTCCTCGACATCATCAAACCCTCGCTCCTCATGGTCAGGTACGACGATTCCGTGCGTAAAGCGGCCGAAACGGTTTTTCGTAAGCTTGGCGAAGACCGACGGCTATCCTATTGCGATGCCCTGTCGTATGTGGTCGTTACCAGCATTCTGCGCGGCATCCCAAGCCTCAGCTTTGATAAGGACTTTCGCGGCCTCGGATTGACCGTGTATCCTGTGTAAGCAATATTCGCGGCGTGCCTCGCGGCAAGATCGCACCCCTCAAGACCGCATCTTCGGCGCCTACGCGTTGGGTGCTGGGCTGCAGATGTTGGCGCTCTTCACGGCGGAGAAGCTTGATGCAGAACAGGCACCTCGATTTGTGCGGAGGGTGGAGAAAGCGGTGAAGGGGTGGAATAATCTGTATGGACCCACCCGTGGCTGACTCAATATTTCAAGTTGCTGTTGAATGACGGTGGATAAACACGTGTCCGCAACAAAACTAACTCAGAAAGAGGCCGAGGAATATATCAGATGCCTTTACCAACTCTGGGATCCCAGTGACGCAGGTAGGCTATTCCGCGACGTATTCGGCGATGAGGATAAAAGGATCGATGCACATTTGGAAACATGGGCCTTACCCGAAAGTGAAAGAATTTACTATATCTCCCATGCAAACGATCAGACTTATTTGTATGGAATAAATCCACAGTATACAGACAAGATCATTATTTCCTCTATTGGAAAAGTTGCACCATGGCGACTTCTTAATTTAGAGAGTTCTCTCACCATAGGAAGCAATTCTGTTCTCTGCTTGAGGGAGTTTATTGCAGAATTCTTAGTGCCACTGGCTAATAAAGAGCAAAATAAAGGGCATAAGAAAAAGATTGAGGCCAATCCTGATGTGAAAGGCAAAAAGTTATTCGACGCATTATGTGCCTCACATGCGAACAGGCAGATCGATGGGATTACCTCGGTCACATGGCAAGGATTGATGTGCATTTTAAATTTAAATGAACCTCTATGATCGCAGGGGGTGGCAGACCAAGTATTACGGCTCGTCAGAACGCTTCGAATGACGCTCTCATGATCTCAATACGAGGGCCTTTTCTCTTTCACCGTTGCCTCTCTGCTCCCGATCCCTAAATCACCCTGCACCTGATCCCCATCTTCTCGAAGGCAACCCGTAACTTCTCTCCCTGTTCCTCGAAGAACCCTTCCCCCATGGCCCGCTGCATGCCCCGTTCTGTATAGATCCGATCGGCATAATGGTAATTATATCGATCGATGAGTGCGTGGTCCACCTTGCCTTTGAGCATCTCCGCGAGCCCTTCGGCATGGGGCAGAAGCGGCGCGACCATCACGAAGGTGGGGATGCCCGCATCATGCAGGATCCCCAGCGCCTCGATCCGCTTGGCAATGGGAGGCGCGCCGGGTTCGAAGAGCCGCCTCACCTTCTCGTCCGCCGTCGTTACGGTGAACCCCACCTCCCCATCCTTTGCCTTCTTCAAAATATCGAGGTCCCGCAGCACAAGCGGCGACTTGGTCTGGATCGTGACCGGCCAGTCGTGCGCTACCAGGATCTCCAGGCACTGCCGGGTGAGCCGGTACCTCCGTTCCAGGGGCTGGTAGGCGTCGCAGACCCCGCTGATCCATACCCGCGCCTTCTTCTTTTTTACGATCTCTTTTGCAAGCAGCTCCGGGGCATTGACCTTCACGTCCACGAAGGCGCCCCAGGGCTCCTTATGGCCCGTGAACCGCCGCATGAACTTGGCGTAGCAGTAGACGCAGGCGTGGCCGCAGCCCACGTAGGCGTTCACCGTATAGTCGTAGATCTTGGACTTCGAGAGGATGGCGCGGGCCTGTATCTCCTTGACGATCATGGCACAGTATACCGCGTCAGGAGGGCGATTACTGTAATTTCCGTCTCGCAAGCGAAATCCAACGGACCACGCGCGAAACCATCCCCCCGGCGTGATTGCAAATAAGACTTTTCTTATTTTCAATTTTGTGATAAATTGCAAATATAAATTAGCCTGTTTTCAGGTTGCCGACCATGCAAAACACTTTTAAATCAGGAAGTTACAAGCAACAATACCAGTATCAGAGCTTCAGCCCTTCGTATATCAACCAGCCGCTCGCATGGCGCGATCCGAAAATCAACGTCATGCTGGAAGAGGCGGTCCGGTTTATCGGCGAGCTCAACGCCTACTCCCTGCTCGTGCCGGACGTGGATTTCTTCATTCAAATGCACGTCGCGAAAGAGGCCACGACGTCAAGCCGAATCGAGGGGACCCAGACCGGACTCGATGAAGCCATATTACCGAAGGAGGAAATCGATCCGGAGCGGCGCGATGATTGGCGCGAGGTTCAGAATTACATTAAGGCCATGAATCATGCCATTGCGGAGCTCAAGACCCTGCCGCTGTCCATGCGGCTCTTGAAGAATGCCCATAAGGCCCTGCTTACGGGCGTACGGGGCGGCTACAAATTCCCGGGCGAGATCAGGACAAGCCAGAACTGGATCGGCGGGTCGAACCTGAGTAACGCCTTCTTCGTACCGCCGCATCCCGACGAACTGCCGGCGCTCTTAACGGACCTGGAGAAATTCTGGCACAACAATGACCTCGACATGCCGTTTCTCATCAAGGTTGCGGTCAGTCATTACCAATTCGAGACTATCCATCCGTTTCTCGACGGCAACGGGAGGATCGGCAGGCTTCTGATCACCCTGCATCTGGTTGAACGAAGCATCCTGAAGAAACCCACGTTGTATCTCTCGGCATTCTTTGAAAAGCACAAGGGTTCGTATTACGACTCCCTCACGCTTGTTCGCGCATCGAACGATATCGAGCAATGGATAAAGTTTTTCTTAACGGGCGTGATCGATACGGCGCGGAGCGGCATCGAGACGTTCGAACGCATTATCGCGCTTCGCCAGAAGTTCGAGAAGAAGATCATGACCCTCGGCAGCCGCGCTGCAACGGGGCAACGCCTTCTGCTTGCGCTTTTTTCGAAGCCGATCATGAACGCGCACCGGATCGCCAAGGAGCTGGACATCTCCTTTGCCACCAGCACGCGGATCATAAAGGACTTCCAGCGAATGGGGATCTTGAAAGAGATAACGGGATTCTCTCGCAACCGATCCTTTGCCTTGGCGGAATATCTTGCGCTGTTCATGAAGTAGGCCGAGGATCACCGGGAATCCCGCGGCATTCACCGCTTGCAGGTCATGGGCCGGGAACAATGCGTTCCGGCCTTTTCTTTTGTATCAATCTCTTTGCCTGCCGTTCCGCATCGCTTCCCTTCCCGGGGTATATTTTAATAAGGAGCGGAACATGCAACTGCGGAAAACACACCCGGTCGATGCGCACGAGCCACTTACGCACCAAGAGCCGCGGATCCGGGATATCGCGAAGTCCCTGTACACGTTCTTGCGGGACGCCAAGCCTTCCTTCTTCGCCGTTGCCGGATGGAAGAAGTCCGTAACCGACCTGGCGCTGAAGGACGAACGCTTTCGGGGCCTGCTCCTCCGCTTCATCGACGTCTTGCCGTCCCTCGCGGACAATACGCTCGCGGTCCGGATATTCCGCGAGTATCTTCGGGACGCCGCGGACCGGCCGTCGCTCCTCATCCGGAGCGCCGAGGTGTTCTCCCGCACGGTCCCCGCGTCGATCGCCGCGCCGCTCATCCGTGCCTCGGTCAAGACGCTCGGCCGCCAGTTCATCATCGGCGCGAATCCCGAGAATGCGCTGCCGGTGATCGAGGAGCTGCGGCTGAAGGGCGCCTTCGTCAGCCTCGACCTTCTGGGCGAGGCCGTGGTCTCGGAGGCCGAGGCGGAAGAGTATGCCGCACGCTACCTGGACCTGTTCGACTTCTTCGTCAGCCGGATCGCGAAGGAGCCGGACGCGGATCGGGCGGCGGAGTCGCTCGACATCTCCCTCAAGCTTTCGTCGTTCTCCTCCCAGACCGATCCCCTCGATTTCGAAGGCTCCCGGGACCGCATCCTCGCCCGGCTCCGGCCGGTCCTGGAAAAGGCGCGGCAGCAGTCGCTCTCGCTCACCTTCGACATGGAACAGTATCATCACAAGGACCTGGTGATCGCGGCCTACAAGCAGGTGCTTTCGGAATACCGCGGTCGCGTGCGGGCAAGCATCGCGCTCCAGGCCTATCTCAAGGACACGCGGGACGATCTCCTCGACCTTATTCGCTGGGCGCGCGCCGGCGGACACCGCATCGGGATCCGGCTCGTCAAGGGCGCATACTGGGACTACGAGGTCGTGCAGAGCCGCCTGAATGGATGGCCGGAGCCGGTCTTCCTGTCCAAGGACGAAACGGACGCGAACTACGAGGACCTGACGCGGGTCCTGCTCGAGAACGCGGACGTGGTGAGGCCCGCGATCGCCACGCACAACCTCCGGAGCCTTGCGAACGCCCTGGCCCTGGCCGAGGGCCTGGGACTCGGGCCTGCGGACCTGGAGTTCCAGTTCCTCTACGGCATGGGGGGGCCGCTCATGACCGCGTTGCAGCATGCCGGCTTTGCCAATCCCGTACGGGTCTACTGCCCCATCGGCGAGCTGCTTCCCGGGATGGCCTACCTCGTCAGACGCGTCCTCGAAAACACGGCGAACGAATCCTTCTTCCGCAAGACCTTCGGCGAAGGGCTCTCGCTAAACGACCTCCTCCGGAGGCCCGAACCGCACGCGGAACAGCCCGTCGTTCGCGCGGATGCCTTTCGGAACGAGCCGCTGATCGACTTCTCGAAGCAGGAGAACCGCGACGCCCTGCGGGCGGCCCTGCTGCGGGTGCGTCGATCCCTCGGGAAACGCTATCCCCTTGTGCTGAACGGGAGGGAGATCGTGACCGCGCAGGAAGCGCCTTCCACGAACCCTGCACGGCCCGACGAGGTGATCGGACGGGTCTCCCGGGCCACGCGGGAACATGCGGACCGGGCGATCGAAGCGGCACGGAAGGCGTTCCCTGCCTGGCGCGCTGTTTCCCCGGAGATGCGTGCCGAGTATCTTCTCCGCGCTGCCGTGGAGCTGCGCAAGCGGCACTACGATCTGATCGCCCTGGAGGTCTACGAGGTCGGCAAGACCGTTCGGGAGGCCGACGGCGACGTGACCGAGGCGATCGACCACCTGGAATACCATGCGCGCAGGATGCTGGAACTCGCCGGTCCGCGGCGGCTCGGCGGGTTTGCGGGAGAGATCAACGAGTACTCCTACGAACCGCGGGGCGTCGGCGTCGTGATCGCGCCCTGGAACTTCCCGCTCGCCATCCCTGCCGGCATGACCTCGGCGGCCCTCGTCGCGGGCAACTGCGTGATCTTGAAGCCTTCCGGGCTTTCTCCGGTGGTGGCGTGGGAGCTTTCTCAAGCCTTCCGCGCCGCGGGGCTTCCGGACGGCGTGCTCCAGTATCTCCCGGGACCGGGCGGTGAGATCGGCGAGTATCTCGTGGCGCACCCCGGCGTGGACCTGATCGCCTTCACCGGCTCGAAGGACGTGGGGCTCCGGATCAACGAACGCGCGGCCGCGACCCGGCAAGGACAGCGGAACGTGAAACGCGTGGTTGCGGAGATGGGAGGAAAGAACGCGGTGATCGTGGACGACACCGCGGACCTCGATGAGGCCGTGCGCGGCGTGCTGGCGTCCGCCTTCGGATACCAGGGCCAGAAGTGCTCGGCCTGCTCGCGCGTGATCGTGCTGGACCAGGTGTTCGGGACTTTTTCGCGCAGGCTGGTCGAGGCCGCGAAGAGCATCGGTGTCGGTCCGCCCGAGGAGTCCCGCACCTTTCTCGGTCCCCTGATCGATGGGGCAGCAGTCGAGAAGGTCAAGCGCTTTATCGAGATCGGGAAGGCCGAGGCAGAGCCGCTCCTGATCCGCGAGGAAGACCGGGAAGGTCCCTTTGTCGGTCCCGCCGTATTCCTGGCCCCGCGGGACGCCGTGATCGCGCGCAAGGAGATCTTCGGCCCCGTGCTCGCACTCATCCGGGCGAAGGACATCGCCGAGGCCGTCGCGATCGCGAACGCGAGCGAGTACGCCCTGACCGGCGGTCTCTATTCCCGGAGCCCCGCGAACATCGCGCTGGCGAAACGGGAGTTCCAGGTCGGGGACCTCTATATCAACCGGAAGATCACGGGCGCGGTCGTGGGGCGCCAGCCCTTCGGCGGGACCGGCATGTCCGGCCTCGGGTCACAGGCAGGCGGACCGGACTACCTGCTGCAGTTTCTCACGCCCCGTACCATAAGCGAGAACACGATGCGCAAGGGCTCGGCGCTGTTCGAGGGCACCGGCCGGCAGTAATAAAAAAAGAGGCGGGAGCATGCTCCCGCCTCTTGCGTGTGCGCAACGTCCGGCGTGCTCTTGATCAGAGCGTGGGCAGTTTGGCGAGCGCCTCTTTGATCTTTTCTGCGGGATACTCGTAGTCCTGCAGCTTGCCGTCGTGAAAGTCGGCGTAGGCCTGCAGGTCCAGATAGCCGTGGCCGCTCAGGTTGAAGAGGATGGTCTTCTGCTTGCCTTCTTCCTTTGCCAGGAGCGCCTCGTCCACGGCAGCGCGGATCGCATGGGCGCTCTCGGGCGCCGGGATGATCCCCTCGGTCCCGGCGAACTGCACCGCCGCCTCGAACACCGGCACCTGGGTATAGGCCCGGGCCTCGATCAGCTTGTCGTGGTAGAGCTGCGAGATGAGCGGCGAGTCTCCGTGGTACCGAAGCCCGCCCGCGTGGATCCCCGGCGGCATGAAGTCGTGCCCCAGCGTATACATGGTGAGGAAGGGCGTGAGGCCGGCCACGTCGCCGAAGTCGTACCGGAACTCGCCCTTGGTGAGCGTGGGGCAGGAGGCGGGCTCCACCGCGATCACGCGCAGGTCCTTGCCGCCGATCTTGTCGTGCAGGAAAGGGAAGCTCACGCCCGCCAGGTTGCTCCCGCCGCCGCAGCATCCGATCACGATGTCCGGATAGTCGCCCGCGATCTCCATCTGCTTCTTGGCCTCCTGCCCGATCACGGTCTGGTGCAGACAGACGTGGTTCAGGACCGAGCCCAGGGCGTAGTTCGTATCGTTGTGCGTTGCCGCGTCCTCCACGGCCTCGGAGATGGCGATCCCGAGGCTGCCCGGGCTGTCCGGGTCCATCTCCAGGATCTTCTTGCCCGAGTTCGTCACGGTCGAGGGGCTGGCGTGCACGGTGGCGCCCCAGGTCTCCATGGCGATCCGGCGGTAGGGCTTCTGACTGAAGCTCACCTTCACCATGTAGACCGTCACGTCGAGCCCGAAGAGCTTGCCCGCGAGCGCCATGGACGATCCCCACTGGCCCGCGCCCGTCTCGGTCGCGATGCGCTTGATCCCGGCCTTCTTGTTGTAGAAGGCCTGGGGGATGGAGGTGTTCGGCTTGTGGCTGCCGGCCGGGCTCACGCCCTCGTACTTATAGTAGATCTTGGCAGGCGTGCCGAGCGCTTTTTCGAGCTGGTGGGCCCGGTAGAGCGGCGACGGCCTCCAGAGCGTATAGATATCGAGCACCTCTTCGGGGATGGGAATCCAGCGCTCCTGGCTCACCTCCTGCTCGATCAGGGCCATGGGAAAGATCGGCGCCAGGTCCTGCGGACCCACGGGCTGCTTCGTGGCCGGGTGGAGCGGCGGCTTGGGTAAATTGGGCATGTCCGCCATGATGTTGTACCACTTGGTCGGGATCTCCTTGTCGGAAAGAACGATCTTGGTCTGTCGCATGCTGCCTCCTTCGGATACGGAGAGATGAATGGTTCGATGCCGGAGCCCTTATTCTAAACTCTTTCCCGCTCGGGCACAATGAATTTTCTGCACCTCAGATCGAGTAGTATCGTCCTGTTTTCACAAGAAACCCCTCTGCCGCAAGCTGCGGGAGGAGCGCCTTGACCCTGGCCGGGTCGAGCCCGGTCCGCTTCGCGATCTCGCGCTCCGTAAGCGGCGCTTCCTGTACCAGGACCCGCAGGATCGCGCCGCGCACCTGACGGTTCGAGTCTGCAAAGGGCGACTGGCGTGTGTAATGGGCGCTTCTCCGGTTCGGGTTCGCGTGCTGTTGCTTCAGCACGGACCCGTAGTCCATCAGGGCGTTGTACCAGGTGCGCGGGTCCGTGCGGTCCAGGGTCCGCTCGATGAGCGGCAGGAGCTCGTTGTCCGGCACTTGGTCGCGGTCCGGAAAGAACTCATGCAGAAAGACCCGCCGGATGTTCGTGTCGAGAAAGACCACGGGCTTGTTGAAGGCAAAGGCGAGCACCGCGCCTGCGGTGTAGCGCCCGATGCCCGGCAGCGCGAGCAGGGCCTCCGGGTCTGCGGGCAGCCTGCCGCAATGATCGCGCAGCACGGTCTTGGCGAGTTCCTGGAGCGCCAGGGCGCGGCGGTTGTAGCCCAGGCCGGACCAGAGACGAAGCAGCGTCGCGCGCGGGGCGCGCGCCAGGGCGGCGAAGCCCGGAAAGGCCGCGAGGAACGCCGCGTATTTTCCGATGACCCGGTCCACCTGGGTCTGCTGCAGCATGATCTCGGACACGAGCACGCGATAGGCCGTGGGCCGCTTGCGCCAGGGAAGGTCCCGGCCGTGCTTTCCGTAGTGGGCCAGGACCCGCATCCGGAAGGCGCGGACCCGGGCCGGAGTCAATGCCGCTCGTGTTTTTGTTTTTTGGTTCATTTCCGTCGACAAATCCGGTGATGGCCGCTGAGCCGCAGAAGTCGCAACGGCACGAGACGGCCGGTCTTCTCGGCGTCTCTGCGCCTCCGCGGTGAAAGGGTAGGTACGCCCTTCTCTATCGCGATCCTTGACAAGCGGATGCTCTGCGGGTAGTATCTGTATCGTCCTCAGGACATCGCATGATCCCCTATCCGAACATATCCCCCGTGATCTTCCGCATCGGCCCTTTCGCGGTCCGCTGGTACGGCGTCATGTACGCCGTGGGTTTTATCGCGTCTTATTTCCTCGTGCGACGTCAGATCAGGCAGCAGGGGCTCGACCAATCGGGCGCCATCCCGGAGCTCTTCCTCGATTCACTCTACACCTCGCTCGTCCTGGGGCTCGTGATCGGCGCGCGGCTCGGCTATGTGCTCTTCTACGACCTGTCGAGCTACCTCCGGCACCCCCTCGAGATCTTCGCGGTCTGGCACGGGGGCATGTCCTTTCACGGGGGGCTGATCGGGTCGCTCCTGGCCGGCTACTGGTGCTGCAGGAAATACAAGGTGGACTTCTGGATCGCCGCGGACCTGGTGATCGTGACCGCGCCGATCGGACTCGCTGCCGGCAGGATCGGCAACTTCATCAACGGCGAGCTCTGGGGCAGGGTCACCGACGTGCCCTGGGCCATGGTCTTTCCCTCCGGCGGCCCCTTCCCGCGCCACCCCTCGCAGCTCTACGAGTTCGCGCTCGAGGGCGTGCTGCTCTTCGTGATCCTCTGGATCGCAAAGAACCGGAAGCATTTCCCGGGGGCCATGGTCGGCCTGTTCCTCGTCCTCTACGGCTGCTTCCGGATCTTCGCCGAATTCTTCCGTGAGCCCGACGTGCAGCTCGGGTTCGTGGCAGGTCCCTTCACGATGGGCCAGGTCCTGAGCTCCGTGATGGTGCTCTGCGGCGCGGTCCTGCTCTGGTACCGTTGGCGGAAGACCCGCAGCCGCTAACGCTGCTCCATCACGCAGTCCCAGGCCGAACGTATAGGATAATGATCGCCTATCCCCATATCGATCCCGTCTTTTTCCGCGTCGGCCCCCTCACGGTCCGCTGGTACGGTCTCATGTACGCCGTGGGCTTCGTCGCGTCCTACATCCTCGTACAGTATCAGATCAAGAAACAGCGGCTCGACCGGGACCAGGGCATGTCGGAGTTTTTCGTCGATACGCTCTTCACCCTGATGATCCTGGCGCTCCTGATCGGCGCGCGGCTCGGCTACGTCCTGTTCTACGATCTGGGACGCTATCTCCGCCACCCGAGCGAGATCTTCGCGGTCTGGCACGGGGGCATGTCCTTCCACGGCGGGCTGATCGGCGCGCTCCTGGCCGCCTACCTGGTCTGCAGGAAATTCACGGTAGACTACTGGCTCCTCGCTGACCTGGTCATCGTGACCGCGCCGATCGGGCTCGCGGCCGGCAGGATCGGCAACTTCATCAACGGCGAGCTCTGGGGCAGGGTCACCGACGTGCCCTGGGCCATGATCTTCCCCTCCGGCGGCCCCTTGCCGCGCCACCCCTCGCAATTATACGAATGCCTGCTCGAAGGCGTCGTACTCTTCGCGATCCTCTGGATCGCCAAGGACCGGAAGCATTTCCCGGGCGCCCTGACCGGCCTGTTCATCGTTCTCTACGGCTGCTTCCGGTTCTTCATCGAATTCTTCCGTGAGCCCGACGCGCAGCTCGGGTTCGTGGCAGGCCCCTTCACCATGGGCCAGGTCCTGTGCGCCTGCATGATCGTCTTCGGCGCCGGCCTGCTCTGGTACCTCCGCAAGCGCAGCATCCGCCCTGCCTGATCCCGCTTTCCCGCTCTATCCGACCACGTCCGCAAGCGCCCGCAGGGGGCCGTACGCCGCAAGCCGTTCGAGCTGCTGCTCGTTCCGGACGAAGAGCGACCCGGCAAAGGCCAGGCTGTTGAGCGAGATGTCCTCGAAGTGCTCGCTGCTCCGCGGCACGACCAGCATCCAGGAGCGCGTCACGAGCAGACAGTAGGGTTGGGACTGGCGCAGCAGACCGTGATGTGGCGGCCCCGTCATGCCGAGGCTTTGGAGCAGCTCGCCGTAGACGCGAAAGAGCGTCTCCGAGACCGGTCCCCCGGTCAGCCGCACAAAGGCATGACGGAACGAAAATCCCGGCAGGCGGGTAATATCGCTGTCCGCAACCCCTGCGATCAGGGGATCGATCGGGATTCGCGGGCCCTCGGGCGCGAGCGGGAGCGGCACGAGCTGCAGGTGCTTGTGCTTCTGGCTCGCGCCTGCTTCCGCCCCGCCGTTGTAGAATCCGAGGCTGTCGTATTCCGCCATGCACTGCGCCAGGGCAGCGAAGTCCCGTTGCGTCAGGAGCATCTCCTGGTCCTCGAACTCACGGGTGACGAGCAGGAGATGGCGCTCCATCACGTTATACTTGTTCAGGATCGCAATGTGGGTGTCGGAGACCTCGGCAACGGTGAGCTCTTGCTCGGGCGGGAGGAACGGATTGACGGGCCTGCCCGCGGCGCCTGCCGCTTCCCGCGCCTTGCGCTCCTCGTCCTTGCGCGCGAGCGCCGCGAGCACGCGCACGAAGAACCGGACGCCCTGGTCCTCGATGAACTGGTAGCCCGTCGGGATCGGCACGAGCGCGCCCGCGCGGATCGCCTGCTCCGTGGTCTTCGTCACCGCCTGCCACAATTCGCCCTGCCGGATCTGCACCGATCCCTCCTGGACCTTCGCCGCGTCCTGGTATGCGGCGAAGCGGATTATACCATGATCGAAAAGAGAAGCCAAAGAAGCGACAGGGAAGGCATCTGCGGAGAGGCAACGATGAGCACCGGCAAGCCGCTATCGGGCAATCCCGCGTCTTGGGAGGTCGCGTTCTTTACGTCCCGATAAATCGGGGTGCCGGAGGTGGCTCCACTCCCGTTCTTACGTCTCCGGCCGTCTTGCACCCGATGTCCCCGAATCCGGTGATCGCATCTCCGCCGATCGCTGTAACAGCGCCGGCGGCTCACAGAGGACGACCTTTTCGCGCCCGCTCGCGGGATGACGAAAGCGCAGCAGCATCGCGTGCAGAAGGTAGCCCGGGTCCCCGGGCAGGGCATGCGACCCCGGCAGGGGCAGACCGCCCGGGCCGTAGAGCGGATCGCCGGTCAGGGGATGTCCCGCGGATGCCAGGTGGATCCGGATCTGGTGGGGACGGCCCGTCGCGATCTGCAGATCGCAGAGGAAGGAATCCGCGCGGCGCTCGACGACGGTCGCCGTCGAGAGGGCGAACTTGCCGCCCGGGAGTGCGGCATGGATCGACCCGAGCATGGGGTGCGGCACGGGGCCGATCGGCGTCGCAATGGTCGTCGCGTCCCAGGCGGGCCGCCCGCTTGCAAGCGCGCGATAGCCTTTGGCGATCTCGCGGGTAGACCACTGACGCATCAATTCGGTCCGGGCACGCCGGTTCTTTGCGCAGAGCACGATGCCCGACGTCCATCGACCCAACCGATGGAGGGGCGCAGCGTCCGGCGCAGCAGCCCGCACGAGATGGAGGAGCGTGGATTGGAGGAAACCGGCACCGGGGAGCGTGGGCAGTCCCGCCGGCTTGTTCACGGCGATCAGGTCGTCGTCTTCATAGAGAACGGACAACGACGCGGGTGCGGCCGGCTCGATCCAGGGCGGCCGATGCCACGCCAGCAGGCAGCCCCTCCGCAACACGCAGTCGCTCCGCGCAGGCAGCCCGTCGATGCGCACCTGCCCCGACGCGATCCGCGCTGCCCACTCCTTCGGCGACGAGTGGCGATAGCGTTCGCTGAGATAGGCGAGCAGCGCACGGCCGTCAACTGCGGGACCGAGACGCTCGGAATAGACGCAGCCTTCGTTCGGTCGTGTGTTCGCGGAGGAGATCGATGTCGCTGTCATGGTTGCCCGGTCCGGGAAACGTCCTCTCGTAAATGGCGGCCTTGGAAAGACCTGTGTGGGACTGCAATCATACCGTTCGCTGCATGAAGCACGGATTACCGCGTCCTGCCAGGCGTAGCAAGCGCAACGCATCATCGTGAAATAGTTGTATGATACTATAAAACGAGGGTCAAGCAAAGATGCTTCGCGCCCGCGGTCATGGGTTGGTGCGCGTGGTTTGTTTATCCGCTTATCATGCGGTCCCCGCTTCCCCCCTTGACGCAGAATGTTGCAAGGGGTACCATGACACATGGCCGCGGTCCTTTCCGCGGTCCGGCACCATGCACGCATCAGTAAAAATAGGCAAGTTCCGCATCATCCGCACGCTCGGCAAAGGCAGCATGGCCACGGTCTACCAGGCCTACGATCCCTTCATGCAGCGGCAGGTGGCGCTCAAGGTCACCGACCCCCTCGCCCTTTCCGATGATCACGTCCGGCGGCGCCTGGTCGAGCTCTTCTTCGCCGAGGCCCAGATCTACGGCATGCTGCACCACCGGAACATCCTCCCGGTCTACGACGCGGGCGAGGACGGGGACCTCTACTACCTCGTCATGGAATACATCGAGGACAGCGAGAGCCTGCTCCGCTTCTGCGAGCCGGACGCGCTCCTGCCGATCCCGCAGGTCGTGGACATCCTGTACCAGTGCTGCAAGGGCCTGCAGTACGCCCACGGCCAGGGCGTGATCCACCTGGACATCAAGCCCGCCAACATCATGCTGGCGGCCGGGGGCCGCGTCAAGCTCGCGGACTTCGGCCTCGCGCGGATCCTGCACGAGGACACCGACCACCTTGCCCTCGAAAATATCCGCGGCACGCCCACGCACATCGCGCCGGAACGGCTGCGCCGGGAGCCGGTGAACCACCAGGCCGACATCTACTCCCTGGGCGTCGTGATGTACTGCCTCCTGACCGGCCAACGCCCCTTCATGGCGCCGGACCTCCGCGGCTTGATCGACCAGGTCCTCCACGCCGATCCCGCGCCGCTCGCGCACTGGCGGAGCGATGTGCCCGAACCGTTCGAGCGGATCGTGCGGCGAGCCATGGCCAGGGACCCGCGCATGCGCTATGCAAGCGCGGCCGAGATGGCGGCGGATCTGCACGTCTGGTACGAACGCACCGCGAACGCCGTCGCACCGGCCGACACCGGCACGCAGGAGCGGGTCCGGGGGCTTGCGGCCCTCCCGTTCTTCCGTGACTTCTTCGAGACCGAGCTGACCGAGGTGGTGAACGCGGGAGAATGGCGGGAGATCGAGGCAGGGCACGAGGTCCTCGCGGAGGGCGGCCTGGACGAGGCCTTCTACGTGATCGTGAACGGCGAGGCGTCGGTGCTCCTCGGCGACACCGTGGTCAATACGCTGATCACAGGCGACTGTTTCGGCGAGATGCCCGGCGCGGCGCGGCCGCGCGCCACGGCCATCCGCGCGGAGAGCGAACTGGAGGTCCTCAAGGTCTGCAACGACTCGCTCGAAAAGACCTCGGTCTACTGCCGCCTCAAGTTCACCAAGGCCTTCCTGAACACACTGCTCGAACGCCTGTCGCACGCGGACCGGGACCGCCCGGCGCGCGGCACGGCCGGCACCTGAGCCGGCCCTCCGATCAGCCCTTGTCCGCCGAATGATCGAGGTCGAGGATCGTCCTCCCGTCGAGGTAGGTCTTCGTGCGGTAGTGCGTGATCTCGGTCATCTTGTTGATGATGCCGTCCATGCGGTCGCAGCTCGCGAGGATGGAAGCGATGTTCTGCCGGAAGGGGGTCTTGCCCTGCAGCTTTTCGTCGAGCAGGCCCGCAAGGATCACCACCGCCTGCAGGGGCTGGCGCAGCTCATGGGCCGCAGCGCCCGCCACGTTCAGGGCCGCGTCCAGCTTCGCCGCCGTGACGTCGTGAAAGACCACGACCTCCCACAGCTCCCGCGCCGGGGGCAGTTCGATGAACGACGATACCACGGAGAAGGTCCTGTTCCGCCATTCCCAGTCGCGCCGGTGCTCCAGGAACGAGCGCACCGCGCGATAGGTCGGACAGGTGAAGCAGGCGGGCTCCGGCAGGAGCGGCGACTGGTCGAGCCCGCGGGTCCAGCAGCGCAGAAGCTCGCCGTGCCGTTCGCACCGCGCGCCTGCGGCTGCACGGACCGGACCGCCTCCTTCCCGGAAGAGCGTCTCGATCGCGGCAAACGCCTGCAGCAGCGTGGACCCCGCGGGCAGGTCGTGGATCGTACGCCCGGTCAGCGGCCCGTTCAGGCCGAAGACCTCGCCGCATGCCTTGTTGCAGATCATGATGCGGCCCGTGGTGTCGAGGAAGAGAATGCCGTCGCCGATGCGGTCCAGGAGGGCCTCGAGCATCTGCTGGCGCTCCTGCAGCAGCCGCTCCTGCTCCAGCCGCGCGCTCACGTCCTCGAAGATCTCCACGCCGCCGATGATCGCGCCGTCGTCGCCCCGGACCGGGGCGGTCTTCACCTCCACGGGCACGCGCACGCCGTCCTTGCGCCGCAGGTACACGACGTGCGGGCCTTGCGGCATGCCGCTGTCGATGGACTTCTGGAGCGGGCAGGCGGTCAAACAAAGCGCCCTGCCCTCTCCGTCCACGTGCTGCAGGATGTTGTCCTGGCAGCATTGGCCGACGATCTCGCCGCGTTCGTATCCCGTAATCTCTGCTGCGGCCTTGTTCCAGAGCACGAACCGGCGCTCCGGATCGGTCACGTAGATGCCTTCGTTCGCGGCGTCGATGATCTTTTCGAGGCGGATGTCCATGCCGGTTTTATGATAGCATAAACGCCCACCGGAGCAAAGCACGCTTTTTCCTGTCCTGCTCCGTCCGCGCGGGGTTGTTGCCCGCACGCGGCAATCGTTCATCTTCCCGTAATCTTTCACGGTTTATACTGGATACCGGATTTTTGGGGCCCGCGTTGTGCCGTGCGGGCACGCCACAAGACCGGTGAGATATGCATCGCCTCAACCGCCTCCTCTCCTTCAGCGGGCTCTGCCTGCTCCTCGTCGTCGCAGCCGCTGCATGCGCCCGCTATCATGCAAAGCCGCTCAATACCCAGCCGGCCCTGCTGCACCGCGTGCCGGACCTCGTCATCCGCCCCGCCCGCATGCCCCTCCCGGAACTGGCGACCCACCCGTTCCGGCCCGCGGACGGCCTGGACATGACGGAGGTCGCCATGCTTGCCGTGATCGAGAACCCGGAGCTCAAGGCGGCGCGCGACCAGCGCGGCATTGCGCGGGCCGAGCTCATGGCCGCCGGGGTCCTGCCCAACCCCCAGATCACTGCGGAACAGGACCACCCCACGACCCCGGGATATGGGGACGCCTTCACCCTGGGGCTCGATTACGACGTGAGCGCGTTCCTCACGCGCGGGGCGCGCATCGCCGCGGCCGCGGCAACGGACCAGAGCATCGATCTGACGGTCCTGTGGCAGGAGTGGCAGGTGGTGCAGAAGGCCCGCCTGCTTTTCGTGGACAGCGTGGAGCAGCAGAAGGAATGGCAGGTCGTGCAGGCCCTCTGTGCGCTGCGGGACAAAGCCTATGGCCGCGCGGAGCAGGCGCTTCACGCCGGGGCCCTGACGATCACCGACGTTCTTGCCCAAGAGGCTGCGCGCGACGACGCCTATGCGCAAAGGCATGCGCTTATGCGTGAGCGGGAGAAGACCCGCCGCGCCCTCGACGCGCTCCTGGGCCTGGCGTCCGATGTTACGCTTACGCTCACGGGGTCCCCCGCCCTTCCCGCGCCGGATCAGAAGAGCATCGACGCGGACCTCGCGCATCTGCCCGAGCGCAGGCCGGACCTGCTGGCGCTCCAGGCCGGATATGCGAGCCAGGAGGCGCGTTTCCGCATGGCCGTCCTGGCCCAGTTTCCCTCGCTCGCCGTCGGCCTGATCCGGTCCCGCGATACGAGCGGGGTCTTTACCACCGGCATCGGCGTCACGCTCGACCTCCCGTTCTTTGATCTGAACCAAGGGGCTGTCGCGATCGCGAAGGCAACGCGCAAGCAGCTCTACGACGAGTACCAGGCCCGGCTCAACGAGGCCTATGCCGAGGTCGCGGGGCTCTCCGAACAGATGCGGCTCGTGCGCGAGCGATACGACGCACTGCAGCGCGACCTGCCGGCCCTGGAGCAGGCCGCAGCGCACGCGCAGAAGGCGCTCGCTTCCGGGGACCTGACCGCGACAGCCGCTGATGACCTGGAATCCGCCTTGTTCCGGAAAAAGCTCGCAACGTTCGATCTGGAGCGGACGCTCCTCGAACAGCAGGTCGCCCTCCAGACCCTGCTCGGCAGGGAGCTGCCGAAGCAGGCGACGACCGGCATTGTTCATCTTGCCGCGGAAAGGAACTGATATGTCCATGAAGCCCGCGATCAGTGCCGTCCTCATTGCCGTCCTCCTGGCCGCGCTCCTGCCCGGCCTCGCCGCATCCTCCGCGTTCGCTGAGACGGCGGATGCGGCCAGCGCCCAGGTCCAGACCGCGCCGCTCGCCCTGCAGGAGCTCACGAAAACGATCACCGGCTACGGAGAGGTGAAGACCGATCCCCGCGCTCAAGAGAGCGTTACGCTCCCCTGTGCTGGCAGGATCGCGCGGATCTTGGTTGCTCCCGGAGAGCGCGTAGCGAAGGGCGCCCCGCTCCTGGAGCTGGAGGCAAGCCCCCAGGAGCGGCTGCACTATGCAGAGGCGCTCTCCGCCGTCCAGGCTGCGCAGGCGGAAGCAACCCGGGTGCAGAACCTGCTTGCGCAGCAACTGGCAACGCGGTCCGAGCTCGCAGCAGCCGAGAAAGGGCTGAGCGACGCCAAGGCAGCGCTGGTTGCCCAGAAGAAACGGGGCACGGACCGCCGGCTCGATACCCTCCGCGCGCCCTTTGCCGCCATCGTGAGCGATGTGGCGATCACCCCGGGCGCGCGGCTCGATGCGGGCGCTGTGGCGCTGCAGCTTACGCGTCAGGACCGCCTGCTGGTCCTGCTCGGCATCGAGCCGGAGGAAGCGCCGCAGGTGCGGCCGGGCATGACCGTGGACCTTGCGCCCCTCTTCGGTCCCGCGACCGCCATGACCGGCACGGTCGCGATCGTGAGCGGCATGATCGACCCGCAAACAGGTCTCGTCGCAATCGGGGTGCGGCTCTCTCCCCATGAGGCAGTCCGCCTGATGCCGGGCGCCCGGATGGAGGGACACATTGCGATCACGAGCGTCCGCATGCTCGCGGTCCCCCGATCGGCCATCCTGACCGACGACCAAGGCCCCTATCTCTTCGTGGTCAAGAACGATCGGGCCCACCGCGTCGACGTTACGACCGGCGTCAAGGCGCACGGCCTGGTGGCGGTGTCCGGCCCCCTTGCCGCCGGCGACCGGGTGGTGGTGCTCGGGAACTACGAGCTGGAGGACGGGATGGTCGTGCGGGAGGCCCCGCAATGACCAGCTTCTCCTTCTGGGTCCAGTCCCACCGCCGCTCCATCCTGTTCCTCGTCCTGGTCCTGGCGCTTGCGGGCGCGGTGCTCGCCTTCCGGCTTCCCGTGGCCCTCTTCCCGAACGTGAGCTTCCCGCGCGTCGAGGTCTCGCTCGATGCCGGGGACCGGGCCGCGGACCTGATGGAGCTCGAGGTGACGCGGCCGGTCGAATCCGCGGTCCGCGCCGTGCCCGGCGTGGTATCGGTGCGCTCGACCAGCAGCCGCGGGGGCGCGGACATCTCGATCAATTTCGCCTGGGGAACGGACATGGTCTCGGCCCAGCTCCAGGTTGAGTCCGCCGTGGGCCGCGTGCTGCCCGAGCTGCCGGCAGGAACGGTCTTCACGATCGAGCGCATGGACCCCACCGTCTTTCCCGTGCTCGCCTACAGTCTCACCTCGGACACCCGCTCCCTCGTGGAGCTGCGCGATTTGGCGAAGTACCGCCTGGCCCCGCTGCTCGCGAGCGTGAACGGCACGGCGCGCGTGCAGGTCTTGGGTGGGCAGCAGGAGGAGTTCCGCGTCACCGTTGACCCGGCGCGGCTGCAGGCCTTCGGTCTTACCCTGAACGACGTGGCCCAAAAGCTCGCGGCAGCCAACGTGATCACCGCCGTAGGACGCCTGGAGGACCACTACAAGCTCTATCTCATCATGTCGGACACGCGGTTTGCCGGCCCCGACCAGATCCTCCGGACGGTGCTCCGGAGCGGGCCGCAGGGGATCGTCCGGCTCGGGGAGGTGGCGTCGGTCCGGCGCGCCACGGTCCCCCAATGGGAGCGCGTGACCGCGGACGGACGCGACGCCGTGCTGCTGAACGTCTACCAGCAACCCGGCGGCAACACGGTCCGGATCGCCAACGATATCAAGGCGCGGCTCGCCGCCTATGGGCCCCACCTGCCGCAGGGGGTCCGGTTCCGCACGTGGTACGATCAGAGCGAGCTGATCACGGCCGCGGCCAAGAGCGTGCGGGACGCGATCATCATCGGCGTGATTCTGGGCGCCGTGGTGCTCCTGCTCTTCCTGCGCAACGCCAAGATCACCGCCATCGCCGTCGTCATGGTGCCCACGGTGCTGGCGGTCACGATCGTCCTCCTCTACGCGCTCGGCATGAGCTTCAACATCATGACGCTCGGCGGCATGGCCGCCGCGGTGGGGCTCATCATCGACGACGTCATCGTGATGGTGGAGCACATCATCCGGCGGCTGCGCGGGAGCGGCGCGGAACACCGCGGCCGCGTCATGGCCGCGGCCCGCGAGTTCGCCCAGCCCCTGATCGGCTCCTCGGCCGCCACGATCATCATCTTCCTGCCGCTCGCCTTTCTGAGCGGCGTGACGGGCGCCTTCTTCAAGGCCCTCTCGCTCACCATGGCCGCGTCCCTCGTCATCTCCTTTCTCATCACCTGGCTCGCCATCCCGATCCTGGCGGACCATCTCCTGGGAAGAAAGGAGGCGGAGGAGAGCGAGTCCGGCCCGCTCCAGGAACGCACGCACCGCCTGTACGAGCAGGTCATGGAGCGTCTCCTCCAGAGACCGGCGCTGCTCCTCATCGGCATCATCCCGCTGCTTTTGGTCGGGGCGATCGCCTACCACCGCGTCGGCTCCGGGTTCATGCCGCACATGGACGAAGGGGGATTCATCCTCGATTACCGCGCCCCCGCGGGCACGTCCCTGTCCGAGACCGACCGCCTGCTGCGCCAGGTGGAGGCCATCATCCGCGCGACCCCGGAGGTACGCACCTATTCCCGCCGCACCGGCACTCAGCTCGGCGGCGGCCTGACCGAGGCGAACGAGGGCGACTTCTTCATCCGCCTGAAGCCGCTGCCCCGCCGGCCCATCGAGGAGGTCATGGACGAGGTCCGCACGAAGGTGGAGCGCACGGTGCCCGGGCTCGACATCGAGCTGGCACAGCTCATGGAAGACCTGATCGGGGACCTGACCTCCGTGCCGCAACCCATCGAGGTCAAGCTCTTCTCGGACAGCCAGGAGCAGCTCAGCGTCGTGAGCAAGAAGGTGGCCGCCGCCATCGGCGCGATCCCCGGCGTGGTGGACGTGAACAACGGCATCGTGCTTGCCGGTGACGCGCTCGATATCCGGGTGGACCGCACCAAGGCCGCCCTCGAGGGCGTCGATCCGGACGCGATCACCGCCATGCTGCACGACGACCTCACCGGCGCGGTGACGACCCGGGTGCGCGAGGGCGTGAAGATGGTCGGGGTGCGCGTCTGGATCAAGCACGACCTGCGCGCCACGGCGCGCCGGATCGGCGATCTCCAGTTGCACGGCCCGGGCGGACGCCTCTTCCCCCTGCGGCGCGTGGCGGACATCCGGACGATCATCGGTCAGCCCCAGATCACGAGCGAGAACCTGCGGACCATGACCGCGGTCACGGGCCGCATCACCGGCCGCGACATGGGCTCGGTCATCCGGGACGTGCGCGCGGCCCTGGCGCGGCCCGGCTTCCTCCCTTCGGGGGTCTCCGTGGAGCTGGGCGGGATGTACGAACAGCAGCAGATCGCCTTCCGGGGACTCGTGGCCGTGTTCCTTGCGGCCCTGGCCCTCGTCTGCCTGCTGCTTCTCTTTCTCTACGAGCGTTTCCGCATCATGCTGGCCATCATGGCGATCCCGGTGCTCTCGCTCTCCGCGGTCTTCATCGGCCTCTGGCTGACCGACACGGAGCTGAACATCTCGTCCATGATGGGCATGACCATGATCGTGGGGATCGTCACCGAGATCGCCGTCTTCTACTTTTCGGAATACGCTGAGCTCGTCCGCAGCATGGACCGGCGCGAAGCCCTGATCGAGGCGGGCAAGAACCGCATGCGGCCCATCATCATGAGCACCGTCGTGTCGATCCTGACCCTCCTGCCCCTGGCGCTCGCCATCGGCCAGGGCGCGGAGATGCAGCAGCCCCTCGCGATCGCCATCATCGCGGGGCTCGCGTTCCAGATTCCCCTTGCCCTCTTCGTCCTGCCGGCGCTATACTGGTTCCTCACGCAACCGCGGGGACGGAAAGGCGCGGATGCGGCCGGGACGTGATCGATGCGCATTCTGATCGTGGAAGACGAAAAGGCCCTTGCCGACGTGCTCCGGAAGGGGCTCTGCGAGGAAGGGTATGCCGTGGACGTGGCCGTCACGGGTGAGGAGGGGCTCTATCTGGCGGAGAACGAGCCGTCGGACCTCATCCTGCTCGATCTCATGCTGCCCGGCGTGGACGGCATGACCATTCTCCGGAAGGTCCGCGCCGCGGGGATCGCCACGCCGATCCTGCTCCTGACGGCCCGGGACGGGGTCACGGACAAGGTCGCGGGCCTGGACAGTGGCGCCGACGACTATCTGACCAAGCCTTTCTCCTTCGAGGAGCTGCTCGCGCGCATCCGCGCGCTCCTCCGGCGTCCGAGCCAGGCAGCCTCGGCGCTGATCACGATCGACGACCTCACCATCGACACGGCCTCCCGGGAGGTGCAACGGGCGGGAAAGAACGTTGCGCTTTCGGCGCGCGAGTACGCGCTCCTGGAATACCTGGCCCTGCACCAAAACGAGGTCCTGAGCAGGACGGCCCTCACGGAGCACCTCTACGACCAGGACTTCGCGCTTGACAGCAACGTGATCGATGTCTTCATCAACCGCCTCCGGAACAAGATCGACCGGGGCCCCCGTCGGCCGCTGATCCATACCGTCCGGGGCGCCGGGTATCGGTTGAAGGGATAGCATGCAGACCTCCCTGACCACGAAGATCATCGGGTTTTATCTGCTCGTCCTGTTCGCGGCCTTCGCCGTTTTGGGGGGTGTTCTTTCGATCGAGCTCAACCGGATCGTCTATCGCGAGGTGGACACGAACCTGCTCGCGCAGGCACAAGACCTGACCGTGCTGACGCACGGGGACCCGGAGGACGAGGCGGAGTTCCGCGCCTCGGCCGATTATTCCTGGGAATACGGATCCCTGCAATCCCGGAACTTCTATCAGATCCGGGGTCGCAACGGCGCGGTGCTCGAGCGGTCGCCGTCCCTCGGAGACGCAGAACTGCCTGCCGCAATCTTCCATGATCGGCCGGTCTTCCGCAGTGTTCAGGCAAAGGGAATCCCCCTGCGGCTGATCGATTTTCCCCTGCCCGGGGGGCAGGTCATCCAATGCGCCCAGGACGTCCAATTCTCGTCCGGCATCTTCCGGCACTACGCCCCGGTCCTGGCCGTCTCCCTCCTCGTCATCCTTGTTGTTTCCGCCCTCGGCGGCGCAACGCTCTCGCGGAAGGCGCTTGCTCCGCTCAGGGACATGTCCGCGACCATGGACGCCATTTCGGAGTCGAACCTCTCGGAGCGGATCGATGTCCTCCGGGTGCCGCAGGAGCTGCGCGTCCTGGCCTCGTCCTTCAACCGCACCGTCGACCGGCTGGAGAACGCCTTCTCCCAGCAGAACCAGTTCGCCGCAGACGCCTCCCATGAGCTGCGGACCCCGCTGGCCGCCATCCTGAGCCAGAGCGAGATCTCCCTGCGGAAGGAACGGACCCCTGCGGAATACAAGACGGCCCTGATCGCGGTCCAGGAGACCGCGGAGCGGATGTGGGGAACGGTCCGGAAACTGCTCCTCCTGAACCGGCTCCGGGAGGACCGGAGACGGGTGCAGCAGGAAGACCTCGACCTGGGCGCTCTCCTCGCTGAGGCGATCGGCCTGGTCCGTCCCCTTGCCGAAAAACGGGAGGTCCGGCTCCTGCCGTTCGAGACAGCGGGCAAGCTTCGGGTGCAGGGAGAGCGATCGGCCCTCCTGGAGCTCTTCGGCAATCTCCTGCATAATGCCGTCCTCTACAACCTGCCGCAGGGGACGGTGCAGGTTACGGCCGTCCGCGAGGGTGCCGTGATCCGCTGCGCGGTGCAGGATACGGGGATCGGCATTCCGGAAGGGGCCCGCGATAAGGTCTTCGATCGATTCTATCGCGTCGATCCTTCCCGTTCCCAGGAGCGGGAAGGAAGCGGTCTGGGACTCAGCATCTGTAAAGAGATCGCGGACCTGCACCACGGCCGCATCGCGATCAGCGACGCCCGGGGAGGGGGGACGATCGTTGCGGTCTTCCTGCCCGCAGTGGAACGGGAAAGCGTGAGTGAAGGATAGACGAAGAACCGCATGAGGGTGCGGGAAAGGACGGTCGTCCGGTATCACGGCGGGACTTGTCCCGGACGCTCATGAGCGCATGCCGCGGGATGTCCCGGAAGCCCGGGGGATGGCAAGACGCTGGATTGCGTCTTATTGGAGCTGCAGCGATTCCGGACTGATGGTCTCGTTACGGTTTCCTTGATCGAAGGCCACCCGGGCCAGGCCGCGCCTGTCCCGGGTGATCACGTGCACGGAGCCGCTTCGTTCAGCTTACGTCCACGTTGAACGTCGCGGTCTGGGTGCCTCCGTCCTTGGGCGTCACGGCAACCTCCATCCGCCAGCCCCCCTCCATCGGGATGTTCGCCGTGAACGCATAGGAGCCTTTGGACCCCGTCACCTGCGCGTTGTACCCCATGGGGGCCATGCCCGGCATGGGCGGCATGTAGTAACGCACGCCCACGGCAGCGCCCTGCAGGGATTTCCCCGTCTTGTCCGCGATCTTCACGGTCAGGTGGTTGTCTCCTTTCACGAGCGGATAGCTCGCGGCGTACAGCGTGATCGTCAGGTCGCCCGCGGTCCTCTGCGCCTCGTATCCCTTCGTGCACCCCGCACCAAGCACGACCACGGCGATCCCTGCGAGCAATGCGTACAGCCGCATCCACTTCCTGTTCATTGCCCTGTCTCCTTTCGGGTCTCTTCTGAGAATGCATTCCCGTTACTGAGCGAATCGCTAAGACTCTAGCGTTTCGCGTGCCCGGCCGGACTGCAAAGAAGGGGCCGGGAAATCAGGATATTTCCCGCTGGTCCGGTTTGTGGCTGCCGCACATGCTTCAGGCTGTGTAGGAAGACGCTCCCGGAACCGGTCAGGCAGCGGGCTTCCCGAAATATTTCCGGAGCCCGTCGCGGAACAGCATGGGCTCGATGCCGAAGGCGTCGCGGATGTCCTGCATGCCGCAGACATTGTCCTCCTGCAGCATGATGAGCTGGTCTTGGGTCACGGGCGAGGTGGGCACGGTCCGCTCCAGTACGCGCGCGGCGACGCGCATGAACGGCATCGGGAGGTGCAGCACGGGCCGGCGCACGCCGATGGCCTCGGCGATCGCGATGGTGACGGCCTCGTAGCTGAACTGCTCCGGACCGCCCAGCTCGTAGAGCTCGTTCAAATAGGCGTCGCTGCTCACGGCCTTGACGATGCAGGCAACCGCGTCGTCGATGGCCAGGGGCTGGACCTTGGTGCGGCCCCTGCCGATGACCGGCAGCATCGGCGACAGTTTGATCGCGGCCGCGAGCCTCGTCGTGAATCCGTCGCCCGGACCGTAGAGGAGCGACGGCCGCAGGATCGTGCTGGCGATGCCGGACGCGCGAACGATCTCCTCGGCCTCCCACTTGGTCCGGTGATAGGCGCTCTTCGCGTTCGGCCGCGTGCCGAGCGCGCTCTGGAACACCAGGTGCCGGACCCCCGCCTCCTTTGCCGCGGCGACCACGTTCCGCGTGCCTTCGACGTGCACGGACGCAAAGGTCGCGCTGCCGGTCTCCTGGATGATGCCCACCAGGTGCAGGACGCGGTCGCACCCCGCGATCGCCCGGTCGAGCGAGGCGCGGTCCAGGATATCGCCCCGGACCACCTCCGCGCCCAGGGCCGCAAGGCCCGCGGCCTTCTTCGGATCGCGGGCGAGCGCGCGGACCGCGATCCCGGCCTCGCGCAGCGCCGTGACGGCATGGCGGCCGACGAATCCCGTGGCACCGGTTACGAGCAGCATAGCGCACCTCCGGTCAAACAGAATCTAGAACAGCGCCGGGCTCCAGATCGCCCAGTATACCTCGATCGGTCGTTGATCGTCGAGTCCCTTCACCGCGACGAGCCGCAGCGTGAGCGGCAGGTAATAGGAGAACGTGAGATCGAGCCGCATCTCCGCGCCCACGGAGCGCTTCACCTCGCTCCCGCGGAAGCTGTCGTCCCAGGCCTCGCCCGCGTCCGCGAAGACCGCGCCGTGCAGCCTGCGGAAGAAGAAGGGCTTGTTCCCCCAGCCGCGCTCGAGGTTCTGGATCGGGAAGCGGTACTCCATGCTCGCGAGCGCCGCGTCGCGGCCCCGGAACTCGTTCACGTCGTAGCCGCGCAGGAACAGCGACTGCTGGTCCACCGGCAGCACCGTATCGCCCGGGTTGTCCCCGCCGAGCTGGAAGGCGCGCTGCGGCAGCACCTCGCCCGTGGAAACACCGCCGAAGCCGCGCAGCAAGAGCACCTGGTGCTTCACGGGGAGATCGAGATACTCGTGCCAGTCCGCCGTATACTTCGTGACGACGAAGTCGCTGCCCAGGGACCGGTCGAGCCGCTCGACCCCGATGTCCACGGTCCTTCCGCCCTCGGGGCTGATCGAGAAGGGGTACTCCTGCGCGTTGTTGAACTCGTAGCTCACCCTGCCGGACGCGAGCACGCCTTCCGCGGGGATCGCGCCGCTGTAGCCCGCCCAGGGAACGCGCGGCGTGAGCGCGGACACGGTGGTGCGGCGAACGCCCAGGGTCAGCGCGTTCTGGTGCTCGAGCGTCGTGAACGGAAAGACCATCGAGCCATCGAGCTCCCGGGAGCGCTCCGTGTAGTCCGTCGATCCCGAGGGGTCGGACAAGAGTCCCGCGTAGACCACGTCCGTGTCCTGGGCCAGGAAGTCGAGCGTGGGATAGAGGCCGTCGTATTGATAGGCGAAGGAGTACCACGTCCGGTAGGTCTCGGGGCTGTACAGGGCGGTGAGCATATAGGTATGGCGCTCCACCGCGTCCTGGTCGAAGGTGAGAAAGCCCTCGAGCCATCCGCTTGCCTGGCTCCAGCCGAACCAGGGCAGCCAGAAGCGCGGCAGGAGCGTGGAGATCGGCGAGTAGGGCGCCGTGGTGGTCACGACCGGCTTGTCGGCATAATCCGGGACCGGATAGGGATCGTGAAAGGGCGCTGCCGGCTTCCACGAGGAGCGGTCGACGGCCCGCTCCGCCAGGTCGAAGCCCCGGGAGCTGTAGGAGGCAAAGACGAGCGTTTTCCCGTCCGGCGAGAGCGCGGGCGTGAACTCGCCTCCCACCACGTTCGCAACCTGGGAGATCGTTTTCGCGGCCACGTCGTAGGCGTAGAGATCGAAGATGCCGGAGCGGTCCGAGGTGAAGTAGATGGTCTTGTTGTCGGGGCTCCAGGTCGCGCCCCCGTCGATGGCGCGGTCGTGCATCAGCTCCGCGACCTTGCGGCCCTGATCGTCGAGGATCCAGATGTCCTTGTAGCCCCCGGGCTGCCACACGCCCGTGACGATTCGGCTCCCGTCCGGACTGTAGCGCGGGGTCTCGTACTGGTCCTCGCTCCAGTCGGTGAGATAGGTGATCCCCGCGGGCCGGATCGGCAGGCCCTGCGTCAGGTCGAGGAGGGCGAGCCGCGTCTTGCCCCGGCTGTTCAGGACGCAGAGGAGCTTTGTCCCGTCGGGGGCAGGAAAGGGATCGCGGGCGCGGAGCCCGCGGGTCACGCGCACCTCGTGGTTTGCTTGCAGATCGTAATAGTAGAGATCGTTGTAGAGGTTGGTGTTCCGCTCGTAGTCGAGCCTGGTGTAGTAGAGCCGGTTGCCGTCCGGGCTCCAGGCCAGGCTCGCGCCCGACGAGCTCGTGGAGAATGCACGGTCCACGAGCCTGCGGTCATTGGTCCCGTCAGCGTTCATCACGAAGATGCCGGGGAAGGAATCGCCGTTCTCCACGGTGTAGGCGATCCGGCTCCCGTCGGGCGAGAAGGCCGGCGCGAGGTTCATATAGCCGCGGGTCGTGAGCAGGCGGAAGGGGGTCAGACCGCGCGCCTCCACCGCGGCCTGCACGGCCGCGTAGTGCTGGCGCAGGCTGTTCTTCCAGTCATTCCAGAGGTCCTGGTACTCCGCGTGCAGCACCCGCTTTCCGGTGGAGTCCACGAGAAAGGGAACGCCCCTGCCGCTGTAGGCCACGTAGACGTCCGCGAACTTCTCCCTGCCGAAACGCTTGACCAGGTAGTGGGTGAAGGAGTCGCCGAAGAGGTAGGGCGTCTCGCCGGCGGGCCAGGAATCGGGATAGTTCGCGGCCTGTCCCATCTCCGGGAAACGGTCCTCGAGCGTGGCCATGCGCAGCACCATGTCCGATCCCGGCGACCGGCCGCGGCCGCCCGTGGTCTCCGCCGTCTCCTCGTACACGGCGAGGCCCTCGATCATCCAGACCGGCTCGAAGAGGTTCGGGAAGTAGATCCTGCCGAAGATGTCCTGCAGGACCTCCGGGATGCCGGTCACCATGTCGAGGTGGAGGATGTGGGTGTACTCGTGGGTGATGACGAGCCGCAGCCATTCGTCGTACTCGACGGAGCCGAACCCGGCCGCGCCGAGGGGCTGGGTAATATAGAGGACGATGCGCTTGTACGGGAGGGGCGTGGTCATCCCGTTCGATTCGTCCGCCGTGTCCGCGAGCACGATGTGGGTCCTGCCCTTGGGGTCCCACTTGATGCGCGGCACCAGGCGGTCGTGCACGTCCTCGGCGATGACGGCCGCGCGCTTCGCGATCGCCTCCTCGCCCTGGTGATAGTCGATGCAGAAATGGGGCGTCGTGAGCGTGGTCCAGACGAAGCGGTCGTCGAACTTGCCGTACGCCGTGGTTGCCCAGCACACAACGAGGATCGCGAAGATGCACGCCTTTTTCACGGCCGTCCTCCGCACGCGTTCCGCAGCCGCGCCACCCACCAATGATAGGCACGCGGAGCGCGCAAGTCAAGCAAAAGAACCGCCTCTCACGCCTCCCGGTTGCGCGCCGCCCGCGCGAGCAGGACCCTCCCGGCGACGATCACGGCCACGGCGAGGAACAGCTCCGCGCCGTGGATGATCACGGCGGTCTGCGGCACAAAGCGGGCGAGCACCGGGTCCGTCACGATCATCTCCCCGCCGATCTTGCCCAAGAGCGCCGCGCCGACCAGGATGATGAGGGGGAAGCGCTCCATGAGCCGGGCCAGGAGGCCGCTCGTGAACACGATGAAGGGGATGCTGAGCCCGAGCCCGAAGAGCAGCAGGAAGAAGTTGCCATGCGACGCCGCGCCCACGGCAAGCATGTTGTCGAGGGCCATGGTCACGTCGGCGATCACGATGATCCGGACCGCGTGCCAGAGCGAGCCGGCCTCGCGGTGCGCCGCCGTCGCCTCCTCGTCCTCGATGAAGAGCTTCACCGCGATCCAGAGGATCACGATCCCGCCGACGAGCTTCACATAGGGGAGCGTCAGGATCTGCGCCACGAAGAAGGTGAGCACCACGCGCAGCACCACGGCGGCGCCCGCGCCGTAGACGATCCCCTTCCACCGCTGCGCCCGCGGGAGCGCGCGCACGGCCATGGCGATCACCACGGCGTTGTCGCCGGCGAGCAGGAGGTCGATCAGGACGATGCTGAAGAGGTCCGTGAAGAACGCGGTGTCGTTACCCGGAACGCCAAGCATGCGCACAGGGTACCCGAAACGGAGGAAAAAGTAAATCGGGGGGTCGGCTTCGTCTTCTGCGTGAGGAACCACGACCAGTCGGTCGTCGTCCGCGGGCCTGCCCTCATTTCAGCAGCAGCTTGAGGGCCACGCCCAGGAGGACCACGGCGAAGATCTGCTTGATCCATTTCGGCTTCATCTTCTCCCGCATCACTGTCGCGCCGAGCAGGGAACCGACGATCACGGCGATCGTGGTGAACAGCATGAGCGGCCAGTTGAAATGCCCTTCGGCCACATGGCCTGCGAACCCGGAGAAGGAAGAGAAGATCACCACGAAGGAACTCGTGGCAGCGGCCCGCTTGGCCGGATACCCCATGGCCAGCATCATGGGCACGAACAGGAACCCGCCCCCGATGCCCAGGAGGCCTGCAAGCACGCCGATGCCGAATCCTCCCGTTCCCATGACCAGATACCTGGTCCGGGCCTCCATCATTGTCTCTTGGTCGGGCCGATCCGCGGTCTGGAGCATCCGCACGCCCGCAAAGAGCATGGAGAGGGCAAAGAGGAGGATCAGGACGCTTGTCGGAACCAGCCGGGTAAGAGCGGCGCCTACCGGGGCGCCGAGAAAGGAAGCGGCGATGAGAGGAACAGAGCCTTTGACGTCCACCATCTTCGAGCGGAAATAGACGACGGCGGCCGACAGGGCGGTGATGCCGTTCAGGAGCAGACCGGTGGGGATCGCCTCGGTCTTGAAGTCGAAGCCGAACCAGTGCAAGAGCGGCACATAGAGCATCGCTCCGCCCAGGCCGACCATCGAGAAGATGAAGGCGAGGAGGCCGATCAGGCTCGTCGTCAAAGCAAGGACCATGGTCTCCTCCAGGGCGCCTGACCGCTGGCCAAGCGCCCGGCGCGCGGGACGACAGTCGGAAGCGCGTTCTATTCCCCGCTGCCCGAACAGGGGATGCAGAGCATGCGCCCGTCAGGAGCCTTTGCCAGTTTGTCCGTGAAGACCGCTTCGTGGCACTTTGCGCAGCGTGCGACCGCGAAGTTCGCGCTTCCCTTCTTCCGGTCACTCGGGAAGGGGGCGCTCACGTTCAGGAACTCGGCCTCGGGAAGCCCCAGGATCCGGTCGACGAGCGGGTCGGTGATCGCGGCCGGAATGTCCTGCGGCGGCACGCCCTTTTTCCGTTCCTGCACAAAGGGGGAGTTGAGCGCCTTTTCGAAGAACTCCGGCTTGAGCGAGACCCGGACCGCTTTCCCGGTCTTCATGTCGATGAGGGTGAAGGCCATCTTGCTGTAGTAGAGCTTCTGGATGTTCGCCTTGCCGTAGGTGCATCCCGTGGCGGTCATGATGCCGTCCAGGAAACAGCCTGCCGCATGGCCCTTGCCCGTCTCCGATTCCACGAAGAGCTCCTTGTCCTTCGACCGCTCGACGCCGAGCGCCTGCATGGCGGCGAGACCGGCCCGCAGGCCCATGGGCATGGCGGGGCACTTGTGTCCGTGGAACTTCATTGCAATGTCGAGATACTCGGCAAGTTCTTTCATGGCAAACCTCCGCTCGGGTGTACTGACCTGCCCGCCCCTTACCAACGCATACGTTCCCTTCCCGTCATTGGCACGCCATGCATCACGGCGACGCCCGTTCTTCCGCCTCATGGTACGTTGTGGCGAAGTACTTTTTCTGCAGGCCGCGCGCCACGTTCACCAGCCCGATCAGGACCGGCACCTCGACCAGCGGGCCGATGACCGCGGCAAAGGCGGCGCCGGAATTGATCCCGAACACCGCCACGGCCACGGCGATGGCCAGCTCGAAGTTGTTGCTCGCCGCGGTAAAGGAGATCGTCGCGGTTTTCGCGTAGTCCGCGCCGATCCGCCGACCGAGAAAGAACGAGACGAGGAACATGACCACGAAATAGATCAAAAGCGGGATCGCGATGCGGACCACGTCGAGCGGCAGCCGGACGATGTAGTTGCCTTTGAGCGAGAACATGACCACGATCGTGAACAAGAGAAAGAGCAGGGTAAGCGGACTGATCTTCGGGATGAAGGTCCTTTCGTACCACCCTTTTCCCTTGAGCGTGATCAGGGCGTATCGGGTCGCCATGCCGGCCAGGAACGGGATGCCGAGATAGATAAAGACGCTCTTCGCGATCTGGCCCATGGAGACGTCGACCACGACCCCCCGGAGCCCGAACCACCCGGGGAGCACGGTGATGAAGAGATAGGCGTAGAAGGAAAAGAAGAGCACCTGAAAGATGGCGTTGAAGGCGACCAGGCCCGCCGCGTATTCCGGGTCCCCGCCAGCCAGGTCGTTCCAGACGATGACCATGGCGATGCACCGGGCGAGCCCGATCATGATGAGGCCGACCATGTATTCCGGATAGGACCGGAGAAAGACGATCGCCAGGACGAACATGAGGATCGGCCCGATGATCCAGTTCTGCACGAGCGAGAGGCCCAGGACCTTCCGGTCGCGGAACACCTCCCCAAGCTCCTCGTACTTGACCTTGGCGAGCGGCGGGTACATCATCAGGATGAGGCCGATCGCGATCGGGATATTGGTCGTGCCGACCTGGAATTTGTTGATGAAGGACTCCGTACCCGGGATGAAGTACCCGAGCCCCACCCCGAACGCCATGGCGCCGAAGATCCAGAGCGTCAGGTACCGGTCCAGAAAGGAAAGCTTCTTTCCCACATGTTCGGTCATGGTCATTTCGTTGATTCTCCCTGTAGCGCCTGGCAACGCGCAATTTCATTTTCGACGAATGCCCGGATTCTCTTGGCGATCTCGTCGCGGGCCCTCCGGTAGTGCTCCAGGATCTCCTCTTCCGTGCCCGCAGCCGCAACGGGATCGTCGATGGGCCAGTGCAGGCGTTTGATGCCGGGCGGAGTCGTGGGGCAGAGCGCTTCTGCATGACCGCAAAGCGTGATGACGACGTCCATCCCCAACAACAGTTCGGGATCAATGCTCTTGGATGTTTGTCCCGTGATGTCCAGCCCGATCTCGCCCATCACGCGGACCGCTCGCGGTTGCACAAAGGAGGGGGTGAGTCCGGCGCTGAAGGGCGTGATGACGCCTTTGCCCATTGCACGCGCCAAGCCTTCCGCCATCTGACTGCGGCAAGAGTTCCCGGTACACAGAAACATCACTTTCAGCATGAGCGCATCCCCCCGATCGTTTAGCCGCAACAGCGGTTTTTTTGCTTGAGCGGAACGACCTTGCCGTTCGCTTCCTTGCCCCCGAGGAAGGCGTCGAGCCGCTTCCGGTCGCCCGCGCTGTCCTGCATCCGCTCGCACACGGCAAGGATCAGCATCCTCCTGAGCAGGTCCGTTTCATTCAGACGGTAATGGATCCACTTACCCTGCTTGCGGTCCGCGATCAGTCCCGCCTCTTTCAGGGCGCCGAGATGAAACGAGACCTTGGGCTGCGCCATGTCCAGCGCGGCCACGATGTCGCAGACGCACAGCTCCCCCTTTTCGAGCAGCTTCACGATCCGCAGCCGCGTTTCCTCGGAGAGCGCCTTGAATATGGTTGTCAGTTCATCCATCGATCTCTCCCTCACCGGCGAGGATATCCTTCACCGCTATTGGCCTCGAAAACCGGGGAATGATGCCCCACAAGGCGTTTAGAGTACCCATAAATAATCGTTTATGGAAATAATATGCCTCAATGGAATTGGCCGCATCCTAAAGCGGCTCCATCGATTACCGCCACACTTCATATCAATTATTGTTGATATAATAGTTTACGCAGGCGGTTTTGTCAAGGAGGTAGGGCTTCTTTTTTGTCGATAGGGTGGTGGAAATAAAGAATGCGGGGTGCCGCCCCAGTGCGCGGACGGCTATCAGGGTTTTTTGAGATAGGTCGAGAACCAAGTGATGATCTCGGTGATGCCCTTCTCAAAAGGCTCGCCAGCATAGGCCTCGTAGTGCCGGCAGTTCTCAAGCGTCACCAGGCGTTTTTCGCTCTGAATCCGATCATAGAGGATCTGCGATTCTCCCGGCGGGGTGACGATGTCGTTGTCCGCGGACAGGAGCAGGACCGGACAGGTGATTTTTTGCACCTCCTCGTCGGGATTGTGTTCGATGATGTGCTGCAGCAAGGTGAAGGGGATCTTGATCCCGCTCAGGGCGGGATACTCGCGCAGGGCCTTGCCGAAGAAGGCCTTGGAGTCTTCGTCCGAGATGAGCTGCTCGGGCGACAGGCGCAAGGGACGGTTCTTGGTCACCTCGCGCTCGCGCGCCTTCTTGAGCGTGCCTGCCAGTTGCGCGCGCTCCTCGGGAGACATCTTCCCGGTCACCATCCTCCTGCCGCTGCCGAAGGTGAGCTGGGCAACGAGCGCCGTCACCCGATCGTCGATCGCTGCCACGCGCAGGGCATTGGCCCCGCCGAAGGAACTGCCCCACAGACCGATCGCGTCCGCCTTCACCTCCGGGAGCGTCTGCATAAAGGTGATAGCGTTTCGGATGTCCGTCATCTGCTCCAGCGGCACCAGGCGCCCCCGCTCCCCTTCGCTCCCGCCGAACCCGCGGTAATCGAAGGCCAGCACAACGAACCCCGCTGCAGACAGCCGCTCGCCGTATGCGGGCAGGAGTAGTTCTTTTATCCCGGAAAACCCGTGCGCCAGGACCACCGCGGGCTTCTGCTCCGCGCTGTCGTTTGGCAGGTAGAGGTTTGCGGCGATCTTGCTGCCTTCTGAATAAAATAGAACCGATCTCTGCATCTAATGAGTCTCCCTAGGCTATTGACTGCATACTTTTTGACAGGGCAACCGCACTCCGGATCGGCTCGAGGATACGGTATTTCCCAATTCACGCCATGTCAAAACAGATGGCGTTTTTTGAGTTGATGCGATTGCCAGGAGGTACAAAGAGCGGCAGAACGCCCCGCCGGGTCCGTAAGACGGCGCCGACCATCTCGTCTTTAAGCCACAGCGCGAATCATTCGTCTTGCTTCGTCGACTTTCGTCTTGTTTAATCCAACTTAGATTCTATGTCTTTCGTGAGGGTGAAAAGAAATTTTTTCCCTGACTTCTGCATGATTAGCAACCCAAGATCTTTTAAACCAAGCAAATCCGTTCTCGCTGTCTGGTACGTTACGCCATGAATATTTGCGTGAGTCTCTATTGCAAATATTTCGGCTGGATTTTCGAAAGCGCTGGCAAGCAATGTCCTCTGTCTGATATTCAGCATTGGATATTTATATACCAGTTTACGCACATTGTATTTTTCTTTCTGCTTTCTTGCTATATATTCATTCAAAATACCGATTGCCTTATGAAGTGCTTTTAAGTTATAAACGACAAAATATGTTGCGTCGTTTCCATCCAATTCAGAGTATAGAAAAGATCGGTAATACTGGGCCCGCGCACTTAGTATTGCAGTCGAAACCGATAGATACTCAAACACCCAATATTTCTTCTTTAAAACATACCAATAGAAGAGTGCTCTCGCGGTACGCCCATTACCGTCCATAAAGGGGTGGACATAAGCCAGCCAAAAGTGAAGCAATATCCCTTTAATGATCGGGTTAACAAATTCGTCTTGTTCGTCATTATTGGCAAAGTCGCATAGCTTTAGCATCAGGTCCTCGACTCGATCGGGCTCTGGCGGTTTGTAGAGAACAGTTTGCTCGTCACTATCGAAAACGTAAATCGTATCATCGCCAGGCATACGATATCGACCTGCCCAATCAGGGTTTTCTAGAGTATCTTTAGTCATGTGCCGATGAAGCTCGAGTATCAACTCTTTAGAAAGTGGTTCGTTTAGATGGTTCTTGATCATTTGCATTGATTGAAAATTATTATAGATCATTTTCTCGGACTGATCTTTCGGTTTTCTTCCGGTTCTTAACATTTCTTTTGCTACGATCCGGGTCGTTGCAGCTCCTTCTATCTGACTAGAAGATATCGCCTCTTCAACTAATGACCGCATCATGTATCTCCGTTTTTCCTCTGATGCAACGGATGGGTCATCAACAATTATCGATCCACCAGCCTGCTGATCGATGAAATGTACATCTCTGAGGACACAGTCAGGCAAGCAGTAGGAAAACGACTGATTAGTTGAGTCAACAAGCTGAAAATATTTTGATTGCACTAACCGATACATCTTAAGTAGTGTCCAGCCTTGTTCATGCGACATCCCTTCCGGCATTTGGACATATTTGAAATCAGTCCAATACATGTACTCACTATTGGCTTTTTTTATAACGCTACTAAGTTTGCTAGATAGCTCCGGCGTTAGTGGAGTCTTGATTGAAGAAAACTCTGGCGTCTTTTCAGGAATTTTCACTTTATTCGCCTCAATTACTAATTTAGTTTATATTAGTAAATACCTAGTATTTTAATATAAGTACTAATATGCATTTTATTTACCATAACACATAGCCGATGTCAAGTAAATACTAATATAAATTACATTAGTATATATTATAATAAACAACTTAATTTCATGGAGTTATGAATGATGAAGCATGTGGAAAAACGTTAATATGAATAATATCAATGCAGTATTTCGTGCGGGCTACCGCGCATCTCTTTTCCGTCGTATCCACTTCTCGATCTCCACGGCAACAAACACCGTAAGCGAGAGCAGGAACACGAGGCCGAGCTCCGGGAGGGACAGGGACTGGGTGATGAAGACCTCGTGGAAGACCGGGACGTAGATCACGGCGAGCTGGAGGATGATCGTGCCGAGCACGACGAGGAAGAGCGTGGTGTTCGAGAAAAGGCCCTGGGTGAAGAGCGACTGTTTCTCCGACCGGATGGCCATCACGTGGCCGAGCTGCAGGAGGCAGAGCACGGTAAAGACCATGGTCTGCCAGTGGCTGTCGCCGGTGTGGATGGCCCAGGCCTGGAGCGGCAGCACCACCGCAGCCATGAGCAGGCCCACCCAGACGGCGTGCGCGCCGAGGCCGTGGGCAAAGACGCTCTCGTTCGGCCTGCGCGGGGGGCGCTGCATCACGTCTCCCTCCTCGGGCTCCAGGGACAGGGCAAGCGCTGGCAGGCCGTCGGTCAGGAGGTTGATCCAGAGGATCTGGATCGGCTGGAGCGGCACGGGCAGACCGAAGAAGGGTGCGAGGAAGAGTGTCCAGATCTCGCCCGAGTTCGTGGAGAGGAGATAACGCACGAACTTCCGGATATTGTCGTAGATCCTGCGACCCTGGCGCACAGCCTTCACGATGGTCGCGAAGTCGTCGTCCAGGAGGATGAGCGACGACGCCTCCTTGGCCACGTCCGTTCCGGTGATTCCCATGGCAACGCCGATGTCCGCTGCCTTGAGCGCAGGTGCGTCGTTCACGCCGTCTCCGGTCATGGCAACGAAATGTCCCCGGTCTCGCAGGGCCTTTACGATCGTAAGCTTCTGCTCGGGCGCCACGCGCGCATAGACCCGGATGCGTTCTACCCGTTGTTCGAATTCATTAAAGGAAAGGGCCGCGAGCTCCCTGCCGGTGATAACAGCCTCTGGATCGTCCTGGTCCAGGATGCCCACGCGTTTTGCGATGACCTGCGCGGTCAGAGGATGGTCTCCGGTGATCATGACCGGCACCACGCCTGCTGCCCTGCACTGGGCTACTGCCTCCTTTGCCTCGGGCCGCGGCGGGTCAAGGAGCCCGACGAGCCCCACGAGCATCAGCCCGGCCTCCGCGTCCTGCGGCAGAGGCGCATTGTCCGGGATTGGTGCCTCTTTGACGGCTATTCCTAAAACACGCAGACCCTTTGCTGCCATGGCCTCGTTCACGTTCATGACCGCGTCCCTGTCCAGAGGCTGCACTCCCTCTGCAGTCAGGACATTCTGCGTCCTATCGAGCAGCTCATCGATCGCGCCCTTGGTGATAACGAGCGACGCGTCCGTGCCTTCCCTCTTCGGCAGCCTATGCAGGGTGGTCATGAGCTTGCGCACGGAGTCGAAGGGGATCTCGTTGATCCGCGGATATTCCTGTTCGAGCTCTTGCTTTACGAATCCCGCTGCCTTTGCCATGCTGTAGAGCGCTGCCTCGGTGGGATCGCCGATCACGCGATTCTCGTTGTCTTCGCGCGCGTCGTTCGAGAGCGCCAGGCACGTGAGAAGAAGCGATCGCGGATCATCGCGTGCAGGAGCTTTGGTGGATGGTGAAACCTCCGCAGCAGGCGAGAGGGCATTGTCCACCCAGACCTCTTCCGCGGTCATGCGGTTCACGGTCAGGGTGCCGGTCTTGTCCGTGCAGATATAGGTGACCGACCCGAGGGTCTCGACCGCGGGCAGCTTTCGGACCAGGGCATTGCTCTGGACCATGGCGCGCGCCCCCAGGGCGAGCGAGATGGTCACCACCGCGGGCAGGGCCTCGGGCACGGCGGCAACGGCGAGGCTCACGGCCACGAGGAAGATCCGGGCCGCGGGCTCGCCGCGCAAAAGGCCGGCAGCAAAGATGATCGCGCAGATCAGAAGCACTGCCGCGCCGAGCCGCTTGCCGAAAGTCGCCAGCCGCTTCTGGAGCGGCGTCTTCCCTTCGGGCTCCTTCTGAATGAGCGCGGCGATCCTGCCGAGCTCGGTCTCCATGCCTGTGGAGACCACGACGCCTTTGCCCCTGCCCGCGCTCACGATCGTGCCCTTGTACACCATGTTCCTGCGATCGCCGAGCGGGAGCCCTTCGTCCGCGATCGCCTGGCTGTGCTTGTCGCTCGGCACGGACTCGCCGGTGAGCGCCGCTTCCTCGACCCTGAGGCTTGCTGCCTCGCAGACCCGGATGTCGGCCGGCACGATGCCCCCCGCGTCGAGCAGCACCATGTCCCCCGGGACGAGTGCCGCGGCAGGGACCGTGGCGGTGATCCCGTCGCGCAGCACCACGGCATGGGCTGCAGCCATCTTCCGGAGCGCGGCGATCGCCTTCTCGGCGCGATACTCCTGGCTCGCGCCGAGGACCGCGTTCAGGAGCACGATCACGACGATGGCGAGGGTGTCCACGGGATCGCCCACGATGCCCGAGACCACGGCGGCAACCAGCAGGATCAGGATGAGGAAGTCCGTGAACTGGCCGAGGAACATGGCTGCTACGGACTTGCGCTTCTGCTCCGCGAGCTCGTTCGGGCCGTAGCGCTCCTGGCGGATGCGCGCCTCGTCCGTCGAGAGGCCGCGCTTTGTCGTGCCCAGCTCACGAAGGACATCGGCAACGTTCTGTTGGTAGGGATGCATGGGGATCGCGCTCGTGCAAGACCGGAACAGCCAATGCTTTGACGATAGCATCAAAAGGAGCGCTTGTAAAGCAGAACAGGCCGGCAGGAGGCACGGCCCGGGAGGAATTATTTCAGGTTCTTGATCACGGCCCGAAGGATATCGGCCCGCGAAAGGATCCCGATGAGGGTATTGTTCTCGTCCGTCACGACCAGCCGCCGGATCTTGCGGTCGGCCATCATGCGCACCGCCTCGGCGATCTTCGTCTCCTGCTGCACGGTCAGGACCGGCGCGGTCATGACGTCGCCCACGTGGTCGCCCATCTTGCGCTCCGGCAACCGCTCGCCGAGCATGTACTTGAGCAGGTCCTTGAGCGTCTGCTCGCGCCGCACGCCGACCATGGAGAGGATGTCCGCCTGGGTGATGATGCCCAGGACCTTGTCGTCCTTGTCCACGACCGGCAGGCCGCTGATATTCCGCTCCGACAGGATCCGCGCGACCTTCACGATGCTGTCGTATTTCGAGATGGTGATCACCCCGCGGGTCATCACGTCGCCGACGAACACCTCGGTGCCGATCGTGGATTTGATGTGCTGGGTGTCGTCGTCGTGCATGGCGCTCATGGGGGACTCCTTGGATGGGGGATTTGGGCCGGCCAAGGCCGCGGGGCACTATACCATGACGCGGCCCCTGCCGCAACGATCAGGAACGCGGCGAGTGTTTTTTTGTGACCGCGTGAAGGAATCAGGCCTCGGGTGCCCGGTTGCCGAGCGCCGCCTTCAACTCGTCGTAGGTCCGCTTCGTTATCAGGTGCCCGTCCTGGGGCAGGAGGCCTTTTTTGCGCTCTGCTTCGCCCACGGCCCCTTCCCTCCGCTCGGGTTCGAAGGGAAAGCCCGAGGCCTTGGGAAATTGCAAAAACAGGACGCTGTTGTCCTCGCGCAGGCGTTTGACGACGAAGTAGGTGCAGGGGAATTGCCGGTGCCGTTTGAAGATCCCGAGGGTGCGGCGGGGCTCGTACTCGCGCAAATAGTCGCCGTTCAAATGCAGCACCCCTTCCTCCGTCTCGACGAAGTAGTGCGGCCCCTGCGGGCCCGGCTCGTCGACCCGGAGCGCGCGTTCCGTGCGATAGGCCTCGGACACGAGCATCCCCTCTTCCTCGAGCCGCTCATAGGTCGTTTTCCCGCGCTTGGTGACGGTCCAGAAAGAGGTGCCCTGCACGTTGATCACCCGGTTGGTGATCAGGAGCGAGATAACGAAGAGGAAGAGTCCCCCCACGGGCTTCGCCCATTCCGGCGCTCCCGCGGGCAGCACGTACAGGAAGCCCTTGAGCAGGCCCATGAAGAAGACGTAGAAGATGAGGGCTGCCGCGATTACGCGCATGACGCTCCTTTCCTCCGCGGCACCTGCGCCGCGACCTGCGTCTGGAAGTAGCGGTGCAGGACCCGGCTGCAATTGTGCACGATGCCCCCCTTCGCGTTCACGATGAAGATCCGGTCCTGGATCGTGAAGAGCTCGCGCTCCAGCCGGCGCACGGGCGGCGGCTCAGCGCTTCGCGCTGCCAGGGCCTGCGCGAACAAGGGCACGAGCTTGTCCTGCATCCGGAGCTCCGTGTCCATGAGGAACAGGGCGAGCGAGGGCGCCAGGTCGAAGACCCGGTCGAGGAAAGCCGCGATCTCGCCCTCCATGATCTGCTTGGGCGGGGAGGACTTGACCTCGACGTAGAGCAGCGCTCCCTCGAGCCCGGCGATCACGTCGTAGTCGCCTCCCACGCGGGGCCGCCGGAACTTGACGCCCCAGAGGGCCTCGGCCCCGAAGTCTTGCCGGAAGATCTCCGCGGTGTACCATTCGAGCGTGGGACCGAAGCTCGTGATCGGCCGGACGATGCGATATCCTGCCCCCGTCTTCCGGATCAGCCGCAGGGATCGGAGAAACTCGATGTAGCCTTGCGTCTTCTGCGGCGTCGCGTAGCGCGCCACGTCCGCGAGCGTGAACAGGGCCTGGTGCTTGATCACGTCGCGCAGGAAGAGCCGGAAGGAGTACCGGTGCAGCATGGCGTACCAGGCGTCGCGGCCGCGCGCACTCGGCACGAAGAGGTCCTCTTCCGGCTGTTGTTTATAGACCAGGAACCCCCGCCGCTTCAGGAGCGCGGCAAGGGAGGGGAGGCGCTCCGTAACGACCGTGCGCAAATGCCGGACCTCGCGTCGCAGGGCACGACGCTCTTGTCTCCATGCTGCACAGGGGTCCGGCTGGGGTCGCAGGCCAGCCATGGCGGATCACGCCAGCACGATCCGCGCGTCGAGCACGGTGGCGCCGCGGACGTAGACGCGCACGGGATTGAGGTCGATCTCCTTGATCTCCGGGACGTCGGTCAGGAGTCTTCCGACGGTCTCGAGGAGGGTCAGCACGGCGTCGCGGTCCGGCGGGGCGTCGGAGGAACGTTTTCCCGCGAGGAAGGCGCCTGCCCGCGTCTCGTTGATCATGGCGAGCAGCTCGTCGCGCGTCATGGGCAGGATGCCGAAGACCGCGTCCTGCAGCGCCTCCACCAAAACCCCGCCGAGGCCGAAGGACAGGGCCGGCCCGAACTGCGGGTCGCGCAGCCCGCCGACCAGGAACTCGACGCCCTGCGGCATCATCCGCTCCACGAGGAACGACCGGACCGTTGCATCGGGCGCGCGCACGCCGAGCATCTTCTTCATCATCGTGGCCGAGGCCAGGAGCCCGTTCTTGGCCGTGATGTTCAGCATCACGGCGCCCACGTCGGTCTTGTGCAGGATGCCGGGCGAGACCGCCTTGAGCGCCAGGGGATAGCCGACCGCGTCTCCGGCCGCGGCGAGCGCCTTCTCGTCCCCCGCGTCCGCGACAGCGAACTTCGGCGTTGCCGCGCCGAGGCCGCGCAGGATCTCCTTCGCCTCGGTCTCGAAAAGCGCGCTGCGTCCCTCTTCCCGCGCCGCCTTGATGATCTCCCCTGCGTTCACGGGCACCCCCGGTTCTCGCCGGCCTTGCGGAGCGCGGACAGGGCGCGCACCGCCCGCTCGGGCGACGGGTACACGGGTATGCCGAGCTTCAGGAGCGCGCTCATGGCCTCGCGGGTGTAGCCCAGGCCCTGCAGGATGCAGCAGACCACGGGCTTCTTGGCCTCGTGACAGGCCTGCGCCACGAGCTCCACGGCGCGGTCGGTCACGACGGTCGCGCCCATCAGGATGATCACGACCGCGGCGTCGTAGTGCGGCAGGGCCGCGTTGAGCGCCGCGGCATAGTCCTCGTTCCTGCCGCTGCCGGTGATGTCGATAGGATTGTTCATGACGAAGAAGGGGGGGAACGTCCCGGCGAGCCGTTCGCGCACCTCGGCGGGCGTGCGCGGCATGACGAAGCCCTCGGCCTCGGCCTGGTCCGACGCGGCCACGGCCATGCCCCCGCCGTTCGTGACGATCAGGAGCCGGTTGCCGATGCAGGGATAGTCCATGAGCGCCACGGCCTTGGCCGCGTCGATCATGTGGTCGAACCCCGCTGCCTCGACCGCGCCGGCCTGGCGGAAGGCGGCCTGGTAGAGGCCGTAGGTCCCGGCCAGGGTCGCCGTGTGCGAGGCAACGGCCGCGGCGCCGAGCGCGCGCTTGCCGGCCTTCCAGATGAGGAGCGGCTTCTTCGCCGCGAATGCCTTGGCGGCCTGCAGGAACCGCGCGCCGTCGCGGACCGATTCCATGTACATGGCGACCGCTGCGGTCCGCGGGTCCTCGGCGAAGTAATCGAGCGCGTCCGCCTCGTCGAGGTCCAGCCGGTTCCCGTAGTTCACGGCCTTGGCGATGCCGAGCCCGTCGCGCGCCAGGGCCTCCATCAGGATGACCGTGATCGCGCCGCTCTGCGAGATGATCGAGAGCCGTCCCTCCGCGGGACGCGACACGCGGTCCCGGGAGACGAAGAAGCTGTCGAGCTCGTTCTCGGTGTTGTAGACCCCGAGGGCGTTCGGCCCGATGACCCGGATGCCGTACTCTTGGGAGCGCTCCCGGATCCGTTCCTGCATGCGGAGCCCTTCCTCGCCCGCCTCGGCGAACCCGGAGCTGATCAGGATCGCCCGCGTGATCCCCTTGGCCCGGAGTCCGTCGAGCTCCTGTTCCACGAGCGGGGCCGGGAGCGCCACGATGGCCAGGTCGATCGGGTCGGGCACTGCCTGGATCGTCGGATAGCACCGGTGGCCGAGCAGTGTCGTATGCTTGGGATTGACGGGATACACGGCGCCGTGGAAGTGCGACAGGTTTTCCAGGATGGCGGTGCCGGGCTTGGTCGGCTTGTCCGTGGCCCCGATCAGGGCCACGTTCGTGGGGTAGAAGAATCCGTTCAGGTCATGCGACATGGAACATAAATAACATCTTCTTTCCGGAATGTAAAGGGCATCCTGCCCGAGGCATGCGGCTTCCGGGGCGTAAGGCCGCGATTTTGCAATACCGGCGCAAAAAAGCAAAAAATCCGGCATTGCCATGGAAAAATTATTGACACCATCCGCGCCCTTCCGTTATAGTATATAACCAACTTGCAGCATCCCTCCTGCACGGTCTGGGGGCAAGTCCGAGGAAATCCTGATATATCCCGAGAAGGCAAGGACAGAATTATGACAAAGAAGAATTGCTGGGAGCACAAGAACTGCGGCCGCTACCCCGGCGGCCCGAAGGCCGCCG
>JBJKRX010000051.1:0-5445 GCA_046704425.1 Nitrospirota bacterium
TTGCGTGATTGGATGACGACCTTTGCTCCGTGCCGCCTCGCCAGTTCGGCGGTACGGTCCGTACTGGCATCGTCGACGACGATAATCTCATCTACGAACGGTCTGACCTGGCCCACGGTCGTGACGATTCTCTGCTCTTCGTTATAGGCCGGGATGACGGCGGTGCGCATAGGCATGCGGGAAATAGCTGATGACCTTTATGGGATCGACTACACCGTCCCTCGCGGGCATGGGACGGGCCGCCTGCTCAGGTGCATGAGGGGCAAAAGGACGACGGTCTACACCGTCGCCAGCCAGGTCTTTGCCTCGTTGACCGAGTTGAAGGCGTGCAGCTTGCGTTTGGAGAAGATCATGACGGCGTCGAAGATGATCTTTTTGAGCCCGGAGATGCCGACCACCGCGGACGCACGCACGTAGGGTTTGTTGTGCGCGGTGAACTCCTTCATCCCGGCGCTGACCTTGTCGTCGAAGCGCATGTCCGTCACGTCCGTCAGGGTGAGCAGCGACTGCGGGGGCCTGGTGCGCACCACCGCCTTCGCCGCGTCGATGATGGGCTGGACCTCCTCGCACTTGCACCCGGAAAAATCGAGAAATAGGATCTCCCTGCCTGCATGCTGAATGAACCGGACGCGATCCATAGGTCTTCCTCCTGACTGTTTCTCCGATGCCGCCCGCGCGGCAGATCATCCCTTGGCCAGCGACAGCAACTCCGGGAACGTGAACGGCTTGCGCAGGAAGGCGTCGGCGCCTGCCTCCAGAAATTCGTCCTCGCGCCACGGCTCGATGCTGATGCCGATGATGAAACTGCGCGGGAAGCTCGATCGGATAAGCTTCACGACTGCGACGCCGTTCATCAGGGGCATCTGGTAATCGGCTATGATCACGCTGGCAGGATCGTCCCGCAGGGCATCGAGCGCCTGGACGCCGCCGACGCAGCTCCGCGCGGCGAAGCCGTTCGCTGCGAATTCGGAGCGCAGGATGCCGCCGAACAGGACGTTGTCGTCGATGATCAGTACGCTGTTCTTGTTCGTGGTCCGGTCGCTGTTTTTGCGTGATGATGCCGACACAATCAGGTCCTTCCTGCCCGGGCGGCCGAAGTACGCGGTGCCGGGCTGCCATGCATTTATTATCATTGGCTGCGATAAAATGCAACGGGAATGTTTAATAGAATCGGGGTATTTTTGGGGTATGTGGGAAAATCGCAACAATCAACGCACCACTCCCTAAACGCGGTGCCGGAAAGCGGCATCGCCACCGATGTTCATGCTGCACGTCGCCTGCATGCGTACTATGGCACCTTCCTGCGACAACGGCCGTATCGTTGCGCGTTGTCAGATCGCGGGGAGCAGCATCTTCAACCCATAGGTCCCGTAGTTCGCGATCACGGGAGCTACCCCGGCTCCGTTCAGCCGCGCTTGATACCCCGCGATCCCCCGCGCAAAGGAGGGGAGACGGACCGGTCCGCGTTTATACTGGTCATCGCTGCGATACAGCGGCAGGAACTCCAGCACTTGCGATTTCCTCTCCGGCAAGGTGATCTTAAAGGCCGACAGGAAGCCTTCGCGGGGAAGCCCGAAGATGACCCGATGGGTCCCGGATGCAAGCCGGATGGTCTTTTCGAGGCGGTACCGTATCCCGAGACCAGCTTCGGGATCACGGCTCTCATAGCCCGCGGCGGTATAGCGGGGCGTATTCTCCTGATGGCCTGCGGCGGCCCACTGCACGGCCTGGCCGTCTATGTTGACCAGGAACGGCAACGAGGAGGTCTGCTCAGCCGTTGCTCCTGGCTGCGGGGGAATCTTGACGGTTGCCTTGACGACGAGGTCCACGAAGCCGGCCGGCGCAGGGCCTTCCCACGGGGCTTCACTGAAAACATCCGTTCTGGTGCTCTTGCTCCTTCGGGCGATCTCAGTGGTCGTCAGAGCGCATCCGGAAAGTGTGCTTACGATTATCATTATGGTCAGCACGCTCAGAGAGCGATTCATTTTTGCTCCTTTTTCACCGTACCGGGGAAAAGACCCTAGCCGTGACCGCGGCGATCGTCCAACCCGTCGCGTAGAGAACGCCTAAGAGGGCCACGTCCGTGGGGCCGACCGGCAGGTCCCATTGATATGCCGCCCAGAACCCGAAGAACGCGGCGGCCCCCCCGATCCCGGAGGCGACGGCCACGAAGCGATGCATGGTGCGCGCGTACAGATGCGCGATCAGCGCGGGGGTCAGCAGGAAACCGAAGGCAATGAGCGGTCCTACGCTGAGCACGGCCATCGAGACGGTCAGGCCGATCAGGACATAGAGCACCACGTCCCAAAGAACAACGTTCTTCCCGAGGATCGACGCCATGTCGCGGTCGAAGGACACGAGCAGCAGTTCCTTTTGGAACAGCCCCAGCACGAGCAGCACGAGCGTAAGCGTCGCCGCCGTCAGCACGAGATCGAAATTGGAGATGGTGATGACCTCTCCTTTCAGCATGTCGAGCCAGCCGATCTCGCCGTAGGGATTCTTTGCCAAAAGAAGGATCCCCAGTGCCGCGGCGACGACGTAGGCGGTCCCGAGCCGGCCTTCCGGGTGTCCGCGGCCGCGCCGCTCCAGAAACGCCAGCGCTAGGATCGCGGCCACGGAAAAGACGATCGAGCCGGCGAAGGCGAGCGCGTGAGCGCCCTGCAGGCCGTGCCGTGCCGGATCGATCCCGAGCCAGAGCGGAAGCGACAGGGCGAGCGCGACGCCCGTCGAGGATATCTGGGGGAGCGCAACGCCCAGGAACACCAGGCGGCGCATCACGAAAAAAACGCCCACCAGGGGACAGGTAAAGCCGATGAGCACGCTCGTATAGAGCGAGTTGCGCAGCAGAAAATGGGGCGAGAGGATCTGGTGCAGCGATTCCATATCAGTCCATCCCTTCTCCGAGCAGATCGGGCAGGCGGTCGGGCGCCAGCAATTCCGGCGCCGACCCGTGGAAGACCCTTCCCTCGTGCAGCCAGATGACGTACCCGGCGTGGCGGCGCACCGTCGCAAAGTCGTGGGTGACGAGCAGGACCGTGACCTGTTGCTCCCTGCAGACCAGCGCAAGGAATTCCATCACCGCCTGCGTCGTAGCGTGGTCCACGCCTGCGGTGGGCTCGTCCAGCACCAGGATGTCGGGCCGCGTGGCCAGCGCGCGGGCGATGAGGACGCGCTGCTTCTGCCCCCCCGAGAGCTCGGCGAAACGCTTGCGGGCGAATCCCCCGGCCCCCGCCGCGCGCAGGCATTCGTGCGTAAAAGCGCGTTCGGCGGCGGGGACGAATCTGCCCGGCCGCACGCGGCCGTAGACGCCCATCAGGGCCACCTCGAAGGCCGTGAACAGATAGATCGGGTCGAACTGCGCGGCCTGCGGGACGTAGCCGAACCGGAACGGTTCGTTCGCCGCCGGTTCGATGCGACCCGCGACCGGCGGGATCAGCCCCAGCACGGTCTTCAGCAGCGTCGATTTACCCGAGCCGTTTGCGCCCAGGATGGCGGTAAAGCCGGCGCGGGCGATGGAGAGCGAGATGCCGGACAGCACCGGCTGGTTGTTGTAGCCGATGACGAGATTGTCGAAGGTGAGTACCGGTTCGTTCATGGTTTTATGTTTGCGTCCGCCCGGAGAACCGGGCGGACGCATTCTCCCGTCGTTATTTTCTCGCCTCTACGGCAGCGACCAGCGTGTGGACTATATAGTCCATCATCTTGATGTAGGTCTCCGTGTCCGGCAAGGCGTTCGGCATGATGGGCAGTGTCACGAGGGTCGCCCCGGTCTGTTCGGCGATGCGTCTCGGCACCCGTTCCGGGAACTGCTGCTCCCGTATGACGATCGGAACGTGCTCGGCCCGCATCGCGGTGATGAGCTCCTCGATATGGCGCGGCGTCGGATCGATCCCCGGTCGCAGTTCCACGGTGCCGAAGAAGTCCATGCCGAACCGCCTGGCGAAGTAGTTCCATTCTTCATGGTAGGCGATGAACTTGACGCCCTTGAGGACGGCGGCTTCCTTCTCCCATTCGGCGATCTTTGCGTTCAATTTGGCGAGATAGGCGTCGCGGTTCCGGGTGAAGTCCGCCTCGTACTGCGGGGCGAAGGCCGTGAAGGCGTTGGAGATATTCTCGACCGCGGTCTTCGCCAATACCGGGTCGAGCATATAATGGGGATTGCCGTAAGGATGGACGTCGCCGGCATAGTGTTCGGTCGAGCGGGGCACATCGAGCGGCACGACGCCTTTCGAGCAGTCGATGTAGCCGGGCTGGCCCACCTGGATGCGCGGGTTTTCGCTCGCCTCCAGGAGCGCGGGCAGGAAGGCATGCTCCATATCGAATCCGACCTCGAGCAGCAGGTCCGCCCGGTTCATGAGCGGCACGAAGCTGGGCTTCATCGGCACGCCGTGCGTGTCCTCGATCCCGGTCGCGAGGCTGGTGACCTGCACATGATCCCCGCCGATCTCGCGTGCGAAATCGGCAAGGTCGGTAAGCGTCGCGACGACCCGGATCTTAGCTGCGGCACGGGCCTGCAGCGCCGGCGCGCACAACGCCGCGATGAGGACGAGTATCCCCATGGTCCTTGCTGTGAATTTGTTTTTCATGATTGGCCTCTCCTTCCGTTAGCGTTGCTGCCAGCCGTGGGAATGCGACCCGATGATCCAGGCCCATTGCAGATACACGGCGCTGTCCGGCCGCAGTCCCGTTGCCGCGTTGGGAGCGGTATAGGTGTACTGAAGGCGCATCTGGTTCCAGTGGCTGAGCGCCCAGGTGACGTTTGCATCGTAGGCGGCGGTTTTTGCCTCTTTGTTCACCATGTCCTCCAGCCATTCGTACTGTACCCCGGCCGACCATTGCCGCCGCCACCGGTATAGCAAATAGGAGTACAGGCCGTAGGCGCCCACGGTGCGACCGGGCAGGGCGTTGCCCGAGGGAGCGGTAACGTCGTATTTGTTGTCGCTGGAGAGCACCTCCGTACCCCACGTGACTGCCCGGAACTGGTTGTCGCGCAGGGGCTTCCAGCTCAGGACGATATCCGCTCCCGCGAGGCGGCGCGCCCGCTCGGTCAAGGTGTCGCCCGCCACGACGGGAAGTGCCTGCACCGCGGGGTCCCATTGGGCGACCAGGCTCGGCCCCCAGAGACCCGAGATCCCCGGTTCGAGCGAGAGGTTCGGCGTCAGTTCGAAATAGGTGGAGAGCCGCCCCCAGTAATTCAATCCGCTACCGTTCCGGAACCCGCCGACATCCGGGGGTGGGTTGTCTCCCCCGAACTGGTTGCCTGCGCCGAGGGCCAGACTGATGTAGCGGTCCGTCGGCAATAGCCAGGTTACCTGCACCCCGTCTGTTCGCGACTCGCCGCCGATGTATTTATCGAGCACCAGCGGCCGGTTCACGAAGGGCAGCTCATGATCGTGAATGTCGCTGAGCCGTCCGAATTCGCCGAAGAACCGGCCCGCTTTCACC
>JBJKRX010000052.1:0-5600 GCA_046704425.1 Nitrospirota bacterium
GAAGAGCACCGCGTCCGCGGGGACCCGGTCCCCCTCGCGCAGCAGGATCACGTCCCCTTGGACCACGTCGCCGCCGGCGATGCGCAGCTGCCTGCCGCCCCGGATCACGAGCGCGCGCGGGCTCGACAGGTCGCGGAGGGCCTCCAGGGCCCGCTCGGTCTTGCGCTCCTGGTAGAGCGTGATGCCCATGACCACGAAGACGAAGCCGAGCAGCATCAGCGCTTCCCGGAGGTCTCCCAGGACGAGGTAGAGCGCGCCGCAGGCAACGAGCAGCAGGAACATGGGCTCGCGCGCCACGCCCGCGGCGATCGCGGCAATGCCGCGGCGCTTCGCGCCCGGCAGCTCGTTCCGGCCGTCGCGCCGGAGACGCAGGGCAGCTTCCTCGTCGCTCAGTCCGGCGAGGGTGGCGATATCGATGTCCGGGGACATGGCGTTTCCTTTCCCGAAAAGCAGCGGGGACTGAGGAAGTATACCGAATGGGAAGAAGCTTGCAAAGCGATTTTTCCGCCCGGATCCCGTCCGTGTTATACTTTGAGGGAACGTGCGAAACACGCGCCAAGCGAGGAGCACTGATGAAGGAGAAGATGCCGGCGCTCTTCATCGGCCACGGTTCGCCGATGAACTGCATCCTGGACAACAGCTACACCCAATCCCTCCGCGCCCTGGGCAGGAGCCTCCCCCGGCCCGAGGCGATCATGGTCGTCTCGGCCCACTGGCTCACCGCGGGCACCTTCGTGGGCTGCATGGCCCGACCCGAAACCATCCATGATTTCTCTGGGTTTCCCGACGCGCTCTACGCCCTGCGCTACCCGAGCCCCGGCGCGGCCGCGACGGCGCGCGCGGTCACGGAGCTCGTGCGCAACGCGCAAGTCCGGTGCCGGGACGACTGGGGCCTGGACCACGCGGCCTGGGCCGTGCTGCGCCATATGTACCCCGAGGCCGACGTCCCGGTGTTCGAGATGAGCCTCGACTATTCCTTCAACGAATGGCACCCCAAGCCGCTGCGCTACCACTACGACCTGGGCAAAGAGCTCGCCGCGCTGCGCAGGCGCGGGGTCCTGATCCTGGGCAGCGGCAATATCGTGCACAACCTGGGGATGCTCGACTTCGAGAACATCGACGCCGAGCCCTTCGCCTGGGCGGAAGAGTTCGACGCGGCGGTAAAAGACCGGCTGGAGAGCGGCGACCACGAAGGCCTGCTCGACCTCGAGGCGCTCGGTCCGTCCGCTGCCCTGGCCGTGCCCACCCTCGACCACTACCTGCCCCTGCTCTCCATCGTCGCGCTGCAGGAAAAGGACGACCCCCTCACCTTCCCGCACGAAGGCATGCAGCACGGATCGATCTCCATGCGCTGCGTCAGGATCGGATAATCCAGCCGTCAATCCGTGGTGAAGTTGCAAAAGGCGCCGCCTGCGCGGCAGCAAGGAAGCCCCAGGGGCGCCGGAAGATACACAAAACCGCGGCACCCCTGGGGATGGGGGGGCAAGAGAGGGAGGAGCGGGATCTCGTCGTTGCAGACGGATGCATCGTGTTCCCGGGGAGATGCTTCCAAGCATAGCACCGCTCTCCGGTTTGTCAATGCAGAGACGGGTGGAAGGGACAAGGAAGAGGCGGGCAGGAGGGACGGGGGGACTGGATCCGATTAAGGGCCGTACTTCTTCGTGCTTCCATCGAGATGCATCCTTTTACCTTCTCGTTCCCAGCAGGCCCTCGATCTCCGCGTCGCGGGGGATGGTCGTCGACGCGGCGGCAGAGACGGTGCCGGTCTCCGTGGCGATCAGGCGGGCATCGATCCGCACCGTTGTCTCCAGGGGCAAGACCGTCCCGATCAGGACCGCGTCCGCGCCGGAGAGCCGGCCGATCGTCTTGGCCGTCCTCTGATCGACCATGCCCGGGGCGCCGGCCTTCCGCCCTTTCACCGCCCGGTCGAGCAGCCGTTGCTCGACGACCCGGACCTTGTTGCTCCGCACCAGCCGGCTGTTCAGCTCTTCCGCAATGAACCTCCCCAGCGGGGAAACGCTGCCGTCCGGGTCGGAGAACGCCAGGACCGCGACCTTCGCGTTCTTCTGTGCGGCCAGGCGGTCGATGACCCGGTTGACCAGGTCGTCGAGCCGGCTGTCCATCTCCATCCCGGGCGGCAAGGCGCGGCGATGCACGTCGGCCGCGCTGCTCACCTGGTCCCGGGACCGGAACACGAGTACGGTCTCGTTCTGCGCCGCATCCACGAGCACCACGACCTTCAGGAGATAGCCGTCATAGCCGGTATAGAGGTGCGGGGTGCCCGACGGCAGGACGAACCGGATCTCGTCCAGGCCGTCCCGTTCCCGCACGACCGTGGCGGGCCATTGGGACTGTTCGAAGCGCCCCAGGAGGACGAACCCATGTCCGCGGAAATCGGCGACGGACTCCTGGAGGGAAGAAAACGTCTTGCCCAGGGCAACGGGCTCGGTCTGCGTGCCCGGTCCCACGCGCGGACCGGACGCGCAGCCCCCCAGCAACAGGAACCCCAGGGCCGCGCAGAGCCGGAGGACCGGCGATCCCGCAATTTTGTTCATGTCCCCCCCCTTTCCGTCCCTGCTATGGTACCAGTATCCCCGTTTCTGTCAACCTTATTTCGTTATTTCCAAGATCGGCGGGAGAAACGCAGGATGGCGGAATGAAGCAAGGAGGCAGTTCCGGTCCGGACGGGAGCAGGATCCGTCGCGCCGCCCCTGCGGCGAACGTTGCCGCAGGCAAGGAAGGGCTGATCCGCGCGCCCTACCCCTCCCCGGTCTCCCGGAAGGACATCACGAGCTCATAGACCCCGGCGTCGAGCCGTTTCTCGATCGAGAAACCCGCGCCCTCGAAGAGGTGCAGCATGGGCTTGTTGTCCTGGAGCACCGACGCGGTAAATCCCAAAAGCCCCTGCTTCTTCGCCAGAAAGGTCAAATACGCCAGGAGCACGGCCCCGATCCCCCTGCCCTGGTACCCGTCCCGCACCACGAAGGCGACCTCGGCCGTATGCGTCTTCTCGTCGATCACGTACTGGCCCAGGCCGGCCACAACGTCATTCCCGTCCTCCTGCACCATCGCCAGGATCGCCATCTCCCTGCGGTAGTCGATGGCGATGAACTGCTGGAGCCGCTCGTGCGGCATGTCCTGCCGCGCGGTGATGAACCGGTGGTACATGCTGTCCCGGGTCAGGTGGTAGAAGAAGTCCTTGAGGAGCTGTTCGTCGTTGATCCGCACCGGCCGGAGCAAGAGCCCCAGCCCGGTCCGGGTCGTACGCCGGGCCTCCAGGTGCTCGGGATACTCCCCGCCCGCGCCGGTCACGTAGGCCTGGTCCTTGTAGATGAGGTGCCGGCGTTTCGCCGCATCGATCAGCCCGGGCCGGAACCGCGGGTGGCTGATGGCGATCAGGTCCATGGCCCGCTCGCGCACGTTCTTGCCGTGCAGATAGGCGATGCCGTGCTCGGTCACCACGTAGTGGATGTCCCCGCGGCCGAGCGTGACGCCCGCGCCTTCCTTCACGAAGGGCACGATGCGCGAGACCGTGCCGTTCTCGGCCGTCGCCTGCAGGGCCAGGATCGTCTTGCCGCCCGGGGAGAGGATTGCGCCGCGCATGAAGTCCGCCTGACCGCCGATGCCGCTGTAGAAGACCTCGCCGATGGACTCGGCGGTTGCCTGGCCCGTGAGGTCGATCTCGAGCGCGCTGTTGATGGCCGTCATGCGCTGCTGCCGGGCCAGGACCGTGGGGTTGTTCGTGTAGTTCACCTGCCGGAACTCGACGGCCGGATTGTCGTGGAGATAGCGGTAGGTCTCGCGTTTGCCCATGGCAAAGGCGGCCACGGTCTTGCCGCAATTCAGGTCCTTCCGCGTGTTGTCGACCACGCCCTGCCGCATCAGCTCCACGATCCCGTCGGTCAGCAGCTCCGTATGCACGCCCAGATGCTTCTTGTCCGTCAGATGCTTGAGGATGGCGTTCGGGATGCTGCCGTAGCCCACCTGGATCGTGTCCCCGTCCTGCACGATGCGGCTCACGTACCTGCCGATCCGCTCCGCGATCTCGTCGGACACGACCGCGGAGAATTCGAGGAGCGGCTCGTCATGGGGGAGCAGGTACCGGACATCGCGGATATGCAGGAACGTGTCGCCGTGGATGCGCGGCATCTCGCTGTTGACCTGGGCGATCACGAGCGCCGCAGCCTCGACCGCCGCCTTCACGATGTCCACGCTGATCCCGAGGCTCATGAACCCGTGCTCGTCCGGCAGCGACGTCTGGATCAGGGCCACGTCGATCGGCACCATCCTGCGCTGGAACAGCGCGGGCACCTGGGACAGGAAGACCGGCGTGTAGTCCGCCAGGCCGCGATTGACGGCTTCACGCGTGTTGTTCCCGATGAAGAAGGAGTTGTAGCGGAAGTTGTCCTTGAACTTCGCGTCCCCGTAGGGCGCGACCCCGAGCGCCCAGACCTGGAACAGCTCTGCGTCGAAGAAGGCCTTGGGATGGGACCGGACGTATTGGATCAGGGCCTGGACGAGGTACTGCGGCTCCCCGCAGCCCGTTCCGATGAAGATGCGGTTCCCGGGGTGGATCTGCGAGAAGATGGCGTCCTCGGACGCGAACTTTTCCGGATACCGGGCGGCCATCTCCCGGAGACGCGGGTGCAGGGCGAGGGTTTCCATGGCGGGTCTCCCGAAGCAAGTATAGCATAGGGGAACAGGACGGCCGGCTGCGGCGAGGCGACGATGCGATCCGCGGCGTTCTTCTGTTCGTACTGCCGTGGATCTTCAACTGCACGGGGACGCAGGGCGCGATCCACGGCGCCGTACTCCGTGAGGGCGGCCCTTGCATGCCAGAGGCCGGTATTTTATAATAGATGCATGGACGGGAAAGACTATTACCAGGTGCTGGGCGTTGCCGAATCCGCGTCGCCCGACGAAATAAAAAAGACCTACCGCAATCTTGCCTTCCGCTATCATCCCGACAGGAATCCGGGCGGCCAGGAACAGATGAAGGAGCTCAATGAGGCCTATGCGGTCCTTTCCAATCCGGAGAAGAGACGGGAGTACGATCTCATGCGGAACAGCTTCGGCTCCTTTGCGAGGGGCCGGTTCCGGCAGGCCCATACGGACGAGGACATCTTCCGGAATTCGGACATCAACCAGGTCTTCGAGGAACTGAGCAGGATATTCGGGTTCAACCGGCCCGAAGACATCTTCAGCAGCGATGCCTTTTACGGCCGCAATTACCGGGAGTTCAAATTCCGGGGGCCGGGCGTTTCCGGCAGCGGCTTCCTCTTTTTCGGGCCCCTGGGGGCCGCCTCCCGTTCCGCTGCCGGGCAATCGGGGAAGGAGACCCTGGGCTCCCGGCTCATGCGGAAGGGGCTCGGTCTGCTCCAGAAGACGGCGGCAAAGAGGATGGGCATCGTCCTGCCGGAACGCGGGAAGGATTATCACGCTTCGCTTGCGATAACGCGGGCGGAGGCCTTTGCCGGGGGGAAATCGAAATATACCGTCTATCAGGGCGGCTCCTCCCGGGAAATCCTGATCACGGTGCCCGCGGGGATCAGAGAGGGGCAGAAGATCAAGCTCACGGGCCTGGGCGAACAGGGAAGGAA
>JBJKRX010000053.1:0-15822 GCA_046704425.1 Nitrospirota bacterium
GCTCTCGGAAGACCTTGGCCCAGGAGGATTCGATGCGCTCTTTGCGCTTCGGCCCCAGGAAGGGGAACGGGTCGAACATGTCGCGGGTTTTGTGATCCTTGGTATAGATCATGCGGGCTCCTCAAAACAACGAGTGATGCCTGTATGTATCACGAAACCCCTTGTGGTGCAAAGGAAATGTGATGATCCGCGCGCTTTTTTTCTGCCGAACTCGCGCAGGGACTTCTTACGAGATCGTCAATATTGACGACGAGCCTTCAAATGGGTGACCCTATCGACTAATTGTAAATTTGCCGGCAAAATGATAGGATATGGTCAATATGAGGAGGCACATTATGCGCGTAAAAGACCTTCCGGAAATATCAAAACTGAGCATCCCGGAAAAGATATTATTGGTTGAAGATCTCTGGGATACTATTTCTGCTGATGAAGCATCTGTCCCCATCCCTGAGAGCCATAAGGGAGAACTCGACGCACGTCTGAAACGGCATGCATCTACGCCCGGCACCCTCCTTTCTCTTGATACCCTACGAGCGAGCATCGAAAAGCACAAATGAACTATTCGCTTCGTTTTTTACCTGAAGTCGAAGATGACGCTGTCAGCGGCTATTCTTGGTACGAAACGAAATCTCCGGGACTTGGCGATGAATTTCTTCGGATGTTCTATGCCTGCGCCGGCGATATCCCCCGCCATCCACTTTTGCACCAAAAAGTTCACCATGAATTCAGACGTTGCCTGCTCAGAAGGTTCCCGTACGCGATTTACTTCACGATAAACAACAATACGATCATTGTAGTCGGGCTTTTCCATTGTGCCCGAGAACCGCGTGTCGTTGGCTCAAAGTTGCAAAGCCGGAAGTAGCAAATGCAATCTACGGAGGTCCTGGGGAGCAGTCCTTGGGAACGTTGATGCCTTAGTGCAATGAAATTAGTGAAAGTTGCAATCGGAAGTTGATATTTTTCTTTACTGTCGCGGTTGCGACGTAGGTGACGGTGTTAGTCTGAAGCCGATAAATTGGACGACGTAATTGTTTCTTAATTTTGCCAGTTAATTGTTTGCAGCCGAATTTCCGGATGACTTGACGATTTGGCAATATCTTCGGCCCATCGAAGAATCAATTATGTTGGTGGATCTAGTTTGAACGACAGAAGCGTCATCTGACTCCGGTACAATCCCTTCCGCCCCGACAAAAACGTCGATCAAGCAATTTCCCCAATAAATCAATAGAGTCCCCATCCGCGGTGATTTTCCTTCGACATCTTTTTCCGCCTGCGAAAAAACCAGCCCCTTCTGTAACTCTTTAAATAACCAAACAAAAACCCGCTTTATCGCTTTGGCACGGACCTTGTAATAAGGGGATACAAAGCTTGAACACGGGGCACGGTCAATCCCCCAATCCTCCCCCCAGAGGATCCCCCTGACCGTGTCCCTTGTTCGGGCCCTTGGACAGACAGAGAAGGAGGCAGCCATGTTTTTCCGAAGCGCCGGATGCCGGAACATCAATAGCGAAGAACTGAACGACAAGATACTGGAACGCAGGGACTTCTTCCTGCTCGACGTACGCACCCCCCAGGAGAACGCGCAGCAGGCGATCCCGGGGTCGACCTTGATCCCTTTGCAGGAGCTCGGGTTCCGGGCCAAGGAGCTGCCGCAGGACAAGGAGATCGTGGTCTACTGCCGGACCGGGAACCGCAGCGCCTACGCCTGCATGTACCTCTCGCAGCAGGGCTTCCGGGTGAGCAACCTCGAAGGCGGCATCGTGACCTGGAACCGGAGCAGCCGCGCGGCAACGGCTGCGGCATTCCGGAGCGAGAACGCGGCGGCGGTATCGGCATGAAGGAATGGGAAAGCCCGGACCGGCCTTCCCAGGTCCTGATCTTTGCGCTCCAGGCGCTTTTGTTCCTCCTGCTCCTCTTCGCGGTGACCGCGCTCAGCTACGGCGCCGAGCCGACCACGATCACGCTGGACCAGGCCGTGGCGCAGGCCCTTGCAGCGAATCCCGGGCTCAAGGCGGCGGACGCACAGGTCGCAGCCGCGGACGCGGACATGCAGAAGACCTGGTCCGGGTTCCTGCCGAAGGTCACGCTCTCCGAGACCTGGAGCAGGACCGACAGCCCGCTCATGGTCCTCGGCACGAAGCTGAACCGGCAGATGGTCACGCCCGCGGACTTCGACCCCGCGGTGATGAACGACCCGCGGCCCATCTCGAACTACGACACGCGGCTGGCGGTCATGCAGCCGATCTGGAACGGCGGGAAGGGACATATCGCGCGCAGCCAGGCAAAGCTCGGCAAGGAGGCATCGACCCAGGACCGCGAGCGGTCGCGCCAGGAGATCGTCGCCCGGGTGGTGAAGGCCTACTACGGCCTGCTGCTTGCCGGAGAATATCGTAAGGTCGCGCTCCAGTCGCTCGAGACGAGCCAGGCGAACGTGACGCTGGCCCAGGCGCGCTACAAGGCCGGCGCGGTGCTCCGCTCCGACCTGCTCCGCGCCAAGGTGCAGCTCGCCGAGGTGCAGGAGATGGTGACCCGGGCAGAGAACAACCTGGCGCTCGGGAGCGCGGGGCTCGCCTTTGCCATGGGCGCTCCCCAGGGCACGCAGTACGAGCCCGCGGGCGGGCTCGCAATACAGGAACGGCCCGCGGACCTGGACGTGCTCCTGGGCCGGGCCATGGCAGAGCGGCCCGATTTACTTTCCATGGACCTGAACCGCAGGAATGCGGAGAAGTCCGTTACCATGGCGCGGACCGGCTACCTTCCGACCCTGAACCTCATGGGCCAGACGGACTGGAACAGCGACCGGGTCGGGGGCGAGGACAGCCGGAGCTGGTCCGTCATGGCGGTCGCCCAGTGGAACCTCTTCGACGGCCTGGCGACCCGCTCGTCGGTGAACGCGGCGCTCGCGCAGAAGAGCCGCATGCAGTTCCTGGAAGAGCAGACGCGGGCCATGGTCGAATTGCAGGTGCGGCAGGCATACTACGATCTCTCCGCCTCGCTCGACCGCATCACGGCGACGACCTCGTCGGTCCAGGAGGCGGCGGAAGGGCTCCGGATCGTGCAGAAGCGGTACGAGACGGGCATGACCACCTTCGTGGACGTGCTCGGCGCGGAGAACGCGCTGATCCGGGCAAGGACGAACGCGCTCCAGGCCCTCTACGACAACAACATCGCCCGGGCGGAGTTGAACCTGGCGATGGGGACGTTATAAGCAACTACAAGAGGCAACAAATTAACCACAGAGGGCTCAGAGGAAATCTTAATACTGGAGTAGAGGCAAAAGCAGTTGAACCACTGAGGACACAGAGGGAAAGCTTACTACTGGGCAAGAGGCAACAAATTAACCACTGAGGGCTCAGAGGGAAAGCTTAATATTGGGTAGAGGCAAAAGCAGTTGAACCGCTGAGGACACAGAGGGAAAGCTTACTACTGGGCAAGAGGCAACAAATTAACCACTGAGGGCTCAGAGGGGGAAAACCGAGGAAACCGTAAGTTAAAAAACTCGGCGTACTCGCCTTAAGATTTTCTCGGTGCCCTCTGTGGTTGCCTTTGAATTAGTTTTTTAATCCGGAAGGAGAACGAAATGTCTTTTACAGATATCGTACAAAAAGTGAAATCCGCTGACCGGAAGATCGTTGTGCTCACGGCCGTGGTCGCTGCTGCCGCGCTCTTCGGCGCGGCCACGCTCACCTTCGGCAAGGCAAAGACCGCGGAGGGCAGCGTCCCTGTTGCTCCCCCGCTCACCGTGGACGCGGTCACGGTGACGCCCACGCCGGTGGACTCGGTCGTGACCGCGGCAGGGGTGTTGAGCTCGCGCAGCACCTCGGTGCTGTCGAGCAAGGTCATGGGCATGGTAACGGCGCTCACCGTGAACGAGGGCGACTTCGTGTACAAGGGCGCCGTGCTCCTCCGGATCCAGAGCGGCGAGATCAAGGCCCAGGCATACCAGGCCCGCGCCGCCTACGACAACGCCCGGATCCAGTACGAACGCATCAAGACCCTCTTTGCCGAGAACGCGGCCACGCAGATGGAGATGGACCAGGCCACGCTCGGATTGGCGTCGGCACGGGCGAACCTGAACGCGGCTAAGGCCATGGAGAGCTACACCACCATTACCGCGCCCATCGACGGCAGGATCGTGGAGAAGCGGATCAACCTGGGCGAGATGGCCATGCCGGGCCAGCCGCTCCTCAAGATCGAGGACAACCGGCATCTGCGCATGGATACGACCGTGCGCGAGCAGGACCTGCGCTATATCCAGGCCGGCATGCCCGTGACGGTCCGGATCGACGCCCTGCCGGGCACCACGATCAAGGCGCGCGTGGCCCAGGTCGTGCCCGCCTCGGACATGCGGACCCACTCTTTCGTGGTGAAGATCGACATCCCCGAGCACGCGGGGCTGATCACCGGCATGTACGGCAAGGCCTCGTTCCGCACCGGTACGCGCCAGGCGCTCCTCGTGCCCCGGACGGCGCTCGTGGACCTGTCGGGCGTCACGGGCGTGTACCTCGTCTCGCCCGAGGGCAGCGCGGTCTTCCAGATGATCCAGCCCGGCGACAGCCAGGGCGACCGCGTCGAGGCCATGACCGGGCTCAAGGACGGGGACCGCGTGATCACGAACAGGGAAGACGCGCAGATCGAGGGACGGCGGGTCGTGGTGGCGGAGAAGTAGGAAGAACATGAAACTCAATATCAGCGGCAAGATCACCCAATACTTCATCAACTCCCAGCTCACCGTGCTGCTCATGGCGGCAGCGGCGCTCATCGGGATCTTCGCGCTCATCTACACCCCGCGCGAGGAGAACCCCCAGATCACCGTGCCCGCGGCGAACGTGATGGTCATGTTCCCCGGGGCCTCGGCGAAAGAGGTGGAGGAGCAGATCGCGAAGAAGCTCGAGGCCAAGCTCTGGGAGATCCCGGGCGTGGAGGACGTCTACTCGGTCTCCATGAACTCCATGGCCATGGTGACGGTCAAGTTCTACGTGGGCCAGGACAAAGAGCGGTCCATGGTGAAGCTCTACGACAAGCTCATGTCCAACATGGACGTGGCCCCGCCGGGCGCGTCCCAGCCGCTCGTCAAGCCCATCGACGTGGACGACGTGCCGATCGTGGCCGTCACCCTCTCGGCGGCCCCGGGGTCGCGCTACGACGACACGCAGCTCCGGCTCGTGGCCGACCATGTGCTCGACGAGCTGCGCCAGGTCCCGGGCGTGGGCAACACCGTGGTGATCGGCGGCAGGGAGCGGCAGGTGCGCGTGACCCTCGATCCGCTCAAGCTCGCGGGCTACGGGCTCTCGCCCCTCCAGATCGCGCGGGCGATCAACGTGTCGAACGCGAACCTGCTCTCCGGCGACCTGGACCAGGGCGGCCGGAAGCTCGCCCTCGAGACCGGCGGGTTCTTTACGAACGTGGCCGACGTGCGGAACGCCGTGGTCGGCGTGGCGAACGGGAAGCCCGTGTACCTGGGCGACGTGGCCGACGTGATTGACGGGTTCGAGGAGACCACGCACTTGACGCGCATCGGGTTCGGGCCCGACCACGGCACCGAGGGCTCCGCCTTCGCCGCGGGGAACAACCCCGGGGAACTGCCCGCGGTCACCATCGCACTGGCAAAGCGCCAGAAGCTGAACGCGGTCAAGATCGCGGACGAGATCCTGTCGCGCCTCGACGTCTTGAAGAAGACCCAGATCCCGCCGGGCATCGAGGTGACGGTCACGCGGAACGACGGCAAGACCGCGAACGACGCGGTGAACGAACTGGTCTTCCATTTGGCCGTCTCGATCGTGGTCGTGATCGTGCTGCTCCTTTTGACCCTGGGCTGGCGCGAGGCCGCCATCGTGGCATTGGCGATCCCGCTCACGCTCTTCATCACCCTTGCGGTGGGCATGATCGCGGGCCAGACCATCAACCGCATCACGCTCTTCGCGCTGATCCTGTCGCTCGGGCTCCTGGTCGACGACGCGATCGTGGTGGTCGAGAACATCCACCGCCACTACCAGCTCCAGCAGCATTCGCGGCTCCAGAGCGCGATACTGGCGGTGAACGAGATCGGCATGCCCACGATCCTGGCGACCCTGACCGTGGTCCTGGCCTTCATCCCCATGGCCTTCGTGACCGGGATGATGGGGCCCTACATGCGGCCCATCCCGTTCAACGTGCCCGTGGCCATGGTCACCTCGCTGTTCGTCGCCTTCGTGGTGACGCCCTGGGCAAGCTATCGCCTGATGCGGGCGGACCACCACGGCGGCGCGCCCACGACGCCCCTGGAGGACACGCGGATCTACCGGGCCTATCAGAAGATCCTGGGGCCGCTGCTGACGAAACCGCGGATACGCAAGGGCTTCCTCGTCGCGGTGCTGGCCGTGTTCGTCCTGACCATGAGCTTCCCGCTCTTCCAGTGGGTGAAGTTCCGCATGCTGCCCAAGGCGAACAAGAACACCTTCCTCGTGACCATCGACATGCCCGTGGGCACGGTGCTCGAGGACACGGACCGCACGGCGCGGGCCGTGGGCGACTATATCCGGCGCATCCCGGAGGTGAAGGACTACGAGACCTTCGTCGGGACCGGGTCGGTCATCGACTTCAACGGGCTCTTGCGGGGCGGCGCGTTCCGCGAGGCGAGCCACTACGCCGATATCCGCGTGAACCTGGTGGACAAGGAGGAGCGGAAGATCACGAGCGGTGAGCTGGTGCTCAAGATCCGGCCCGCCATCGACAAACTGGCCGCGGCCTACGGCGCGAACATCAAGCTCGTGGAGGACCCGCCCGGTCCGCCGGTGCGCGCCACGATCGTGGCCGAGATCTACGGCCCCGACTACGCGAAGCAGCGCGCCATCGCCCAGGACGTGAAGAAGATCTTCGCCCAGACCGACCAGGTGGTGGACATCGACGATTCGGTCAAGGAGAACCAGGCAAAGTACCGGCTCGTGGTGGACAAGGAGAAGGCGGCGCTCGCCGGCGTCTCGACGGAGCAGATCGTCCAGACCCTGCGCATGTCCGTGGCCGGCATGGCCGTCTCGACGCTCCACGTGCCCGCGGCCAAGACGCCGATCGCCATCATGCTGCGCCTCCCCCGGACGGACCGCACGGGGCTCGCGGACCTGGACAAGGTCTACGTCACGAGCCCCCAAGGGAGCCAGGTGCCGCTGTCGTCGCTCGTGAACGTGGAGTCCGCGGAGATGGACAAGGCCATCTACCACAAGAACCTCAAGCCCGTGACCTACGTGTACGGCGAGATGGGCGCCCGGAGCCAGGTCTACGCGGTGCTCGACATGATCCGCGCGCTCCGCAAGCACCCCCTGCCCCCGGGCTACCACATCAAGTGGGACGGCGAGATGAAGCTGACCCTCGACGTGTTCCGGGACCTGGGCGCGGCCATGGGCGTGGCCTTGATCGCGATCTATCTCCTGCTCGTGGGGCGATTCCGGTCCTTTACGGTGCCGCTGGTCATCATGGCGGCCATCCCGCTCGCGATGATCGGGATCATGCCGGGCTTCGCCCTGACGGGCGTCTACTTCAGCGCCACGTCCATGATCGGCGTGATCGCCCTGGCGGGCATCGTGGTCAGGAACTCCATCGTGCTCCTGGAGTTCATCCTGGACAAGAAGCAGGAGGGACTGCCGCTCACCAAGGCCTTGATCGAGGCAGGGGCCATCCGCACGCGGCCCATCGTGCTCACCGCCGCCGCGGCGATCCTGGGCTCGGCCGTGATCGTGCGCGACCCGGTCTGGTCCGGTCTTGCCCTGGCGCTCATCTTCGGCATGCTGGCCTCGACGGCGCTCACGCTCGTGGTGATCCCGGTCTTCTACTACCTCTTCGAGAAGAAGCACTGGGAGGCGATATGACGACGCCGGGAGAAGAAGGAGAAACCATGACCCATCCCTTAACCACCGTCCAGTGCAAGGACTGGATCAGCACCGTGACGATCGACAACCCGCCGGCCAACCACCTCACCCGGGAGCTCCTGGCCGAGCTGAACCGGACCGTGAGCGAGGTCCACGCCATGCAGGCGGACCTCCGCGTGGTCCTCTTCCTCGCGAAGGGCGCGAACTTCTCGGCGGGCATCGATTACGCGTCCCTTGCCAAGCTCACGAAGGAAGAAGCGGCCCATCTAGCCGAGGTGGGGCATACGCTCCTGGGCCACATCGAGGCCTTGCCCGTGCCGGTGATCGCCGCGCTTCAGGGCGAGACCACGGGCGCGGGCCTGGGCCTGGCCCTCGCCGCGGACCTGCGCATCGCTGCAGCGGACGCGGTCTTCTCGTTCCCCGAGGCGCGGCTCGGCCTGCCGCCCGTCTTCGGCGTGTCGCAGCGGCTGTACAAGACCGTAGGCGTGGGCCGCGCCAAGGAGCTGCTCTTCACGGGCAGGACCGTGGACGCGGACGAGGCGCTCCGGATCGGGCTCGTGAACCAGGTCGTGCCTGCGGACGCCCTGGTGGACGAGGCGGAACGGCTCAGCGTCAGGATCGCCGGGAACAGCCTGTCGTCGCTCCGGTCGATCAAGATGCTGATCAACTACGGCCTGAACGAGGGCTACAGCGTGGGCCTGCGGGAAGAGGTAACCGCCTTCAGCGAGGCGTTCAATAAGGATACGGACCAGTGGGAGCGGCTCTAGGGGCCGCGCATCCGGCTGCGGAGGGGACCGCTGCCGGACGAGAGACACAAAGGGGGAGAGCGATGAAGATCAAAGCGAAACACATCATGCGCGAACGGATCTCCGTGGGGCTGGAGATGACGGTCAAGAACATTGCGCACAAGTTCAGCGCCTGCGGCCAGCCGGGGATCCCGGTCGTGAACGACAGCCAGGAGGTGGTCGGCATCGTAACCGAGTTCGACGTGCTGGGCGCGATCCGTGAGGGCCTGGACCTGGACGCGATCACGGCCGCGCGGATCATGACCAAGGACCCGGTCACGGCCGACCACGAGACCTCGGCCGACGACCTGATCCAGACCATGCTCCTGCGCAACCTCACGATCGTCCCGATCATGCGGAACGGGAAATACGCGGGCCTCGTGAGCAGGAGCACGATCGTTAGCACCTACCTGTCCCCGCGCTTCGAGAACTTCACGTCCCGCGAGCGCAAGGGGCCGTTCCTGTGCGTGTAGGGCGTCTCTGCTCTCTGTGGTTGCCGTTGATCCAAAATACGACGATATGAAGGAGGAGCGTTATGTACATTGCGGACACCAAGACGTGGTATCTGGAGAGGATCATCCGGCTCTTCGCCGGGATCTTCGTCATGGCCGGGGTGCTGCTCGGCTATTACGTGCACCAGGGATGGTTCCTGTTTGCGGGCTTCGTGGGCTTCATGATGACGTTTTTCGCCTTGACAGGTTTTTGCCCCCTGGGTATTATATTGTACGCGGCTGGCGCGCGGGAACGCTGTAAATGCTAGGTTTTTTCGCGTCGGCCTGAGAAGGAGAGTGCACCATGCCGTTCTATGAATATGTTTGCGAGTCCTGCGGCAAGGACTTCGTGCTGCTGCAGTCCATGGGGACCAAGGCCGAGGACACGGCCTGCCCCTATTGCGACCAGAAAAAGGCCCGGAAGCTCGTCTCGACCTTCGCGTCCTACGGCGAGGGGTCCTTCTGCAGTCCCTCCGGACACTCCTTTGGAGGGGGCTGAGGCTCCTAAGGGAGATCCGCCGGGAGCGGATCATGCATTCGGAAAGCCTGGGAATCCGACGATTCTCAGGCTTTTTTTTACCAGGCCTGTGGTATCGGCCTTTTTAGAATCATCCATGTCTCCTCCGTCACTGAAAACGCTCCTCCACCCGCGGTACTGGTACGCCTGGCCGGTCCTCGGGCTCCTCGTCCTGATGAGCTGGCTGCCCACGCGCCTGCTCTGGCTTTTCGGCCGCGCGATGAGTCTGCTCGTCACCCGCGTGCCCTTCCCCAACCGCCGCTTCGCCGAGCGGAACCTCGAGCTCTGCTTCCCCGAGATGAGCGCCGATGAGCGCCGCGAGCTCCTGAAGCAGCACTTTCGCCTGAGTTGTTGCGCCATCCTCGGCTTGGGGATCACCTGGTTTGCCCCGCGATGGAAAATGCGGCGGTTCATCACGGTGCACGGCTACCACCACATCGACGACGCGTTCGCGCAGGGGAAGAACGTCATCCTGCTGGCGCCGCACTTCATCGGTCTGGACATGGGCGGCGTGCGCCTCTCCATGGAGCAAAAGTTCGTGAGCATGTACCGCAAGTCTCCCGATCCGCTGCTCGAATATCTCTTCTCCCGACGGGGCCGGTTCGGCGCCGTGATGGTCGAACGCATGGCGCATCTGAAATCGCTCATCCGCCTCATTCGCCAGGCCCGCCCGTTCTACTATCTGCCCGACCAGGACATGGGCGAACGGGCCAGCGTCTTCGTGCCCTTCTTCGGCATTCCCACGGCCACCGTAACGGCCCTTTCCCGTATCGCGGAAACGACGAACGCCGCCGTCATCCCGTGCATTACCCGCGCCCTGCCGGCGGGAAAAGGCTACGAAGTGCATCTCCACGCCCCGCTCGCCGACTTCCCCTCCGCCGATCCTACGGCCGATGCCGCGCGCATGAACCGGGAGATCGAACGCTGGGTCCGGGAGATGCCCGAGCAGTACATGTGGTCCTACCGGCGGTTCAAGACCCGGCCGCAGGGCGAGCCGTCGCTGTACGCGAAATAGCGCGATTCATTCACCGCCAAGTCGCCAAGGCCGCGAAGAAAACAGTATGTCATTTCAGGTTTCGGTTCCCTTGGCGCCTTTGCGGTAAAGGTCTTCTCATCTTGTTCGGCGCCTCCGCGTCTCGGCGGTGAAATCGTCCTTGCCTTTCTGATTTTGATTTTCCTCTGCGCCCTCTGTGGTTAATTTTTTGCTGGGATCGTGCCGTGAACCGCTGGAAGCTCCTCGACACCGGCGCCGGGTTCGGCGCCGTCAACATGGCGATCGACGAGGCCCTGCTCGCCCGGGCCCAGGCAGGCGGGGAACTGCCCGTGCTCCGGTTCTACACCTGGGAGCCGTCCGCCGTGTCGCTCGGCCGGTTCCAGAAGATCGAGGACGCCGTGGATGTCGACGCCTGCCGACGCCGCAACATCGATATCGTGCGGCGCGTCACGGGCGGCCGCGCCGTGCTGCATTACCACGAGCTCACCTACAGCATCGTCGCGCGCGCCGACGACCCGCTCTTCTCCCCTACCGTGCTCGGCACCTATAAGGTCATCGCCCAAGGCCTGCGGGCAGGCCTCGCGCACCTCGGCATCTCGGCCGAGCTTGTCTCGCGCTCGGGGAGGCATGCGTCGCGGGTCGAGAAAAGCCCGAAAGACCCGGCCTGCTTCGCCTCGCCTTCGTGGTACGAGCTCCTCGTCGCGGGCAGGAAGATCGTGGGCAGCGCCCAGCGCAGGATGCGCGGCGCCTTCTTACAGCACGGGTCCATCCTGATAGATCTTGATCAGGACCTGGAAGCAGAGGTGTTCCCGGGCAGCAGGACCAAAGACCACGTCACGTCGATCAGAGGGGAACTGGGACGGGATGTACCGCTTGGGGAAATACGCGAGGCTTTCGTGAAGGGATTTTCCGAAGCCCTGGGGGTGGAGTTCATCCCCGCGGACCCGGCAGCGGTTGTCATGGATCCGAAACCGGACCAGCCTTGATCAAAACGGGCATCGTCGTTTGCTTTCCTTTGCGTCTTTGCGGCTTGGCGCGAAAATATTCCTGTCTGTGTTCTCTCAGCTCTCCTCTTCCAATTCCGTACGCACGAGCGCCAGGATGGCAGAGTGCGGCACGATCAGGTACTTCTGCTCTTCGAACTCGATCTCCATGGCCGCGTCCTTCAGGAAGATGGCGTAGTCGCCCTCCTTGGCCTGGAGCGGCAGGTACTTCACTTCCTTCGCCCCCGCCTTCCACGGCTCCTCCTGCGTGGACTCGGGCAGGGCGTAGCCAGGGCCGGTCCTGACCACGGACCCGCCCTGGACCTTCTCCTTCTCCTTGACCGTGGGAGGCAGGTAGAGCCCCGCAGTCGTCTTCTCCGCTCCTTCGTCCGGGTCGATCAGCACCCGATCGCCCACGAGGATGATGTTCTTTTTCGTTTTCATCCTATTCTCTCCAATCCCGCATCGTGTACGCGGCAGTCGCCCCGATCCCGCTCCGCGCCAGCCGTCCCATGCAGAACCGAGAAAGGAAGGACTGCTTTTACGGCGAGGAGGGGGAATCCGACGTTTGCTCAAGCCAGGCAAGGGCATCGGCCTGCTGCCGGAAAACACGCACTTCCTTGTCCGTGCGCGTCAACAGGCTTCGGTAGGTTTCATACATCCGCCCCAGGCCGTAGGCCACAGCCTTGTCCACGACGATCGCCAGCCGGGTCTTGACGCCGGGCACGTCGGCCTGGGCGCCGATCTGCGCCAGCCGGAGAATGCCGTCTGCGCTTAAGTGAAAGACGTCGGCAGCGGAGAAGTCCAGCAGTTCGTCGTAGGCATGATAGGCGGGCAGGCTTTTGATGTCGCGGTGATAGCGGATCAGGGCGTCGATACACTCCTGGTCGGTCGCCTCGCCCGACCAGGTCGTCGTGATCAGATGCTTGCCGTCATCGATGGTATGGTGTGCCGGCACGGTTCACCCTGCACCCGGTGCGTCACGGGGTCCCCGCCTGCCGGAGGCCTTCCGGACGCAACGCCTCGGTCATAGTAGCGGCGCGCTTTTTCATTGTCAATGCATTTCACCGCTGATCTCCCTGCCCGCGGCCGTGATCGTTCGCGGGCAGCCCCGAACGCTCCCTTGTGCCGCAAAGTGCTTCACCGTGTATGCAAAACGCCGCGAATGCGTTTGACAAAGGCCTTTTTCTCGCATACACTCTTGCGGGGATAGCTCCAATTCATTCTTTGTTCCCGGGAGCAACCGCGATGGAAAGCTCGATTTGCCTGCGCACACTGTACCTGATCGTCCTCTTCATCCTCCTTTCCGCCGCCGCCTTTGCCACGGAGCCGGTCGAGCGCAGGCGCGACCAGTTCGGCAAGGATTTCGGCTATTTCATCTACCCCATCGCCTCCAAGAGCCCCGGCCTGGGTCAGGCCGCCGGCGCGGGGGCAACGGTGTTGAACCTCTTCGGCACCGATACCGACTTTACGGGCTTCAACCTGAGCGGCGACTTCAAGGCATCGGGGTACGCGCTCCTCGACATGCACGCGATCCCGCGCCGCCTGATCTTCGATGCCGGCTACTACGATTTCAACGTGGCGCCCATCCAGTACACCCGCGGGATCGACTCGGACCGGCGCGACTACATCATGCCCAAGGTGGAGGGCGCCTACGGCCTCGCCCAGGTCACGCTCTCGTTCTGGGAGCGGGAGTTCGAGACCTATTACCGGATCCTTGCGGGGTCCACGCGGCTTCACCAGGTCTACGACAGCGCAGGGAACGCCTTCGCGGCCGTCGATACCAGCCGTCACCGCGTCCGTTCCGACAGCGTCGGCGCCATCCTCGATCTCACCGACGACCGGCTCGATCCGCGCCGGGGCGTCCGCTTCGAGACCGCCTGGAAGATGCCGCAGGTCGACGACCCGAACCAGAGCCGGTACGCCGTCGCGGACTACAACCTCACGGGCTATGTCCCGTTCCGGCGCTGGGACACGCTGGCCCTGAACCTCTTCGCCTCGCAGGCCTACGTCACCCGGCAGGCGAGCACGGACTTCGCGACCCTGCAGCAGCAGGCCGGCCTGGGCTGCGACCGGATCCCGCCCGGCCCGGAGTACGACCAGTGCATCGTTACCGAGACGACCTACATCGACCAGTTGATCGCCGTGAACAAATACGGGATCGCCTCGTCGCTCGGCGGCACGCAGCGGCTCCGCTCCTTCGACGGCGGCAGGTACTACGCCGGCCACGCCTTCTTCTACGGCCTGGAATACCGCTGGAACCTTACCGACGAACACACGCCCTTCGACATCTTCATCGCCAAGGGGGTGCGCACCGGCCTGCAGGTCGCCTTTTTCGCGGAACAGGGCACGGTCTTCGACGAATGGCACGACTGGGGGAGGGTGATGAAGACGTCCTACGGGACGGGGTTCCGGGTGGTGCTCTCGGGAGTCATCATCCGGGCCGATTTCTCGCAGGGCAACGAGGGGAGCCAGTTCCTGCTCTTCATCAATTATCCCTGGAGCATGTTCTCGGTGGACAACCCGGGGTGAGCAACCGATTCGTCCGCCCGCAGGCACTGCCCCTCGCCCCGTGCAGGTATGCGCAAGGAATCCCTGTACATCCCTTCCCCCCGCGGTTACTATAGACCATGTGTGAATTCTGCACCAAGCACGGCGAGGGCAAGATCTGGTATAAGAATGCCGCGAACTACGGGCAGGACCTCTTGTCCGACCTCAAGCGGCGGCACTATATCCAGAACTTCCTGACCTCAGCCTTCCAGGAGGGCTTTACCGCCCTCGGCAGGCTTGAGACCATTTACCGGAAAAAAGGGAGGCTGCCGCAGACGCTCGTCGCGGCCATGACGTCCAAGGCCAAGGCCGAACACTTCGGCCAGGTCCTGCCGATCGAGGAGATCGGTCACGTAGTAGGCATGGCCAGGACCGTGGTCCGCATGCCCTGCGCCTGCCGGTGGAACATGGGGAAGAAAGAGGAGCGCTGCTGCTACGCGATCAGCTACGGACCCGAGGCGTGGTACCGCGAGATCGACATGTCCTACTTCGGCAAGGCCCCGGACGAGGGGCTGGAGCCGCTCACGCCGGAGGCCGCCATGGAACAAATAACGGCGCTGGAAGCGCAGGGTACGGTACATACCATCTGGACCATGATGACGCCTTTCATCGGGGCGATCTGCAACTGCGGTCCCGCGGACTGCCTCGCCCTGCAGACCCTTTCCCGGACCTCGGTCGAGACCCTGGCGCGAGCCGAACAGGTGGCGCAGGTGGACGAGGCGCTCTGCACCGGCTGCGGACTGTGCGACGAGGCGTGCCACTTCCAGGCCGTGGCCGGCCACAAACACGGCGGCGAGTCGCACGCGCATATTGATCCGCACAAATGCTTCGGCTGCGGCCTTTGCCGCGCCGTATGCGGCGCCGGCGCCATCTCGCTCGTCCCGCGGTGACGGTCACGCTTCCCCGGGGGGCGTACCGAGCCGGGATCTCCCCTACCTGCGCACGCAACCGCACAAGTCAGTTCTGTCGGTCACTATCATGCTTGAACTCAATGCAGAACGAGCGCAACACAGGACAAACGTTGCAGAGAAAAGGACAATTTGCATTAAAAGAGACCTGGCTTTCAAGATTCCGGCTCCTGAGCCACAGGCTTCGGCTAGCATTATGGGTTGATCACACAATCCTTTTTTTTACCTTCAAAGCCCACGCCGACAATTATGTTGGTTTTCGGATCGATTTCATAGACATCAACGCATGTTCTATCTTTATTAAATCCCCAAGTTACCTTATATTTTTTTTCAATATTTCCATTTGATAATGTTACGCTGCTAATTAAATACTTTTCAGATGGATACTCATAAGATGGCAACTCGTTCCATTTCTTGCCAATCTTACTATGCTGGATCTCTAAATAATTCTGATGAGGGTCAGGCGCGAATAAAGCGCATCCGGTTATGGCCAACAAGATCATGACGAATAGCATCTTTTTTCCATAGCGCATATTGTCTTTTCCCTTGGAGACCTTAGGGTCAGGTCGCTTTTGTTGCATCTTCATATTCCCGAAGCCACCGACTGATCGTCGAGCGATGGGCCGCAAGATGCCGTGCAAGCTGGCTTTGATGATAGCCGTATTTCTCCACTGCATCTATAAGTCTTTTCTTCAGCTTTCGCTCATCAGCCATCAGAGAGCCCGGCAGCAGCTTCGACAGCACAGGCCGCGT
>JBJKRX010000054.1:0-32059 GCA_046704425.1 Nitrospirota bacterium
CGGCGTACAGGAGCTCGTACCCCAGCGTATGGCTCAAACGGATGGATGACCCCGTGCCGTTGCGGGCTGCCTCCAGGATCTCGGGCCGGGTCCCGTGATTTTCGAGGCCCGTCGAATCTGCGTCGGAATCTCCCAGCACGGTCCCGTTCGCGGCGATGATCGTCACGCGCGATCCGGTCTCCTGCTTCAAACTCCGGCACTGTGCGTCGAGGGGAGGAGGGGCCTGGAAGGAAACGGCATCGGCAACGAGCGTTGCCTGCACCAGGAGGTTCGCGCGCAGATCAGTGATGTAGTTCGTGCGGACCGTCGAGGTGATGGAGACCTCGATCACGATCAGCGCGGCAAGGAGAAGCGCGGCGTAGAGGACGAAGATGCGCCTGAAGAGCCCCGGTCTCACCATTCGCCTTCCAGGTAGTAGCCCACGCCACGTCGTGTCTTGAGATAGACCGGGTGTGCCGGGTCGTCCTCAAGCTGGGTCCGGAGGCGGCTGATGTGCACGTCCACGGTCCGGGGCTCCACGAAGGCCTCGCCCTTCCAGACCGCGTCCAGGAGCTGGTCGCGGCTGAAGACCCGGCCCTTGCGCTCGGCCAGGAACAGGAGCAGCTTGAACTCCGTGGCGCTCAGGTGCAGGGGGACCTTTCGCTTCGTAACCTGGTAGGACTCCTGGTCGATGCGGAGGTCGCCCAGAACGATGACGGGCCCCGTACCCTGTCCCGGCGCGGTTCGACGCAACACGGCCTTGACCCGGGCGAGCAATTCGGTGGGACTGAAGGGTTTCGGCAGGTAGTCGTCGGCACCGCTCTCGAGGCCACGAACGCGGTCGGACACGTCGGCCCGGGCGGTCAGCATGATAACGGGGATCGCTTCGGTCCGAGGGTCTTCCCGGAGCATGCGGCAGACCTCGGTCCCCTGGATGCCCGGCAGCATGAGGTCGAGCAGGACCAGATCGATGCCGCCTTGCCGGACCGTTTCCAGGGCTTCCTCGCCCGAAGAGACAGAGACCGCCCCAAATCCTTCTTTTCTCAGGTGATAGGCCACGAGCGCGACGAGGTCAGGTTCGTCGTCGACGATCAGGATCTTCGTTTCCGGCATGGGGCTGAATATACCATAGGCGGGGCTCGGGGTGCAACCGGCCGCAGGGAGGGGCCGGCTACGGAATGTCCGGGAAAGGAAGGCTCAGGCGGTTTGGTGCACGACTTCTTCTTCGACCGGCTCGCCCAGCGCCATGCCCTTGGGAATGACGACTATGCCGGAGGGGCTGATGTGATAGCGTTGCCGATCCTCTTCGGGGTCGTAGCCGATCTCGGTCCCCGGAGGAATGACCACGTCCTTGTCGATGATGGCCTTCCGGATACGGCAGCGCCTGCCGATCTCCACGTTCTCCATCAGGATCGAATCGCGCACATCGGCGTAGCTGTTGATGCGCACGTTGGGGGACAGGACGGTGTTCTGGATACGGCCGCCGGATATGATGCAGCCGTGCGCCACGATGGAATCCAGGGCAATGCCGAGCCGGCCGCCTTTCTTCTCCTGGGCGAAGACGAACTTGGCCGGTGGGTTCTGGGCCTGGTAGGTCCTGATGGGCCAGGCGCTGTCGTAGAGGTTCAGGAGGGGGTCCACGCTCACCAGGTCCATGTTGGCCTCCCAATAGGCGTCGATGGTCCCTACGTCGCGCCAGTACTTGGCCTCTTTCTTGTTCTCGTCCTTGAAATTGTAGGCCATGACGCGCGCGGTCTTCATCATCTGGGGGATGATGTTCCTGCCGAAGTCGTGAGCCGTGTCCTGGAGCGCGTCGGACTTGAGGTGCTCGATCACCGTTCTCGTATTGAAGAGATAGATGCCCATCGAAGCGAAGGCCGTGTCCGGCCGGCCCGGGAGGGGCCGGGGATTGCTCGGTTTTTCCTCGAACCCGATGATCCGGTGGTCGCGGTCGACCTCGACGATCCCGAACCCCGTCGCGCCCTTGCAGGGGGTCTCGATGGCGGCCACGGTCGCGTCGGCCCGTTGATCCTTATGGAACCGAAACATCTCGGCGTAATCCATTTTATAGATATGGTCGCCGGCGAGCACCAGCAGATGTTCGGGAGCGTCCTTCTCGATCATATAGATGTTCTGGTAGATGGCGTCGGCCGTGCCCTGGTACCATTTGTCGCCCACGCGCTGCTGGGGGGGCACGGAGATGATGAACTCGTTCAGCTCCCCGGAAAAGAAGTTCCAGGCGAGCCGGAGGTGCTTGTCGAGGGAGAGGGACTTGTATTGCGGCAGCACCGCGATCTTGCGGATGCCCGAATTGATGCAGTTGGAGAGGGTGAAATCGATGATGCGGTAGATGCCGCCGAAGGGGACCGCGGGCTTTGCCCGGTGGATCGTGAGCGGATGGAGCCGTTCGCCCTTGCCGCCCGCAAGGATCATCGCAAGAATTCCCATGCTGCCTCCCGAAGATGGTTCGTGCTCCAATCATAGCAGCGCCGTCCCGGCCTGTCAAACCGGGCGCCGGGGACCGGTCGGAGACGGCCGCCGGAATCCCTCGGAGCGGGCTTTTTTAATTTCCGCATGAATTTTTTTAATAGGAATTCTTGTTGATTTTTTGGGGGGTGGTTGCTAATATGTACATTCCTAAGGCTGTATCGAAACGGGTTCTTTATCATGCCGGTTACCCGCCAGTAACCGCTTTAGAATTCTCCGCACCTCACCAGTTCATCACGACGCAACCTGTTTACTTTCAGCTGTTTATGAGAACGCAAGGGAGGATTTTACCGTGCTCCAGCAAGAAGAGATCAAAAAGGTTGATGCGGTCCTGGACGATGCCTCCGGTCAACGGGGCATTCTCATCGCCGTGCTTCAGCGGGTCCAGGAAAAGATCGGCTATCTGCCCGAAGACGCCATGCAGATGATCGCCGAACGCCTCGGCCTTTCCTTGAACAACGTCTACGGCGTGGCCTCGTTCTACAAACACTTCCACTTCAAGCCCCGCGGCAAGAACGTGGTGAAGGTCTGCATGGGCACCGCATGCCATGTGCGCGGCGCCAAGGCCGTGCTGACGGAGATGGAGAGCAAACTGGGGGTCAAGGAAGGCGAGACCACACCCGATCTGTCCGTTACGCTCGAGACCGTTGGGTGCGTGGGCTGCTGCGCCCTGGCGCCGGTGGTCACGGTGAACGACCAGGACCTGTACGGCGAGCTCACCCCGAAGATGGTGGACGATATCATTGCGTCGGCGAGGAGTGAACATGGAACTCACGTTTAAGCGGCTCGATACCGTCAAGGACCTCGACGCCCTGCGCGAAAAACTGAAAGCGGAGCGCGCCGGAAAAGAGGTCCACCGCGTCCGCGTCTGCTGCGGAACGGCATGCCAGGCCTCGGGCTCGCAAAAACTGGTCAAGAAGTTCGAGGAAGAGGCCACGGCAAAGGGCGTGGAGCTCGAGATCGTGAAGACCGGATGCCAGGGGTTCTGCCAGCGCGGGCCGGTCATGATCCAGGAGCCTCAGGAGACCTTCTACCAGAAGGTAAAGGTCGCCGATATCCCGGACCTCTTCTCCGGGTCGGTGCTCCGGGGAGTGCCCTACCGCAAGCAGCTGTATCGCGAATTTTCCCTGTCCGAGCCGAACGTGGCGATGCAGGACATCCCGTTCTATAAGAAACAGAAGCGCGTGGCGCTCCACCGGAACGGCGTGGTGGATCCCTGCAACATCTACGACGCGATCCGCGAGGACGGCTACGCAGGCCTCGCCAAGTGTATTACTGATTATAAGCCCGACGAGGTGATCGACATCGTCAAGAAGTCGGGCCTCCGGGGCCGCGGCGGGGCGGGCTTCCCAGCAGGCCTCAAGTGGGAGCACACGAAGAAGTCGGGCGCCAAGATCAAGGCCGTGGTCTGCAACGGCGACGAGGGCGATCCGGGCGCCTTCATGGACCGGTCCGTGATGGAGGGGGATCCCCATTCGGTGATCGAGGGCATGCTGATCAACGCCTACGCCATCGGCGCCCAGCACGGCTACATCTATGTGCGGCACGAATATCCCCTGGCGGTCAAGAACCTCGGCATCGCCATCAAACAGGCCGAGGAGTTGGGGCTCCTTGGGAAGAACATTCTGGGCTCGGGCCTCGATTTCACCATGGAGGTGAAGGAGGGGGCCGGCGCCTTTGTCTGCGGCGAGTCCACGGCCCTGGTCGCGTCCATCGAGGGCGAGCGCGGCATGCCGCGGCCCCGTCCGCCGCGCCTGTCCGAAGCCGCGGGCGGGCTCTGGGGCATGCCCACGAACCTGAACAACGTGGAGACCTTCGCGAACGTTCCGACGATCATCACGAAGGGCCTGGACTACTACACGAAGATCGGGACCGAGAAATCCAAGGGGACGAAGGTTTTCGCCCTGACCGGCAAGATCAAGAACACGGGTCTCATCGAGGTGCCCATGGGCATCACGCTCCGGGAGATCATCTTCGACATCGGCGGCGGCATGCTGAACCCCGAGAAGCAGTTCAAGGCGGTCCAGACCGGCGGCCCCTCGGGCGGCTGCATCCCGGCCCAGTTCCTCGACATGCCCGCTGATTTTGACACCCTGGCCTCCGTGGGCTCGATCATGGGGTCCGGCGGCATGGTGGTGCTGGACGAGGACGACTGCATGGTGGACGTGGCCAAGTACTTCCTCTCGTTCACCAAGACCGAGTCCTGCGGCAAGTGCCCGCCCTGCCGCGTCGGCACCTGGCAGATGTACGAACTTCTCGAAAAGATCACCACCGGGCAGGGCGAGCCGGGCGACATCGAACGGCTGGAGAACATGGGCAAGCTGGTCGTGCGGGGTTCGCTCTGCGGCCTGGGGATCAGCGCGCCGAACCCGGTGCTCTCGACGATCAAGTATTTCCGCGAAGAATACGAAGAACACGTGAACGACAAGTACTGCCGCGCCAAGAAGTGCCAGGGTCTGGGGACCTTCCGCATCCGGCCGGAGCACTGCATCCTCTGCGGTCTGTGCAAGCAGGCGTGCGCCTACGACGCGGTGGTGGAGCTGCGGGACAAGTTCTTCATCGACCAGGACTACTGCACCAAGTGCAAGGCCTGCTACGGCGTGTGTCCCACCCAGGCCATCGTGATCGAAAAAGGAGGGGCCCATGTCGCAGCTCGAAAGTAAGTGCCCCGTCATGACGACGAAGCGCAAGCTGGAGCATTTCTACAACGACGACTCGAAGGATGGCATGTGCTCCAAGTGCCATCCCTGCAAGCTCGGCATCTACGACGCCGTCAAGATCCTGGAGGCCATCCAGGCGGGCAAGGGGCTCGATATCTATCCCGCGCTGCTCCAGCGGATCGCCGTCGAGGTCAAGGACGGCGGCATGTGCAAGAAGGGCAAGGACCATGCCGATATCCTCGGCGCGTTCCTGAGGGATTTCTCGGCGGACCTGGAACGGCACATCAAGGGCGTCTGCACCCATCATGAATGCGCCCGCCTGATCCGCTATGAGATCGATCCGAGGAAGTGCACCATGTGCGACAAGTGCCGCGAGGTCTGCAAGGACTTCGCGGTGGAGGGCCAGAAGCTCATCCCGGGCAAGACGGGGTTCACGTCGTACCGGATCCGGCAGAAACGGTGCACCCACTGCGGGGAATGCATCAAGGTCTGCCCGGAGGGAGCGGTGGTCATCTCCGAGGAAACGCTCGCGGGCGAGGAAAAGCCGGTGCATCCCGTGAAACACACGGTGGGGACCTGCCCGCTGAACTATTAAGATCTATCATTTTCGATTTGGATTTGCATTGAGGGAGGTTGTGATGACCAAGATGGTGAATATGGAATTCGACGGCAAGGCCGTGTCGGTCCCCGAGGGGATGACCCTGGTCGACGCCGCAGCGACCGTGGGGATCCATATCCCGAACCTGTGCCACATCAAGGAGCTGCGCGGCGTGGGCGCCTGCCGTATGTGCATGGTGGAGGTGGAGGGGATGAAGACCCCGCTCACCGCCTGCACCACGCGAACCAAGGAAGGCATGAAGGTCCAGACCAGTACGCCGAAGGTCGAAGAGATCCGGAAGTTCGTGACCGACCTGGTCCTCTCCTTCCATCCCCTGGACTGCATGACCTGCCCCAAGGCGGGGGCCTGCGACCTCCAGCGCTACGCTGCCGACCTCGGCATCCGGGAGTCCTCGTACGGCAGAAAGAGCTTCAACTACGAGCTGAACGACCGCAGCCCCTTCATTACCCTCGACAACAACTACTGCATCCTCTGCGGCCGGTGCGTGCGGGTCTGCAAGGAACAGGGCACGAACGTGCTCGACTTCATGGGCCGCGGCATCACCACCAAGGTCTCGACGGCCCTGGACAAGCCGCTGCACGAGTCAGGCTGCACCTTCTGCGGGTCCTGCGTGGACGCCTGCCCGGTGAACGCCATCATGGAGCGCGACCGGTGGCAGCACGGCCGCGAGTGGGACCTCGCCAAGCAGGAGACGGTCTGTACGGCTTGCGGTTCCGGCTGCAGCGTGGTCACAAGCAGCAAGGACGGTAGGATCGTGAAGGTGAACGCGAAAGAGGATAATGGGTATATCTGCGCGATCGGACGGTTTGGCTTTGATTCGCTCAAGTCCGAGAGCCGTATCACCACTCCCCTGAAGAAAGAAGGCGGGAAACTGGTTGCGACCACCTGGGAGGAGGCTTCCAAGATCGCAGGAGACGCGCTCAAGAAGGCGGGCGCGAATGCAGGGTTCATCGCGTCGGGCTCGCTCACGAGCGAAGAGGCTCATGCAGTGCATTCTCTCGCACACGCTGTAGGGAGCGCCAACGTTGCCACGCCGTCGTCGGTCTACGCTCCGGGCATCCTCTCCGCGATCGAGACGACCTACGGCACGTCCGCCGCCGCAGTAGCGGCACGTGCGGGGCTGAAGGATGCCGATGTGATCGTTCTGATCGGCGCGGACCCGTCGCAGAAGAAGCAATCCCTCCAGGAAGCGGAGGTCATGATCAGGAGAAGGGCACAGGCAGGCGCGAAGGTCATTGTGGTAAATCCCGAGACCATCGAGCTGGCCGGGCATCAGAACGCCATTCACCTCGCGCCCAAGGAGGGTACCGATACGGTGCTGCTCGCGGGACTCATGAGCGCGGTAATCGCCGAAGGTGCTGCCTCCAAGGCCAAGGGACTTGATGCGCTCAAGAAGGCGCTGGTTGACGTGGAGGGTGCTGCTGCAACGTCCGCCGTTTCGGCGGAGCTGATCGCGAACGCGGGTAAGGCCTATGCCGCAGCGAAACAGCCGGTGGTCGTCGTCGGCACCGGCATTGCGGCCGATGCGGACGCATCCCAGCAGGCCGTGAACCTGGCGCTCCTCAAGAATGCCTCCATCATGCCGCTCATGCTCGAGGCGAACGCGCTCGGAGTGGTCCAGGCGATCAAACAGGCCGGGAAGGGCTATGGCGATATGAAAAAGGGCATGACTGCCCTGGTGGTCGCCGGTGACGTTGCCGATGAATTCCGGTCCGATACGCTGATCGTCCTTGCCAGCCATCGGACGGCACTTGCCGACAAGGCGGATCTTGTGCTGCCTCTGGCAGCGCTCTATGAAAAGCAGGGAACGATCGTGAATACCTACGGCGCTTCGAAAACCGCCATCCAGGCCCAGGCGCCTGCAGGAGAGGCGAAGGACGGCGCTGAGATCGCGGCGGGGATTTCAACGGTCCTCAGCAAGACCAAGGCGTTCAAGGCCAAGGATTCCGCTGCGGCGGTCAAGAAGCTGAAGGCGGCGAAGCCCGGCGCCGGCGCTTTTATTGCCGTAACTGCCAAGGCCGCAAAGCCCTATGCCGTAGACGCGGTCGGAATGCTTGCTGCCATGCAACGCGGGCTGGTCGCCCATTCCGGCGTCGCCAAGGTCATTGAAGCGAAGCAGTCGGCGCTCAGCGCGAAATAGACGCATGATCCGACGTCCCCTGCAGGGGCGCGGAACGGGACTACGGTCCTCTTTAGGGAAAGGAGTTCACAGGCATTATGAGAGAAGATCTGAAATCCGTTGATCCGGCGGCACAGGTGCTCCTGAAACATGCCGCGGACCTGAAAGTAAATACTTCCTTCGAGCGCGCCGAGAAGCTCAAACCCTGCCCGATCGGCCATCAGGGGGCGTGCTGCAAGATGTGCCACATGGGGCCCTGCCGCCTCGTGGGCAAGGAAGAAGAGGCCGAAGGCGTGTGCGGCGCGACCCTGCCGGTCGTGACGGCGCGCAACTTCGCGCGCATGGTCGCGGCCGGGACGGCTGCGCATTCCGACCATGCCCGTGATCTGGCGAACACCCTGCTCGCCGTGGGGCGGGGTGAGGCCAAGGACTTCGAGATCAAAGACCCGCGCAAACTGAACCGCGTGGCCGGTTATCTCGGTATAAACGTGGAAGGCAAGGACGTGAAGAAGGTCGCCGAAGAGGTGGCCCTGAAGTTCCTGGAGCAGTTCGGGCAACAGCACGGGACCCTGGCCTATCTCAGCCGGGCGCCGAAAAGGCGCCAGGAGATCTGGAATAAGCTCGGCATTGCGCCGCGCGCCATCGACCGCGAGTGCGTGGAGATGCTGCACCGCACGACCATGGGCGTGGACCAGGAAATGAACAACATTATGCTGGGCGCCATGCGAGCGTCGCTTGCCGACGGATGGGGCGGCTCCATGATGGGCACGGACATCTCGGACATCCTGTTCGGGACGCCGAAGCCCGTACGCTCGAACGCGAGCCTGGACGTCTTCATGGAAGACCACGTCAACCTCGTGGTGCACGGCCATGAGCCGTCGTTTGCCGAGATGCTGGTGATCGCGTCGGAAGATCCCGAAATCACGGCCTATGCCCAGTCCAAGGGGGCGAAGGGCGTGAAGCTCGTGGGCATGTGCTGCACGGCGAACGAAATCCTCATCCGGCACGGCATCGCCACGGCGGGCGGCTTCCTGCAGCAGGAACTCGGAATCCTGACCGGCCTGGTCGAGGCGATGGTCGTGGACGTGCAGTGCATCATGCCCGCTATCGGCGAACTGTCGAAGAAGTACCACACGAAGGTCATCACCACGACATCCAAGGGCATGATGAAGGACGCGATCCATATAGAATACGACGAGCACCATGCGATGGAGTTGGCCAAGAAGGTCGTGCGTCTGGCCATCGACAATTTCCCGAACCGGAAAAAAGAGCTGGTGTCTCCGGCGAAGGTGCGGCCCGCGGACATGATCGCCGGGTTTTCGCACGAGTACATCGAGTATATGCAGGGCGGGCGGTACCGGGGCTCCTTCCGGCCGCTGAACGACGCTATCATCGCAGGCCGCATCCGCGGGGTCGTCGGGATCGCGGGCTGCAACAACCCGCGGATCACCCAGGACAGTATGCATAATTTCCTGAGCCGCGAACTCATCAAGAACGACGTGCTGGTGGTTCAGACCGGATGTTCAGCCATGGCTTCGGCGAAGGCCGGCTACATGACCCCGGAGATGGCGCTCGAACATGCCGGGCCGGGCCTGCGCGAAGTGTGCGAGGCGATCGGCATCCCCCCGATCCTGCACATGGGCTCCTGCGTAGACAATTCACGCATCCTGACCGTAGCGACCGCGATCGCGGAAGAGGGCGGCCTGGGCGACGATATCGGCGGCCTGCCGGCGGTCGGCATCGCACCGGAATGGATGAGCGAAAAGGCCATCGCGATCGGTACGTATCTGGTTGCGTCCGGTGTCCCGACCATTTTCGGGGCGGGCTCCCCGGTCAGCGCCAGCAAGTCCCTGAAGGACCTGATGGAGAACAAGTGGTGGGATATGGTTACCGCCGGATTCTACTTCGAGGAAGACGCCGGGAAGGTGCTGGAACTGACGCTCAAACTGATCGACTCGGCCCGCGAGAAACTGAAGCTGCGCAAATATGAGCAGGGTGCTTTCGGCACCGAGCGGGTGCTCATGGACATGGCGGCGCGTCGCAGCAGCTTTGCCACGCCGCACGGCGCAGAAGTGTAACAGCTCCGTACGAGCGAAACTTTCTCGACAAGGAGAGGCTATTTATGGCCTCTCCTTTTTTTTGGTTTTTCCCGTCTCGTGTATCGGGTGAGCCGTTATTATGTGATTTTTCACTCCTTTTGCTGTATTCAGCCATTCCCGGAGTCGTCGCAAAAAAGGTTTGATACCAAAAAATATTTCTTGACATTTGCCGGGGTTCCGGTATTATTGCAACTATACTTATTATATTTATTCATAAAAAACTGTTTAAAGGGGATATCATGGCTGCCGGTAAAAGTCGAAGAAAGTACAAAACGAACGAGATTTGTACCCGGTTTGATATCTCCCGTGCCACGCTCTTTCGGTGGGAGAGCGATGGCCTGCTGCACGGCGTCGAGCGGGATTGGCGCGGCTGGCGCGTGTATAGCGACAGCAACCTGCGGGAGATAGAGAAGATCATCAAGGGGAAGATGGCGGGCTGATGAGGCCGGGGGTGCGTGTCTGATGCTGTTTGCGAGAAAATCGGATCCCATCGCGTTGGACATCGGTTCGACGTTTATCAAGCTCGTCCAGCTCAAGGGTTCGCAGAAGGCCTACCGGCTGGTCAAGTTCGGGATGATCGAATTACCTCCCGAGGTGATCGTGGAAGGCGCGGTCATGGACGCTGGCCGCGTCGTTGAGGCGATCAAAGAGCTTTTGATGGCACAGAAGACGAGCACAAAGGACGTCGTGATCTCGGTCTCGGGCAGTTCGGTCATCATCAAGCGGGTGGCCGTGGCGGACATGAGCGACGAGGAGCTTGCCGAATCGATCAAATGGGAGGCGGAACAATACATCCCCTTTTCGATCGACGACGTGAACGTGGATTTTCAGAAGCTCGGCCCGGGCGCGGCCCAGGGCCAGGCCGACGTGCTGCTGGTCGCGGTCAAGAAGGACAAGATCAACGATTACGTCAACCTCGTGAAAGAGGCGGGCCTGGAACCCGTCGTTATGGATGTCGACGGTTTCGCGCTGGCGAACATGTACGAGCTCAACTATGAGAGCGAGGAGGGGACGACGGCCCTGCTCAACATCGGCGCCTCTGTGATGAACATCAATATCCTGAAAGACGAGATGTCTATCTTCACCCGGGATATCACCGTCGGCGGCAACCGGTATACAGAGGCGCTGCAGCGGGATTTCGGACTGTCCTTTGAAGATGCCGAAAAAGTGAAGCGGGGCGAGAGCGTCGAAGGGGCGGATCAAGAGCAGCTTGCCAGCGCTATGGAGGCGGTGACGGAGGACATCGTATCGGAGATCGAGCGCTCGTTCGACTTTTTCCGCCAAACAACCGGAAGCGAGACCGTCAACCGCGTCCTGGTCTCCGGCGGTTGCGCCCGCATCGCGAACTTCACGAACCTCTTGTCCCAACGGTTGAACATCCCCGTAGAGGTCAGCAACCCTTTTAAAAATATCAAGATAGATCCGAAAAAGTTTGATCCAGCCTTTGTGTCCGAGGCGGCGCCTCTTTGCGCCGTGGCGGTGGGACTTGCGATCAGGAGGCCGGGCGACCGATGATCAAGATCAACCTCCTCCCGACCAAGAAACGGACGCCGAAAAAGCTCGTCGACCTTCAGCAGCAGCTTATCCTCGGGGCTCTCATACTCGTATTGCTCCTGGTGGGGATGTTTTATGCTTCAAGAAGCCAAAATCGACGCATCGCCGACCTGCAGACGTCAAAAGCGGAATCGGAAGCCCGTATACGCGCGCAGGATGCCGCTCTGCGGGAAGTGAAAGATGTTGAAAACACGCGGAAGCAAGTGCAGGAAAAGATCGAGATCATCGAGCAACTAAAAGCAGATCAGACCGGCCCGGTTCATCTGTTGGACGAGATCAGCAAAGCGCTGCCAAAGAGCGTGAACATCCAAAGCCTCAGTGAACATGATCACCACGTCGATCTCAATGGAGAGGCATTCACGAATGATGATCTTGTTCAGTTTGTGAATAATCTCAAGGCGTCACCTGCATTGACTGATGTCGTGCTGCTGGAGTCGAGTCGCTCGACTGCCGCGGGAATCGACCTGTACAAGTATAGACTTGCGTTTGTTTATAAAGGATTCTAATGGCATCCGCACTGGATACAATACAAAACAAGATTCAAAAGGTCCCGGTAAAATACCGGTTGATCGGGTTCGGCGTATTTGTGCTGTTACTGATCGCCGGCTATCTTTGGCAGTTTTACCTTCCCCGAAAAGCAAACATCGAAAACCTGGAAAAAACCCTGGTCAGGCTACAGAGTAAAGTAGACGAAAACAACAATAAAATCAAACAGCTCGATGCCTTGAAGGCCGAGGTTACGTCCTTACAGGAGCGTTTAGTGGTTCTGACCCAAGAGTTGCCACCAGGATCCGAAGTATCGGATCTGCTGAAACAGATCCAAGAATTGGTGAACCAGTCAGGTTTGATTCTGAAGTTATGGAAACCGGGAAACAGAAAATTGAATAAGAGCGGGCTGTATGAGGAGATACCGATCACCCTGACTTTGAACGGAGGCTATCACGATACCGCCGTCTTTTTCGACCGTGTATCGAAGTTGACGCGGATCGTGAATATTCTGAACGTGAGAATGGGCAATGCAAAACAGACGGCCGATGGCACGATGCATATCGATATCAATTGCACCGCCCAAACCTATGCGGTAGCGGAGAAACACGGTGGGAAAAAAGCAAAAAAGGGCAGATAGTAGTAGAGTAGTCCTGTGCTTACTTGCTGCGGCCATGTTGACTGCGGGAGGGGCAGGCTGTTCAAATACGAACACGGGACATCCTGCATCGCCGTCAAAACCAGAAGTCCATCATTCGGCGGGCAAACCGGCATCGCAGCCGACCACTACATCCGCAGAGGAACCAAAACCACCCGAGTATGTGTATAACGCACATGGGAGGAAGGATCCTTTTTCTCCGCTTATTGTGCACGAACATCACGCAGGCGGTCCGGCTACGCCTCTGGAACGGTATAACCTCACGGAGTATAAACTTGCGGCGATCGTCTGGGGTGGTTTGGGGTATTATGCGATGGTTGAGGCCCCTGACGGCCGGGGGTATTTTATCCGCGTGGGGGCCTTGATCGGCACGAATAAAGGCGTCGTGAAAAAGATATCGGAGAATTCCGTCGTCGTTGAGGAAACCTACAAGACCTTCTCCGGAGAGACCGAGCGGAAAGAGATCGTTATCCCGTTGCGGAAAGAAGAAGGGGGTTCGCTATGAGAAACATGCCGCCGCGTTCACGGTGGTGCTTGCTGATTCCGGCACTGCTGATGATTACGCTCGCAGGTTGCGCGGTTGGGAAACCTTCTGTTGCAGGCGAAGGGGCTCCGGTTACGATTACTGCGATTACGCCGCACGAGGTGGGCGGGAAGATGGAGGTCTCCATTGCAGCATCGGGACCGATTCGGCAGTATACATCCTTTCAGATTACAGAGCCCCTGCGGCTTGTGGTAGATATGACCGATGCGGACATCGGGGCTTTCAAAGAAGCAATTCCCGTTAAAAATGGCGCTATTACGGATATCGTTCCCATGCAAAAAGACAACATAGCGCGTCTCGAGATCGGGCTGACGCAGGCGGTAGGATCGAAGGTCTTCCAGGCCAATGGCAAATTATTCGTGGAAATAGATAAGCCGGTTACGGCAGAGACGGGATCGCTATCTGTATCGAAGGCGGAGACGAAACCGACCACGACGCTCCCCCTCGCGTCAAAGACGACCATGACAGCGGAGATGAAGTCTCTCGCGACCGCCACACCTGCAGGGGAAGTGCAACGGACGCAAAGGGGGACCGCGCGAGTCATCTCTTCGGTACGTGCGTATGCGGTGAAAAAAGGCGTACGGGTGGTTATCAAGGCCGACGGAACGATGGTCCCGAACGTGTTCTTGGTGGAAGGGAATCGATTGGTCGTCGATATCCCGGACGTGACCAATCGTGCGCGACCAAGGGTCATCCCGGTGAGAAGAGGCGGTGTGCTTCGCGTCAGGATCGGTCAGCATGCTGCGCCCGATAAAAAAGTGCGTATCGTGCTGGATCTTGCCAAAGCGATGGAGTATACGGTCACGCCGCGGGCCAATACGGTGCGTATCGCACTTTTGCCCATTGTCGCGGAACAAAAGACAACGCAGCCCATCCGCGCTGCTGTGACACCGAAGGTATCGGAAACTGCTCCCGTTGTGGAGGCAGCGAAGGCAAAAGCGGGCATTTCCCCTCCCGCGACGACGGCACCTGTGAAAGAAGAACCCGCTCCTTCACCGCCTGAAACAACAAAGTTGGTCAGATATCGAGGGAAAATGTCGCAGGCCAAAATCCTCCAGAGAGACCAGGGCGCTGAGCAGTATACGGGAAAGAAGATATCCCTGGACCTGCAGGATGCGGACCTCGTCAATGTGATGAGATTGTTCGCTGAAATTGCGAACCTTAATATCATCTTGGCTCCGGACGTAAAGGGGAAGGTCACCGTTCGTATGGTCAACGTCCCCTGGGATCAGGCTATGGCAATCATTCTGAAAATGAATGGCTACGGGTATGCTTTGGACGGTAATATTCTGCGAATCGCGTCCCTCGGAGCGCTCACGAGGGAGGCGGAAGAGGAAACGAGGTCCAAGGAGGTAAAAAAGAAGGCGGAAGATCTGGTAACTCGCATTATCCCGATCAACTATACGACGGCTGCTGCGATCGAGAGTACCATCAAAAAATCACTTTCCTCCCGGGGTGAAACCGTCACGGATGCACGGACCAATACGCTCATTGTGAAAGACCTCCCGGCGAACGTGGAAGAGGTTGTCTCTCTTGTCAAGCTGTTGGATAAGCCGATCCCGCAGATCATGATCGAAGCGAGGATCGTCGAAGCCAACCTGACATTCAGCAGACAGATCGGCGTTCAGTGGGGAGGACAGTACCAGGCGAATGCCGCGTACGGCAATCCGACAGGATATACATTCCCGAACTCTATCGGGGTAACCGGCGGCCCCACCATGGGGGCAACGCCGTCCGGTATCGGCAACTATTTCGTGAATATGCCGGCTGCCGCAGGTGCGGGCACGGGCGGCGGTGCGCTCGGGTTCACATTCGGTTCTCTTGGAAAATCATTGAACCTCGACCTTGTGCTCTCGGCCTTGGAATCCACGGGTGAGGGGAAAATCATATCAACTCCACGAGTCAGCGCACTTGACAACACGGAGGCGAAAATATCGCAGGGCGTATCGATCCCCTATTCCACGACGTCTGCCGGCGGAACCCAGATTCAGTTTATCCAGGCCAATCTCTCGCTCGACGTAACACCGCACGCAACTCCGGACAACAAGATATTCCTGAAGATTAAGGCGAGCAAGAATGCACCCGACCCGTCGCTCCTCGGGGCATCCGGACAGCCTTCCATCAGCCAGAACGAGGCAGATACCCAGATTCTTCTTTCTGACGGTGAGACCGCAGTTGTAGGCGGCATCCTGATCCTCAATCGGGGTACGTCCTATACCAAGGTCCCGTTCTTCGGTGATCTTCCCTTGATCGGCTGGCTTTTCCGGAGCAAGACCACGACAGAACAGAAACAGGAGTTGCTGATCTTCATCACGCCGAGGATTGTAAGACAGGAAACAGTCATGACGACCCATGGAGCCCGCTCCATCGGATAAAGACGGATAATGTTTGGGCTGGAGTAGGAAATTTATTCCCGGATGCGTGTAAGTGAGGAAATACTCTCCATAGGATGCTGCTGGTGGTTTTGGATAATCACTTGATATTTTGCATGTTTTGTGGTCTCGCTGCTGTGGTATAGCTGTTGCATCACTGGCTGAAGGGAGGGGTTGTGGACAATTCTCCGTCGAATGTACATGTTCCTGGGATCATAAATAAAAGAACATTTGGGGTCTTCATTGCCAGCCTTGTCATTGCGCTTGTTCTTTCTTCCTGCGGCGGCAGCACGTCCGGGGGGGTAACGGCACCATTCGGGTCCACGATTACCATCGATCCCACAGCGTATTCTGTCGGCGATGCGGGAACCTCGATTACGGTTCATACGGAATACTTTACGATCCAGGTGCTCGGCCCAGACGGCACCCCTTTTAACAAGGCATTGATCACGATAGAATTTCCCTGGTCGCCTCCAGATCCGACGTCGTTGGTCCAGTTATATGACGGCAACGTACCACAAAGCTCCCCATTCAGTGCAGTCACCAATGAATTCGGCCTCTACACGCTGAGAGTTGATTATGAATCCGGCGGCGGGCTGCTATATCACGGCAATATTACCGTCCGCACGGGAAGTGCATCTGCCACATCGACTCTTACGATCACCAACACCGCTAGTTAAGCCGTCGTCGATAGGGTTGCCTGCTGCGCCGGGGCATCTCGTTGAAGGAGAGAATACTGATGAAGACAAGAACGAAGATTCTGTGCCTCCTTCTGACTACAGGCATAATCGCCACCTGTTCCGGGTCGCGGGACGCCGCCCTGAACGGGTCCGCTGGCGGGGGTGGGGTACCCCACCTCCGTGCCAAGGCCTTGACGAACGATCAACTAATCAGTCACGGGAGTGGTACGACCGGATCGCTTGCGAACGACCAGACCCAACCTGCAATAGCCTACGACACGGTGACCTCGACCACGGGCACCGGGAACTACCTGGTGGTTTGGACCGACTATCGGAACCAGAGCACGGATTGCGGCGGCGGCGTCGCGTGCGGGACCGACATCTATGGTGCCATCTGCACAGGCTCCGGTTCCGGGACAACGTCGGCCCTGTCCTGCGGGGACAGCTTTGTCATCGCATCGGCAGTTGGCAATCAGATGAACCCCCGGGTCGCCTTCTACCCCGATCCGACCCTTCCCGCGCCCGGGAACAGCCGCTATCTCGTTGTCTGGACCGATACCCGCCACGGCTCCTTCAGCGTAATCGAAGGACAGTACGTGGATACAACTGGAACTCTGGTGGGGCCGGGGAATTTTCAGATATCGACGAACGACAATCCTACGGACAATACCACGCAGCTTGATCCCGATGTCATCTATGACGCGGTGAAAAACACGTTTGTTGTCACCTGGGTGAATACGAGCATCCTGGACACGGCGTCAAATTACTTTCTTGACACAAAACCGACTCAGACCTGGACCACCTTCCCCATGGTGCTCGGGCCATACACCAGTACTTCGGACATCGCGAGCGTGGCTGTAGAGCAGTCCAATGGGATTCCGGTGACCGATTATGCCGTTTCTACTTCGGGGACCACATCGCTGTCAGTCACGATCGGGAGCAGTTCCAATATCAATGGCGTCAACACCCCGTTGTACGTATACTACGGGAACGTGGCCGAGCTTCGAGGCAGCACGTGCCCAAACGCAGCGGTATACGATTATATCCAACTGCCCTCAGCCGACAATTACGTCGTCCAGACCGTGGAGGTTGACCCCGCACTCGGCACGATGAGCAACCTGAAGAATGTATCGGGCTTGGTGTTCACGAGCCCCTTCACCGAGAATACCTCGGCAAAAACGTTCAGCGCTACATGGAGCGTGCAATTCAACGAATCGAAACCCAAGCTTGCCTACAGCAGTCTGAACGGAGATTATTTCGCCGGCTGGGGCGGTATGAACCATGTGGTGACGTTCAGCTCCACCTATTCGCAGCAAACGCCGTCGAGCCACTGTGACTATAGCAGCCCCTCCTTCGCGACCTCTTCCAGCGATGCAAACCCGAAGATCATCGTCCGGAAAAACACCGGACTCGGCATGATACAGGACCTCAGCTTCGGGACCAATGCGTCCTCGCCGGCCTTGGTGGCGGACCCGAACACGAACCGGATGCTCGTCGCCTGGGAGGACAACGACGGAGGCACCTCCACCGGAAAGAACATCTATGCCCAACTCCTGGACCTCGGTAATTTCCTGAACTACGGCGATCAGATATCCGTTTCGAACGCCGTGGGTGACCAGACCGCGCCCGTTGTTTCGTACGACAATGTGAACCAGCGGTTCATGGTCACCTGGGAGGACGCGCGGAATCAGAGCGCGAACATTTCTAACATCGATATCTATTCCCAGTTCGTAGACCCCCAGGGAAACCTGAGCGGCGGCAACTCCATCGTGACGGTGGCAAGCGGCAACCAGCTCATGCCCGCAGTGGCCTTCGGCGACAATAACTTCCGGGACTTCCTCGTGGCATGGGCGGACGGCCGCGATCCTTCGCAATCGGACATTTACGGCCAGCTGCTTCAGTATTCCACAGCCCCGCAGCTCGTACTGACGAACTACCGGGACGACCCGAACAACCCGATTCTGAACAGCGCGATCAACTTCGGCGCGGAGCCCACGTCGTCGGTAACGACGACGAATTTTTATATCTGGAATAACGGCAACACCCAGCTTACGATCAATTCCATGTCCATACCGGACACGCCCTTTGCCTTCACGACCTCCACGCCGGTCACGATCAGTCCGGGCACGAGCTACCTCATGACCGTAAGCTTCTCTCCCCTCGGGGCCGGGTCCTTTGCCGGCAATTCGTCGAACAATTTCAAGACCACGATCGATTCCGACGGCGGTCAGGCAGTGCTTTACTTCAGCGGCAGCGGCGTAGGGGTCAATCCCCTCCAGGTCACCTCGTCATCCCCCCTGTCCGATGCGACGCTGAACGTGCCCTATTCGACCACACTTACCGCATCCGGAGGCAACTACCCCTATACCTTCAGTAGTTCAACCTTGCCTGCCGGGCTTACCTTAAACACCTCGACGGGGGTCCTGAGCGGGACCCCGACCGTTGCGGGCACTTATACGATCACCGTGACGGTAACGGATAATACGACACCTACTCCCTCTACGGCTTCGAAAGACCTGACGCTCACGGTCCAGAATCCGGCAGCACTACAGATTTCGACGACGTTACTGTCATCGTGGACGCAGACAGTCGAGTATAGCTTAGCGCCGGCTTCGTCCATTCAGGCGACGGGCGGAACCGGTAGTTATGCCTGGAGCATTCAAGCTGGCAGCCTGCCCCCCGGGATGTCGATCGGCACGCCCTCTTCGAACCCGGCACAGTTGAACGGAGTCCCGACGAACAACGGTGCCTATACCTTTACGGCAGCGGTGACGGACGGCAGCACTACTGCGTCAAAGTCGTTCACTGTCACGATCAATCCAGTGCCGGTCATCTTGACCACAAGCCTGCCGTCTTCCGCGGTCCTTCTTTCCTACAATCAAACGATCGCGCTTGCAGGCGGTACCGGGCCCTATACGTGGTCCATTACGAGCGGCTCCCTGCCGGCAGGTCTCAACCTGAATACGTCGTCAGGCGTTATCAGCGGCATCCCTACCGCGGCAGGGACCTATACATTCACGGTGCGGGCGGTCGATTCTGCAGGCGCCAAGGCCACGGCTTCCCTGTCCATCGTGATCACGGGTCCTCTCGATATCACGAGTGCCCCGAGCACGACGCTGCTCATGCCCTACGCGCAGATTGGAGTTGCTTATTCCTACACCTTCATCGCGAGCGGCGGAAATGTTCCGTATTCCTGGTCTATTACCGCTGGTCCTACGAGCCCCAGCGGCTTGACGCTTAATGCAGACACCGGCCAGTTATCAGGTACGCCGAATACTTCGGGCACCTATTATTTCACGTTGCAAGTCAAGGACCAGAACGGGACGACCGTTTCGAAGACCTATACGCTCATTGTTTTCAATGCAATCTCCCTGACCACGGCGTCGTTGTCGCAGTGGACACAGGGGGTCGCGGGCTACAGCCAGACGCTGAATGTGACGGGCGGGAGCGGTTCGTATAATACCTGGGCTGTATCTTCTGGGACGGTGCCGCCGGGACTAACCCTTACCCCAGGCTCAGCACCTGAATCTCAAGCGACCTTGGCAGGTACGCCTACGACCGCAGGCACCTATAACTTTACGGTCACGGTTACGGACAGTAACGGTCTACAGGGATCCAAGGCTTATTCCGTCACAATCAACTCACCACTCTCGATCAGTACGACTGCGTTGGCAAGTGGTACGACCGGAGAGCTCTACTCCGCAACGCCGTCATTCAGCGGAGGGACGTCTCCTTATGTTTGGTCTCTCAGTTCGGGGACATTACCCGCAGGCCTGAGTCTTGATACGCTCACCGGTGCGATAACCGGCATTCCGACCTCCCTGGGCACATCAGCTCTTACTCTTAAGGTGACCGATGCGCCCGGCGCTACAACCACAAAGAATTTAAGCATCAGCGTGTATGACCCGGTTGCAATCACGACGATATCACCGCTGCCGAAGGCTATTAATGGAAAATCCTATTCGACAACGCTCGCGGCGACCGGTGGACATACACCCTACACCTGGACCCTCACCGGCATTCTGCCGTCGGGGCTCTCGTTTGATCCTTCGACGGGGGTTCTCTCAGGAACAACGACAGCGTCCGGTGTATACAGTTTGACGTCTGTCGTTACAGACGCAGATGGCCGCTCGACATCAAAAAGCTTCAACCTGACCGTTACCCAGCCTTTGGCGATCTCGGCAGCCGTATTGCCCGCGCAGACCATGCTCCAGTCGTATCCCTCACAGACCCTTGTGGCGACCGGCGGAACGCCAACGTATGTAAACTGGACTTACTCGGGCCAATTCCCTCCTGGTCTCCAATTGAATAGCTCGACCGGCGTTATCAGCGATGCATCCGGCTCGACACCGTATAAACCGGGTGTTTATACGTTTACGGTGTCGGTTGCCGATGCCGATTCGGTCAGCGCCACCCGGAGTTTCACGATTACGATAAATGCGCAGCCGTATATCAGCACAACGTCCCTTCCGGATGGGGTGCAGAACGCATCGTACAGCGCATCCCTGGCCGCCAGTAGTGGAACGACACCCTATAGCTGGAGCATTAACAGCGGGTCGCTGCCCACGGGGCTTAACCTGGACAGTTCAACCGGGACCATCGCCGGCACACCTACGACGAGCGGATCGTCGTCATTTGACATACAGTTAACGGATGCAAGCGGGACGGTCGTGACATCGCCGACATACACGATTACCGTATATCCTACCTTGGCAGTAGCCACCACGAGTCCGATGCCGAATGGGACTTCCGGCACTGCATATAGTCAGACCCTGAGCGCCACCGGAGGGCAGACGCCGATCACTTGGTCGACCGCGGGCGGAACTTTGCCGGCAGGGCTGACGCTCGACGGTGCCACCGGCGTGATCAGCGGCACGCCGACGACGGGCGGTACGTATATCTTTATCGTGAAGGCAACGGATAGCAACGGCAATGCCGCGACCAAGACGCTGCAAATCACCGTAATTTCCACGACGATTGGCGCGGCAAACGTCGTCTACCTGTCGAACGGTCTGCAGGTTTCCTATGTTGCCTATGGAAATGTGCTGCAAGGGACATCGCTTACCAGGAGCGTGACCGTGCAGAATACGGGAACGAGTGCGGCAGATGTGACCGCAGTGAGCACCTCGGACGCGGCATTTACTGCGGCGCTCGGCGTACCGTTCACGCTTGGTGCCGCAGGCAGCGGGACCGATACGAAGACATTCGATATTACCTTCACGCCCACGTCGGTTACCTCCTATGCGGCAACCCTCACGGTGACGACGAGTGGGGGAAACGCGATCCTGAACCTCACCGGCTCAGGCAGTAATGTGTACGTCCTTCAGACCGGCGGGTCGGGGGCTGTTTCGTATTTTGCAGAGTTGACACCGCTCCCGAGCGCACCGACAGGTTTCACACCACGAACAGCAGCTGATTTCGTCATCGACAGTATGACGGCCGGCGATACGGCCGCCGTCGATGTTAGTTTCGTCAGCATGCCGGCCAACCCGACATTCTATATACTCGTCAACAATGTCTGGACCCCGCTTACTCCGACTGCCGTAACGGGGAATGTCGTGACCTTCAGTGTTCAGGATGGCGGCCCGCTCGATGCAGACTCGACGGCCGGCAAGATCCACTGCACCGTAGTTGTCGGTACGTCATCCGGTGCGGCAGGGGTCGGGACGGGGACGAGCAGCGGCGGCGGCGCCACTACCAGGAGGAGCGGGTGCTTTATCGCAACGGCCGCATACGGGAGCTATATCGAACCCCATGTCATGGTTCTGCGGAGGTTCCGCGACCATCATCTGCTGACAAACGCGCCAGGCAGGGCGTTTGTGGAACTCTACTATACCTATTCGCCGCCTATTGCGGACTTTATCAGACAGCATGACGTGATCCGGGTGATTGTCCGCTGGTCCCTTGTTCCCTTGATCGTGGCGGTAGAGTTCCCGAAGATGTTCTTCGCTTCGCTGCTTGCTATTGCGCTCGTTCTATTGCGTCGTATCATTAGTCGATTTTGGGAGGGGCGCCATGCGGAGATCGGCTAAATGGATGCTTCTTGTCAGTATACTTGCGGGACTGGCAGTCGCATGCTCACCGAAATGTCCTACCCCAAAAGGGGCGGCAACGGCACTGCAGCCTATTTTGCCGAAGGGGTCCGATGTCACTGCCGTGAGAACCGTTAAAGAGATTTCCGGCCTTTGTGAAACCGTTGTGACACTAAACAAAAAGCCGGTCATACTGTATCTGGATCGGACAGGGCAGTATGTATTGTCCGGCAGTCTATTTGAGATCGCGACCAAGAAGAATCTTACGCAGGAACGGATTCAGGTGCTCACGAAATAGCCCCCACTATTGATGCCACAGCCTGCTGCCCGTTGGGTAGCAGGCTTTTTTGTCTATTGGGTGGATGAACTAACGATGTTTAATGACGGGCATAGAGCCAAGATATGAAACGGTAAGGATGGCGTAATAGCTTGACGAATTAAATGTTTCACGTGGGCTGCTGTGTGGTACAATATCATTCGCACCCAGGGTAGCCATCGCCCGGGGCTGGAGGATGGAAGAGCAGGGATCGTCGCTATGATCAAGGATCGCAGCGCACACAGGAGCCCCTTGACGGACCGGTTCCAGCGACGGATCGACTACCTCCGGGTGTCCGTTACCGACCAGTGCAACTTGCGGTGCGTCTACTGCATGCCGCAAAGCGGCATTCGCCACCAACGTGCCTCGGATCTTTTAACTGATGAAGAGATCGTGCGGGTGGTGAGCATTGTGAATGCTTATGGGCTGCGGAAGGTCAGGATCACGGGCGGCGAGCCGCTCTTGCGGAAGGACATCCTCCCCCTGTTGTCGACCCTTAAAAAGAAGTTGGGGGTTCGCGATCTCAGCATTACGACGAACGGGACTGCTCTTGCCGAATCGGCCCGCGCTCTTAAACAGGCAGGGCTTGATCGTGTGAACATCAGCCTCGATACCCTCGATCCGGTCAGATATCGGAAGATCGTACGGGGAGGGGACTTGGGCCTTGTCTGGGAGGCCATTGAGGCGGCAGAAGCGGCTGGGTTAAGGCCCGTTAAGATCAATATGGTGCCGATGCGGGGTGTGAACGACGACGAGATCAGGGCCTTTGCTGCACTGACCGTGAATCGCGATTTTCACATCCGGTTCATCGAGCAGATGCCTCTGGGGGGCGACCCCTGTACGCAAGGCGATCGTATTCTGAAGGACGAGATCATGGCCCGGGTTGCGGAACTCGGGAACCTGACGCGGCTCCCGTTCCGGGGGAAGGGCCCGTCGCGAAACTATCGGATCGCGGGGGCGCGGGGCATCGTGGGATTCATCAGCCCCGTGAGCGATCATTTCTGCGAATGGTGCAATCGTTTGCGCCTGACTGCCACGGGCTTGCTCCGGCCATGTCTCTTCTCCAACATTGAGGCGGACCTGCGAACCCCGCTCCGGAACGGCGCATCGGACGCCGAGCTTCGCGCGATCATCGAGCAGGCGGTGCAGGCAAAACCCGAGCGGAACCGTTTGCACGATCCCGGATCTGCGCTGCCACTGGTTTCACTCTCCCAGATCGGCGGCTGATTGGCGCCATTCGCTATCCCCTGAGCACGCGCTTGTCCCCGACGCGCTGGGTCAGTTTCTGGGAGTCGAAGTACTCCATGAGCGGCACCGCGAACTTGCGCGAGGTATTTGCCAGGTCGCGGAACTCGGCCATGGTGATTTCCTTCTTCTCTTCCAGATAGCGCCGGAGATCGGCCCGGACCCGTTCCACGGTATCCCGGTCAAGATGGAGCGAGTCATTGATGCGCACGGTCAGGCCCTCCATTGCCAGGAGCTTGAGGAGGTCCCGGGCGTCCTTATCGGTGATCCCGAACAGCGAAGGCAGCTCTTCCCGTACGGGCGGCTGGGTGCCGCCTTTCTTGATCGCTGCCACGATCTTTGTTTTGATCTCCTCCGCGACCCGTCCTCCCGCAGCCTTGAAGTCCGGCAGCCGCAGCTTTGCCCCCTCCGCTTCGAGGCGCTTCTTTTTGACGAGGCCGTCTACGCAGAGGCCGAGCACCTTCGGCAGAAGGCGTACTCCTACCAACCCTTTCAGCTCTTCCTTGTCCACGCCGGTCTTGAGCGGGTTGTCCCGGTGATACTGTCCGATGCGTGCCAGGATCTTCTGCTCCAGCGTCCCCACTTGAGCGGCATGTAGGTAGAGCGTATCGATCTTGAGGATCTGCTTTTTGTGCGTTAATGCCGTAAGGGCGTCGTTGATCTCCTGCCGGTCTCCCGTCATGGTGCCGATCGCCTCGGTTTCCGTCATGCCGACTAAGCCCTTCCCTGCGATGAATATGGCGAGACGCTCTTCGGTCGTGCCCGAGACAAGAACGCCGAGATCTCGCAGCGATGCATCCAGGGCCGCCCGTTTGTGCCGTCGGGGGTGCGGGGCCAGGACAACGCCGCCGCCAAGGGTCTCCATGGGCGAGTAGAAGCGCAGGATGAACCGGTCGCCGTGTTGTACGATCACCGGCCGGTCCAGACGGAACTGGGCGAAGGCGCTTCCGCCGGGCGCGAGCTCGTTCGCGCCGAGGAGCGAGATCCTGCCCACAGCCTCTTGCGTGGAGTTGTAGAACCGGATCCGCGCCCCGGTCTTGAGCCCCCGTGGCGCTTGTTCAAGCAGCGCAAGCTGGCCGTCGATCGTCCGGGTCGGGGTGAAATACCCGGCGCGCACGACGGTGTCCCCGCGGGTCAGTTGGTCCTTTTCCACGCCCTGCAGGTTCACGGCAGTGCGCTGACCCGCCACGGAGCGGGGGACCGCCGTATTGTGCGATTGGATACCCCGGACCTTGGTTGTGATGCCTTTGGGAAGGATCTCGATCTCCTGGTCAACGGAGATCGTACCGGACACGAGCGTGCCGGTCACGACCGTACCGAAACCTGTCATGGTGAACACGCGGTCGATGGGGAGCCGCAGGACGCCGTTCGCTGATTTGGGCGTAACGGCTGCCGCGAGTTTGGCAAGCTCCTGGACGAGTAGGGGGAGGTTCTCGCCGGTCCGGGCAGAGACCGGGATGAGCGGGGCCTTTTCGAGAAATGTCCCGGCCACGAAGGAGCGGACCTCGTCCTGCACAAGCGCCAGCCAGTCCTTTTCGACGGCGTCCGTCTTCGTAAGAGCGATCAATCCGCTTTTGACGCGGAGGAGATCGCAGATGGCGAGGTGCTCCCGCGTCTGGGGCATGACACCCTCATCGGCGGCGATCACGAGCATCACGAGGTCGATGCCGCCCGCGCCTGCAAGCATGTTTCGGATCAAGCCTTCGTGGCCGGGTACGTCCACGATGCCGAGCCGGCTCCCGTCGGGCAGGTCGAGTGACGCGAACCCGAGGTCGAGGGTGATGCCGCGTTCCTTTTCCTCTTTCCAGCGGTCCGGGTCCGTGCCGGTGAGGGCCTTGACAAGGGTCGATTTGCCGTGATCGATATGTCCGGCAGTGCCGAGGATGACAAATTTCATGAAATAAAAGGAGCCAGAATCCAAGAGCAGGAGGAGGACGCGAGTCTGGTGATGACTAGATGGCGTCTCCCGACTTCTGGCTTCCGGCTACTGAATTCTGAATCAGGATTTTACCCAGAGCTTCCCCTATTTTGCCGATCTCATCGTCGTTCAACGTTCGCGGATCGAAGAGCACCATGCCTTCCTTGATGCGGGTGATGATAGGCGTGCTGCCCAGACGCAGGCGGGTCTCGATCTGATTCGCGCTGAGAGCGGCATGCCGGATGCCTACCGTCTTTGTCGGGAAATGTCCTGTAGGCAATGCCCCGCCGCCGCTTTGCGAGAGATCCTCCTGGATCGAGACGGAGAGGTCTTCTCTAGCCGTTCTCCGAAGCGCATCCGCCAGTAAATTCGCCTTCCGGTCGATCTCGGACAGGGATTGGGTCAGCATCCAGAGCGTCGGGACGTCCCGGACCGCTTTATCCATATCGAGGTACTGGCTGAGTGTGGCTTCGAGGGCGGCCAGGGTGAGCTTGTCGATCCGGAGCGCGCGGGCAAGGGGATTCGCGCGGATCGGATCGAGGAATGCCTTCTTTCCCAGGATCATGCCGGCTTGGGGCCCGCCCAGGAGCTTGTCCCCGCTGAAGGTGAGAACGTCCACCCCGGCTGCGACGGCCTGCTGCACCGTGGGCTCGTCCCCGGCGCCGTAGGCCCGGAGGTCGAGGAAGCTGCCGCTGCCCAGGTCCCACATGACCGGGACCTTGTGCTTCCTGCCGAGCTTCATGAGCTCATCGGGCTGGACCTCCTTGGTGAATCCCACGATCCGATAGTTGCTCGTGTGTACTTTCAGAAGGAGGCCCGTGTTTTCGTTGATCGCTTTTTCGTAGTCCTTGAGGTGGGTCTTGTTCGTGGTGCCGACCTCGTGCAGGATTGCGCCGCTCCGCTCCATTACGTCGGGCACGCGGAACGAACCGCCGATCTCCACGAGTTCCCCGCGCGAGACGATCACTTCCTTGCCGCGCGCAAGGGTATTGAGGCAGAGGAGCACGGCGGCTGCGTTGTTGTTCACGGCCGTGGCAGCCTCGACTCCCGTGAGTCGCGTGAGCGCCCGTTCCACGTGGACATACCGTTTGCCGCGTTCGCCGGCCTGGATGTCGTATTCCAGGTTCGAATAGCCGCGGCTGATCGCGACGACGCGCTCGATGGCCCGCTCCGAAAGGGGAGAACGGCCGAGGTTGGTGTGGACGATCACGCCCGTGGCGTTGATCACGGGACGAAGGCTCGGCGCAGCCAGCTCGGCGAGGACGGTCTCCGCCTGATCGAGAATGGCGGAGAGAGAGACGGAATGAGCCGCTTCTTTTTTCGTTGCATCAAGAATGGCGGCGCGCTTGGCGTCGACGGCGGTTCTGAGCGCCTCGAGTACGAGAACGCGGGGAAAGGTCGCGAGCATGGCCCTGGTCCGTGTTTCTTTGAGAAGCTCGTCGATAGAAGGCAATTGTTTCAGCAGGTTCTGCATGGCAGGTACAATAGCATAGGCGCAGGCGAATTTCAAGAATCATTGCCGCCGAAATATCGATGCGCCTGCAGGAAGCACGTTTCGGCCCATTTTCCCCCTTGACTTCCCCGTGGGAATGTGTCAATTTTTATGCTGTCGGATGTGCATTTTTTCGCAATACCGAGGTGCCCATGGACCGAAGGACCTTTCTCAAAGGCGCTGTTGTCACCGGCGCAACCCTTACGGCAGGGGAGCTCTTCATCCCCTTTGCCGAGGCCGCGGATGTGCCTGCCTTCAATTTCGCCCACATCACCGACCTGCATCTCGATGTGCACGGTGAAAGCAACTGGCAGTATCGCGAAAAGAGCGTTCCCCTGTTCATCGATGCCCTGCGGCAGCTGCCCCGCCTGCCCAAGCTGAAGTTCGTCGTCTTCGGCGGGGATCAAATCCATTACGGCCCGAACGACCGGGACTCCCTCGCCGTTTTTCAGCAGTGGACCTCCCATCTGGCCATGCCCTACTACCTCCTGCTCGGCAACACCGAGGTATCGCCGATCGATGGCGTCTCGAAGCTGAAACTGGGCGATTATCTTGCGACATGGAGCGGGAAGGGGATCAAACCAGGCAGGACGTCCTGGGCCTTCGACCCCGTGCGGGGCGTACGGGTGATCGGTTTCGACGTGACCGTGCCGGGCAAGCCGCACGGCGACGCGACGCCCGAGAAGCTGAAATGGCTCGAGGCCGAGCTTGCCGCGAACCGGAAGAAGAAACTGATCATCCTGTTTACGCACCAGCTGCTGATGCCGGCGTCGCCGCGGGATACCACCTTTGCCTGGTCGCTCTGGATGGTCCGGAACCATGAACAGGTCCGGCAACTCCTGCGGAAATATCCCAACGTCCGGATGGTCGTATCGGGCCATCATCATGCATCCGCGGTGACCACTGAGGACAGGATTACCTATGTGGCCGATCCGGCCGTGGTGACCTATCCCTGCGCCTTCCGGTTTTTTTCGGTCACGCGCAGGGGGATCCATCTGAAGAACGTGGGGCTGGATGATACGGCGGACGTGGCCCGGGCCAAGGAGCTGCTTTTGAACGATCCCTACGCGAAGATGTACGATGAGGCCGCTCCCCAAAAGGTCGTCGCTTTCAGCGAGGGGCTCACGCCGAAGGATCGGGAAACGACGGTTCGGTGGTGATCGGTCAGGCCGTACCGCCGGCCCCGGACCGTTTCTCTCCCCGTCCCGGAAGCAGCGAAAAGTCGATCCGCTTCCGGGCCGTGTCCACGCGGTCCACACGCACCCGCACCGCGTCGCCTATGCGGTAGACGCGTTTTTTCCGCTCCCCCCGCAGGCAGTGCTGCTTCTCGATGTAGTGGTAGTAGTCGTCGGCCAGGGTCGAGACGTGGACCAGGCCTTCGACGAAGAATTCCTGCAGCTGCACGAAGAAGCCGAACTGCGCCACACCCGTAATGATCCCGTCGAAGTCCTCGCCCAGCTTGTCCTCCATGAACCGCAGCTTCAGCATCGTGACCACGTCCCGCTCGGCCTCCATTGCCTTGCGCTCCCGGAGGGAGCAGTGCGCGGCAGCGTCGGGCAGCACCTCGGCGAGCTTCGCGGTCACGGCCCGGTCCGCAAGTTTTCCGCGGAGGTCCGCCTTCAGAATCCGGTGCACGATCAGGTCCGGATAGCGGCGAATGGGCGAGGTAAAATGCGTATAGGTTTCGGCGGCAAGGCCGAAGTGGCCGGCGTTCTCCTCGGAGTAGCGCGCCTGTTTCATGGTGCGCAGGAGGACGGTGTTGATCAGCGTTTCCTCAGGGGTCCCGCGGGCCTTGGCGAGCGCCTTTTGGAGATGGAGCGGCTTGATCTTCTTCACCGCGGGCAGGGTGATGCCGAGGGTCCCGAGGAATTCCGCGAGGTCCTGCAGCTTGTCCTCGTCCGGCTCCTCGTGGATGCGGTACAGGAAGGGCGCCTTCTTCTCCTCGATGTGATACGCCACGGTCTCGTTTGCCGCGAGCATGAACTCCTCGATGATCTGGTGCGCCATGTTCCGCTCGGCCTTGACGATCTCGGTCATGCGTCCCTGCAGGTCCAGGACGATCTGGGGTTCCGGCAGGTCGAAGTCGATGCTGCCCCGCCTGGTCCGCCGGTTGCGCAGGACCTCCATGAGCTCTGCCATAAGCTCGAAATCCGGCACCAGCGGGGCGTAGCGCCTCCGGCGCAGCAGATCGCGGTCCACCAGGATCTCGCGGACCGCCGTATAGGTCATGCGTTCGTCGCTCGCAATGACGCTTTCGTAGATATCGTAGTGCGTGATCTCTCCGGTCTTGTCTATCTCCATCTCGCAGGTGAGCGTCAGGCGTTCGGCCTGGGGGTTCAGGCTGCAGATGCCGTTCGAAAGGGCCTCGGGCAGCATGGGGATCACGCGGTCCGGGAAATAGACGCTGGTGCCGCGGCTGTAGGCCTCTTCGTCGAGCAGGGTTCCCTCGCGGACATAGTGCGCCACGTCCGCGATATGCACCCAGAGCCGGTAGCCGTCTCCGGTCCGCTCGATCGAGACGGCGTCGTCGAAATCCCGCGCCTTTTCACCGTCGATAGTGACCGTGGGGAGGTCCCGGAGGTCGCGCCTGCCCTTGCGCATGGCGGCACTCACCTGTTGCGGGACGTTCCCGGCCTCGCGCAACACCCCAGCGGAAAACCGCGCAGGAAGCTCGTACTGCTCCACGATCAGCTCGGTGTCGATGTTCGGGCTGCCGGGCTTCCCGATGACCCGGACGATCCTGCCTTCGAGCGGCCTGCCGCGCAGGGGATACGCGAGGATCTCTGCGGCCACGAGATCGCCGGCAGCGGCCCCCCCTGCGTTTTCCGCCACAACGAGCATGTCTTGGGGAATCCGTGCGTCGAGCGAGGTCACGTACCCCTGCCTGCCGGTCCGCGCGTCAGCCGGTTCGTAGGTCCCGACGATGCGGGTACGCGCCCGCGTGAGGACCCGGATCACCACGCCTTCCCGCTTGCCCGGCGCCTTCTTCCTGCCTGCAGGCGGAGAGACCCGGACCACCACCGTGTCCCCGTCCATAGCGTCGATCCTGCCCCGGGCCGGCACGTAGACGTCGCCCTTGCCTTTTTTCTGCGGGATCACGAATCCGTAACCCTGCGGGTGGGCTTGGAAAACACCGGTCTCCATGTCCATCTTTTCGGCGAGGCCGTACCGGTTCCCTCGCGTCTTGACGATCTCGCCCGCCTGCACGAGCTCGTGCAGGGCCTGCTTCAGACCGTGCCGGTCCGCGGGCGCGAGCCGGAGCTGGCGCATGAGCTCGCGCACCAGCATGGGGCGGCCGGTCTTGGCGCGGATGCGTTCGAGGATCTGGTTGCGGGTGTAGGGCATAGGAAATAAGCTCTCAGTTCTCAGTTCTTAGTTCAGAGTTCCTCGTCAAAAAGTGAAAAGAGTTTCGGCCTTCTCACGCAGAACTCAGCACCAGGGTGTTACTTTATTTTGAGCAGCTTGGCGCTCGCCGTTGCGATCACGACCAATCCCCGTTCGATCTTGGCCTCCGCCAGGATCAGGCGGTTCGTTTCGCGCACCAGCCTGCCGGAGATCGTGAGATCGTCGCCGGGCGCGGAGGGCGCCTTGAAGGAGACCGTGAGCTCGGCCGTGACGGCCGGGATCCCCAGGCTGAAGGCGAGCTTTACCATGGCCTCGTCCAGGAGCGCGGACAGAATGCCTCCGTGAACGATCCCCTCGTATCCCTGGTGCTCGGGCAGCGGCGTGAAGGACGCCCGAATGGCCCGGGCGGACGCATCGATCACGAAATCCACCCCGAGACCCATGGGGTTTTTCTTGCCGCACACATAGCAGCCTTGGTTATCGCGAAGTTCGTTCATCGTGCAAGGATGAGGGGGCCCGCACCTCCGGCATGCATACCGGCGGCGCTTGTATCCCTCGATGACTGCCAGTATAATATAAAAAATGTCTTTTGACAAACAGATAGCGGAGGCCGTTGAACGCCTGCAAGGCCTGCATTTCCCGGGCGGAGAGACCCTTCCTAGGGACATGGAACTGCTCGGCGCTGCCTTCGGCCGGGAGCGTTTCGCCGGACTGCTTCCCTCCCTTCTCTCCGCTTTGGAACATGCTGCAGACCCTCACCAGTCGCTCACCAATCTCACGCGCTTCGTCGAAGCCCTGGACGACGCCCCTGCCTTCTGCGACCTCTGCCGCAGACAGCCCGATACGCTCGTTGCATTCGTGACGCTCTTTGGTGCAAGCCGGTTCCTTGCCACGTTTCTGATTGCCCATCCCGTGGACGCCCTTGCCGTGTTCGGCGCCCCTGATCTTCTTGCAGCCCGTAACGACCGGGAATCCTGTGCGGAACGGCTGGAACTGGCGCTCCGGGGCATACAGGACGACCAGTCGTTTTTCCATGCCCTGCGGGTCTTTCGCAAACAGGAGATGGCGGTCATTGCCGTGCGGGATCTGCTGGGCGCGGCAGATCTGCGCCAGACCGTCGAATCACTGTCTGATCTGGCTGCGGCCTGCCTGGAGCGTGCGTACCGATGGGGCGATGCCGGGCTCCGGACGCGGTTCGGCAGGCCGATGATCGAACGACAGGATGGGACGCGCGTGCCCGCGGGGTTCGCGGTCATTGCCATGGGAAAGCTCGGCGGCTACGAGCTGAACTTCAGCTCCGACGTGGATCTGTTGTACGTCTATGAGGCAGACGGTGAGACCGAGGGGAACGGCGAGTCCACAGCGAGCAGGATCACGAATCACGAATACTTTATCAAGCTTGCCGAACGACTGAGCGCCGCGATCGGGCAGCGGGCGGAGGAGGGCTTCGTCTT
>JBJKRX010000055.1:0-4175 GCA_046704425.1 Nitrospirota bacterium
CCTTTGCGGGATCGAGGGCGAGACCTTCGCGCTCTTCGGCGAGCACGTTCCCGCGGGCGGCATGCTCGGCCGTTTCCAGGCCCGGCTGCTGCTTGCCGGGTTTTCGACCACCGGCGCCTACATCATCGCCGTGACCGCCGCGATCGTCGCACTCATGCTGCTCACGCCCTTCTCGCCGCTCAAGGCCCTGGCCTGGCTGCAGCGGCTCTTTGCCCGCCTGATGGACCAGTTCGAGCTCCTCGTCGCCTACTACCGCGGCCGGCGGGAAAAGCGGCGCGAGGCGAAGATGCGGCCCCCGGCGCCCAAGGCTGCGCCCAGGATCGTCGAGCCCCAGAAGGAGCGCGCCCCGGCCCAGCCGCGCATCATGAAGCCCGAGCGGGCGCCGAAACCGGTCCAGGCCAGCTTCGGGTTCATGGAGCCCGCCGACGGGAAGGGCGAGTACCGGCTCCCGACGCCGGACCTGCTCGATCCCCTGCCCCAGGCCGCGAAGAAGGTCTCGAAGGAGGACATGCTCGCCCAGTCGGAGCTTCTGGCGCGCAAACTCCTGGACTTCGACATCGCGGGGAACGTGACCCAGGTCTACCCCGGTCCCGTGGTCACCATGTTCGAGTTCGAGCCCGCGCCGGGCGTGAAGGTGAGCAAGATCGTGAACCTCGCCGACGACCTGGCCCTTGCCATGCGCTCCTCGTCGGTCCGCATCGTGGCGCCGCTCCCGGGCAAGGCCGCCGTGGGCATCGAGGTGCCGAACAATACGCGCGAGACCGTCTACTTCCGCCAGATCCTCGAGACCCCGGAATACCAGTCGCACAAGTCGAAGCTCAAGGTGCCGCTCGGCAAGGACATCTTCGGGGTCTCGGTCGTCTCGGCCGTGGACAAGATGCCGCACCTGCTCGTGGCCGGCGCCACGGGCTCGGGCAAGAGCGTTGCCATCAATTCCATCATCCTGGCGCTCCTCTTCAACGCCAAGCCGAGCGAGCTCAAGCTCGCCATGATCGACCCCAAGATGCTGGAGCTCTCGCTCTACAACGACATCCCGCACCTCTTGACACCGGTGGTCACCCAGCCCAAGAAGGCGGCCGAGACGCTCCGGGCCGTGGTGGCCGAGATGGAGCGGCGCTACCGGCTCCTGGCCGAGAAGGGCACGAAGAACATCGACTCCTTCAACCGGGCGGCCCCCGAGGCGGAGCGGCTCCCCTACATCGTCGTGATCATCGACGAGCTGGCGGACCTCATGATGACCGTGCAGCGCGAGGTGGAGGACTCGATCATGCGCCTGGCCCAGATGGCGCGCGCCTCGGGCATCCACCTCATCGTGGCGACCCAGCGGCCGAGCGTGGACGTGATCACCGGCCTGATCAAGGCCAACCTGCCCGCGCGCATCTCCTTCCAGGTCTCGTCCAAGACCGACTCGCGCACCATCCTGGACGCCAACGGCGCCGAGAACCTGCTCGGCATGGGCGACATGCTCTTCCAGCCGCCGGGCTCGGCCCACCTGGTCCGGGTGCACGGCTGCTTCGTGTCCGAGGCGGAGATCAAGCGCGTGGTGGAATTCGTGAAGAAACAGGCCAAGCCCAACTATGACCTGCTCCGGCAGCGCGCCCAGGAACTGGTGGAGGCCGATACCGCCGCCGTCGAGGAAGGCGAACGCGACGAGGAGTACGAGCGGGCCGTGGACCTGGTGCAGCAGAACGGCAAGGCGTCCACGTCCTTCCTGCAGCGCTACCTCCGCGTCGGGTACAACCGCGCGGCCCGCATGATCGAGATGATGGAAAAGGACGGGATCGTCGGGCCTGCGGACGGCGCCAAGCCCCGCAAGGTCCTGATCAGCCGGAACATGGACGGGACCCCGCGGAGCATCGAGGACTAGGTGACGCGGGACGCGCTCGGGGAAGAATGCGCCGCGCGGGCGCTGGCCCTGCTCCGGAAGAACACGGGCACGGGCGGCGTGATCGCCTGCGCGCGATCACAGAAGGCGGTGGACCGGGGCTATGCGGCCGTGTTCGGCAGGGACGCGGCCATCTGCAGCCTCGGCATGGCCGTGTCCGGGGATCGTGTTCTCGTCACGAGCGCGGAGCAGGGACTCCGCACCCTGGCCCGGCACCAGGCCCCGAACGGCCAGATTCCCAAATACGTGCGGCCCGGGTCCCGCGAACGGGACTTCTGGTACTCCGGCTGCATCGACGCAACCCTCTGGTGGCTCCTGGCCGTGGATTTTTTCGACCGGGAGCACCCGGGAAGAAAGCTCAAGACCGCGTTTAAACCGCAGATCGCCCGTGCCCTGGACTGGCTCTTCTGCCAGGAGCACCAGGGCATGTTCCTGGTGCAGCAGAACGAGGCGAGCGACTGGGCGGACATCATGCCCCGGTCAGGCTTCGTGCTCTACTCCAACGCCCTGTGGTACCAGGTCAAGAGACGCTTTCATGTCGCTACGGCGACGAAGACCCGCCACTTCTTCCGCCACCTCTTCTTCCCCTTCGACAAGGACTGTTCCAGGCACCGCCGGGTCCGCATCCTGACGGACTACGTGAAGCAGGGCGCGCGCAGGCGCGATGTATACCTCAGTTTCGTGAACTTCTCCTTCTGGGGCGAGGAGACGGACGTGTTCGGCAACGTCCTCGCCTGCCTCTTCGATCTGCCGCTTGCGCCCAAGCGCGAACTGCTTATCGAGGCCCTGCTCCGGCGGAAAGCGAACAAGCCCTGGCCGATCCGGTCCGTGCTCGATCCGATCCGCGAGAACTCCCGCCTCTGGCGCCACTACATGGAACGTCATCGGCAGAACTTCCCCTACCAGTATCACAACGGGGGCATCTGGCCCTTTATCGCGGGGTTCTGGGTCTTATTGCTGCAGAAAACGGGGAGGAAGGACTTGGCGCAGCAGGAGCTGGCGCGCTATGCCGAGGTGTGCAGGATCAACAACTGGGAGTTCAACGAGTGGCTGCACGGAAAGACCGGCAAGCCCATGGGCATGCCCGGCCAGTCCTGGAACGCGGCCATGTTCCTGCTCGCCCGGCACGGGCTGCAGGAACGGGTCAGGCTCTAGGAACGACACGATCCTGGCAGCAGCAGTCAATAGACGAAAAACCCTTTCCTCGCGCAGAGCCGCAAAGACGCAAAGAAAGGCAGATGCGATGGACGAGAATCAGCTATCGAAAATTATCGTAGACGGCTGTTATCGAATCCACACCAAACTCGGACCGGGGCTATTAGAGTCGGTCTATCTGGAAGTTCTCATGTATGAATTGAAAAAAGCCGGGCTGCACTGCGAGAAAGAAGTCGGGATTCCCGTTTACTATGAAGAAATCAAGCTGGACCTAGGCTTTCGCGCAGACGTCATCGTTGAAAAACGGGTGATCGTTGAATTGAAATCCGTAGAGACGGTCCAGGCGGTACACAAAAAGCAATTGATGACCTATCTTAAATTAACCGGCATGAAACTCGGCCTGCTCGTGAACTTCAATGTCCCCCTCATAAAGAATGGAATTGAGCGCATCGTCAACGGCCTCTAGGCAATTGACGTTAAGCCTCTTTACCCCGGCCGAGCCCCGCCCCTACGCTTTCCGTTGCGCCTTTGCGCGAGACGTCCTTCAGGTTGGAGTCATAGATCATACACCAGTGTGATCGACGTGAGCGTATCGGTTCGCCGGACCCCCTCCGCCACCCGGGAGTTGTGCGTCGCCGTGAAGGCCGCCTTCATCGAGAGGTTCCCGTTGATCCGGGACTTGAGCGACGTGGTCGACTCCGTGTGCGCGTTGTCCCTGCCCATTTCGGTAAAGGCCTCCTCCCGGAACTCGCTTGCCGCACCGAAAGCGACGACGAACTTGCCCGCGAGTCGTACGATGGTATCGTTGCGCTTCGTGGCGTTCACCGGCTGCGTACGCCGGAGACCCAAGCCTGCCTCGGCCTCGAGCGTTATTGGCGGTCCGTTCAGGAACCGTCTGCCGTACCCGCCTGCCTCGCTGCTCTGTTCCGTATATCCTGAAAACCGGTCGCTGTCGTAGCGCAGGATGCCAAAGAGGTAGGAACGCTCCGAAAGCTTGTAGTCGGACTTGAATCCCGCCGTGGTCCGCTCCGCCGTGGTCTGGCCCTTGTCGGAGGCCTTGAAGTACTCCGCGCTCAGCCGGTGGCGCGACTTCTCGCGGTCGTTCTCGATGGAGATCCTGGTGTTGATGCTCTGG
>JBJKRX010000056.1:0-3978 GCA_046704425.1 Nitrospirota bacterium
GAGCGAACCGTCCGGGGGGAGGACCGCGATGCTGGCAATTCATTCCGGCAGAAAGGCGCTCGCGCTCGGCGCATGGTGTGCGCTTTTTTTCACCCTTACCGTCCATACACGCGCGGTGCAGGCCGCCGACTATCTCACCGGCAGCGGCTGCTCAATCAGCAAGGAGGGATATCTGACCGACCTGGCCCGGGAGTACGAACGCCGGACCGGGGTGAAGGTCTATATCCGGGGCGGGGGGAGCGCCGCCGGGATCGCCGAGCTGCGCGCCGGGAAGGTGGACTTTGCGGCATCGTGCCGGCCTCGGGATGAACAGGACCCCAAGGACATCGAGTTCGTTCAGGTCGCCTGGGACGCCCTGGTCTTCATCGTCCACCCCGCCAATCCCGTGATCAACCTCTCCCTCGATCAGATTCGCGCCATCTATACCGGCGCCGTCACCAATTGGAAACAGCTTGCAGGCAGGGACGAGCCGATCGCGGTTTTCTTTTCCCGGTCGCAACACGGCCTCACCGGCATTGAGGCGTCGCTGAACGCGATGGTCCTTAAGGGCGCGCATCCCGCGCCCGCCCCCGCCATCACCTACCTCGCGTCCACGGGCATCGTGGAGCAGATGGTGGAGGAGACTGCGGGCGGGTTCGCGGCCACGGGCATCACGAGCGCCCGGAAGCGGCGCGTCAAGATCCTGCAGGTGAACGGCGTGGCCCCGACGAAGCAGGCGATCATGAGCGGCCGGTATCCGTTCCACAGGCCGCTGTACATCCTCCTTTCCCGTTCCGCCCGTCCGGCGGTGCGGAAGTTCGTCGCCTTTGCGCTGAGCGATATAGGCCAGCGGTTCATCAGCTCCTGCAACGTCCTTTCGCTCCGGGACGTCCCATGAGAGTCTCCCTCCAGACCCGGGTCGCCTTCTTCGTGTCTGTGACGGTCGTGCTGGTCATCGCCGTCAGCACCCTGCTCTTCATTCGGGCGCACGTGCAGAGCGAGCGGCACGGCCTGATCGTGCGCGGCGCCGCGCTCTCCTACGCCCTGGCGAAGGCAGCCGAGGAGGGGATCGTCAAGGAAGACCTGAGCCTCATCCGGAAGTCCTCGACGGTCATCCGTGCCCCGGACGTGACGCGCGCCCAGGTCTACTCGGACCTCTGGGACGTGCTCGACGCCTACCCCGTCACCGCTTTGCACGATCCGCCCGATCCCGCGGCGATCGCCCATTTCAAACACGCCGTCACCCCCTTCTCGCGCGCGGACGCGCGGGCATACGATTTTTACTATCCCGTCTTCTTCCGCGTCACCGACACGGCCCATCCCATCGTTATCGGCTACGTCCGCCTGACCCTCTCGTCCGACGAGATCCAACACAGCATGCACAGGATCGTCGTGACGAACATCTCCACCGCTGCGGTAATCACGATTATCGCGGTCGTGATCCTGAATCTGCTTCTCCGCCGCTTCGTGGTCCAGCCGATCGTGGCCCTCCATGCCTCGGTGGCGCGGTTCAAAGGCGGCGATCGGGCCGGCGGACTGTCGGCGCCGCGGGGAGCGGCGAACGAGATCCGGGAACTGTCGGAGGAGTTCATCCGCATGGCCGTGACGGTGGGAGAGAAGGAGCATCAGCTGATCGAGTCCGAGCGGCGCATCCGGGACCTCTTCGAACGCGTGGAGCATGCCGTGTTCCGGATCGACGACCGTGGCGTCATCACCGAAGCGAACGGCAGGTTCCGCGAGCTCTTCGGCGACGTGGGCGGTCTCTGCGACATCCTGGTCAGTGATATCAGCGCAGGCGAGTGCCTTAGCAAGGCAGCGGAGACGACCTCACTGCACCTGGACGCCAAGGCCGTGAACTGGGAAGGGAACGAACTCGCGATCCAGCTGTCCCTCTATCCCGAACGGGACGCAGCGGGCAAGGCTGTCGGTTTCGATGGGTATATCCTGGACGTAACGGAACGGAAGCGGCTGGAGGAGCGGCTGATGCGGTCGCAGAAGCTGGAGGCCGTGGGGACCCTGGCCGCCGGTCTGGCGCACGACTTCAACAATCTCATGACGGCCATCCTCGGCTATTCGGGGATCCTGCTCAAGGCGGTGCACGAGGGCGATCCCTTCTATAAGCCGGTCACGGTCATTCACGACGCGGCCAAACGGGGCGCCGAACTGGGGAAGAAGATCCTGACGGCAACGCGCAAGGAGAAGATGCACGCGCAGCCCGTGGACCTGAACGAACTTGTGTCCCACACCGTCGATCTGCTGCGCGGAAGCCTGCCGCCGGACATCGAGCTGGCGACGACGCTGCATGTAGGACTGCAGCGGACCCAGGCCGATCCGTCGCAGCTCCAGCAGGTGCTCATCAACCTGGCGATGAACGCCCGCGACGCCATGCCGGAGGGCGGACGGCTCATCGTGGAGACCGGAACGGCGGAGCGGGGATTCGTCCGGCTGTCCGTAGCGGACACGGGGACGGGGATCGACGCGGCGGCGCAGGAGAAGATCTTTGATCCTTTCTATACCACCAAAGATGCGGGCAAGGGAACGGGGCTGGGGCTTTATATGGTGCACTCCATCGTGAGCAATCACGGCGGCTACCTCAACGTCTACAGCGAGCCGGGGAAAGGAACGCGCTTCCATATCTATCTGCCCGTGGCAAAGGGCGATCTTTCCGGGACCGCGGAGCCGACGGAACCGCTGGGCGGGACCGAGACGCTCCTGATCATCGACGACGAGGCGGCCGTCCGGAACCTGGGCCGCGACCTGCTGGAGCCCTTGGGCTACCGGGTCCTGACGGCCGCGGGCGGGAGCGAGGGGGTGGAACTCTACCGGGAGCGGCAGCAGGAGATCGCCCTGGTGATCCTGGACATGGTCATGCCCCGTATGGGAGGGAACGAGACCTTTGCCGCGCTCCGCGCCGTGAACCGCAATGTCCGGGTCCTGCTCTATTCGGGCTACAGCGACGGCAATTTCGCCGGCATCAAGCAGTTGCTGGAACAGGGCGCCGCCGGCTTCGTCCAGAAGCCCTTCTCCGCACGGGAGCTCGGCCAGGCGGTGCGTAAGGCACTGGCCGCGTAGACGCGCCGCAGGCGTTCCCCGCTTTACAATCCCCCGGCAAAGTGCTACAAATTTGGATGCGAGTTTTCGTCCTCTGCGCGGTGCTCTGGCTCGCACTCGCGTCCGTCCCTGCCGCGATCGCAGCGCCCTCTCCCTTTGCCGGCAAACAGATCACCCGGATCGATCTCACGGACGACCGCGGTGCCCCCTGGCCCCGTCCCGGCCAGGTCCTGCCCCTCATCGTCCTCAAACCCGGCGACCGGTTCTCGACCGCGGCCGTGCGCAAGAGCATCTCCCTCCTGTATCTGAAGGGCCTGTTCAGCGATATCCGCGTCGAGGGATTTCCCGACAGGACCGGGGTGCGTCTCGTGTTCGTGTTCGTCCCGATCACCGTGGTGGACGAGGTGCGCATCCGCGGCAACGACGCCCTGCCGGCGAGCGCGATCAGCAACGCTCTGCCGAAGCTGGCGGGCCGAGAACTGCGCGAGGAGAAGCTGCCCGCGGAGCGGGAGTCCCTGCTCGCGCTCTACCGGGCCGCAGGGTATTACAACGCCTTCGTCGCCTTTCATGTCCGGCCCCGCGCCGAGCCGCACCACGTGCTCCTGGAGATCGCGATCCGGGAGGGGAAACCGACCCGCATCTCCGCGATCTCCTTTGCCGGGAACCGGGCACTGAGCGACCGGGTACTTGCCGGGACGCTCACGAGCCGGGTCGGCGATCCGCTCCGGCGCGATCAGGTGCTGGATACGGACACAAACGCGATCCTGAAACGCTATGCCGCGGCAGGGTATCCCGCAGCCAAGGTAGGCCCGGTCTCCATCCATTTCCGGGACCGGCAGGCGTTCATTGCGATCACCGTGACCGAGGGCCCGCACGTGACCGTCCGGTTCACGGGCAATCGCAAGATCAAGACCGATACGCTCATGAAGGAGCTCCTCTTCTGGCAGG
>JBJKRX010000057.1:0-4887 GCA_046704425.1 Nitrospirota bacterium
GCGCTAGTCGCTTCTTCCAATCCTTTTGAAAAGGTCCTTGAGGGGAACTGGGTAGAACAGAATTATGCGGAAGGACCCGGCAGGCGCTGGATACAGCTACGCCATGACCTGCCGGGAAGGAAAGACGCGCTGCCACAGAAGCTTCATTTTGTTGAATACGCCTTTCTGCGACCAGAAGGTCGCGAGCTTCGGCGTTTTGGCCAATGCCCCGCTGTCCACAGCCTTCTCGTCGGCGAACAGATGATCCCGCAGAACGATCTGATACATCGTCTCACTCTGCTGAGGCGCTATCGCATCAAGGAAGCCTGCGGGCACGGGCGCTTTGCAGAATTCGACGGCAAGTCGCAGGCTTATTGCGAGAGATCGCGTTGCCCCGCTCTCCTTCGCCATACGTTCAAGATGACGCCAGTCGATTCTCTTTTCAAACCGCAGGATCGTCTCCGTGATATCGCACACCATCCTCATGCCCATTTCGAAAACATGCACGGCAGCGTGGAGGGAAAGATGGAGCAATAAATCTTCAGGCGACATCGCGCGCACCGGGACGCCGGAAATTGTCGTCTGACCTGACCGTTCCCACACCTTGGTGATATCCAGATGAAGTCCCACGGAGGGAACGACTATATTCCAGTGGACTTCAAGGATTTGCCTATTTCTGGGATGGGTATAGTGGAAGTGTTTTGATTCGTCACAGGTCACCCGTACGCCTTGGTCCGGTAAATAGCCCATTTCCAGCACGATCTTTTCCACACGATAAATATCTTCTTCTTTCACCAGGATGTCCACGTCCCCCATGGGCCGTACGGCGATATTGCGGTATACCTGCTCGGCGAGATATATGCCCTTGAGGGGAAGCACCGGGATCTGCTCCTCATGCAAACGTTGCAGAATCTCCGCCATCCGTTTATAGGTCAGCATGTTCTTCGCCGCGGTCCGTAGATAGTCTGCATGCAGATCCCGCATTATATCCTGAGGGACGTTGCCCTCCCGCCCTTGCATTCTCCGATACACAAGCGGTGCAACGCGGTGTCTGCGTGCAAGCTGCAGCAGCCCCTGCCAGATCTCAGGCGCTGCAACGAGCGGAGCGGTCAGCGCCTCCCTGTCCGAACGGAGGGCCGCGAGCAAGAGATTCCTAACGTCGTCGTTCATGCATCCCCCCCGGGCTCTTCCATCTGCCGTTTCCAGGATTGCGCGTAACGGCCGTTCAGGGCCAGGAGCTCCGTATGGCTTCCTGTTTCGACGATGCGCCCCTGCTCCATGACGTGGATCACGTCCGCCTTGAGCGCCGTCGTGAAGCGGTGTGTGATCATGAGGGCCGTGCGTCCTGCAACGAGATCCCGAAAGCGTTCCATCCAGTCGGCCTCGGCCCAGGAGTCCATGGCGCTCGTCGGCTCGTCCAGGACCACGAGCGATGCCTGCCTGATGAAGGCGCGGGCAAGCGCCACTCGTTGCCATTCGCCCACGCTCAGTTCCGACCCGCCGAACCACTTTCCCAGCACGGTTGCGTAGCCTTGAGGCAGCCGGGAGATAGGCCCGTGCGCCCCGGCCGCAAGGGCCGCCTCCTGCACCTCTCCCTGCCCCGGTTGCGCGGCAGCGTCTCCGAAGGCGATGTTGTCCGCGGCCGAGTCGTGATAATGCACCGGCTCCTGGAAGAGCACGGTGATCCTGCGGCGCAGGTCCGCCTGGGAAAGCGCGCGCAGGTCCAGGCCGTCCAGGAAGACCGCGCCCTCCTCGGGGTCGTAGAACCGGCAAAGCAGCTTGATGAGCGTGCTCTTGCCCGCGCCGTTCTCTCCTACGACGGCGGTGATCTTTCCAGCGGGGATGGTCAGGCTGAAATCCCGGAGCGCGAGCGCCGCGCTGCCGGGATATCGGAAGCCGACGCCTTCCAGCCTGAACTCGTGCGGCGCCGGGGGCGGCAGGACCGCGGGCTGCAACGGGTCGCTCACCGTGGGTTGCAGCTCCAGGAATTCGAAGAGGTTCTCCAGGAAAAGCATGTTGCGATACCCGTCGGCCACGCTGCTCAAGAGGGTGCGCATGACCCGTTGGCTCTGGATGAAGACCTGATAGAAGAGCGCCAGGTCCCCCAGGTTGGCGAGGCCGCGCATGCTGCGCCACACCAGCCAGGCAAGGGTCGTCCCCATGACCGCGATCCCGATGCCGGCGGCAAAGAGCTCCGCCGTCATCTGGTTGCGCGCCAGGTCGATCCGTTCGCGCCGCAGGATCGCGCGCAGGTCCTGGTAGGCCGCGCGAAACCGCTTGCCGAGATCGAAGAGCCGCAGCTCGGCCGCCGCCTGATGCCAGGTCAGCATCATATCGTAGTAGCGCGTGCGCCGCTCGTTCTGCGTGTTGCGCAGCCGCCACCGGTGAAAGCGCACGGTCGTGCTGCCCGCGGCGAAAAGCGCGGGCAGCGTGCCCGCGAGAAGCACGAACGGCAGCCACCAGGCGTAGGTCATGAGCACCACGGCAACGGACGCCAGCGTGATGCCGTTCTGCACGAGGCTGCCCAGGTTCTGGAGCAGGGCCAGGGGCCGGCTGACCGCGTCGATGCGCGCGCGATGCAGTTGGTCGTAATATCCCGGCGTCTCGTAAAAGGTCATGTCGAGCCGCATCGCCTGATCGTGGATCAGGTTGAGCAGATGGTCCTGTACCAGTTCCGATTGGGCCGTGCGGACCCAGGAAGCCACGCTCGCCAGGACCTCGACCAGCAAGAGGGCCACGGCCATGAGCACAGACGCGATCAGGGTTTGGCGCAGCGCATGGGCATTGCCGTGGGTATGGAGGAGCGAGACCAGGCTGTTGACCACGCTGCGCATCAGCAGGATAACGGCCGTCGGCAGAAGGCCCTGCGCGACGAGCAGCACGGCCCAGGCCACGGTCCAGGGACGCGCCGCGGCCCAGACGAGCCGAAGGGCCCGCGGCAGATAGCGTATCTGCGCCAGGACCAGGCGAAGCTTGGCCGTATAAGAGGCTGAAGAATTTTTCATCGTCGATCAACGATTGGACGCACTCAAAATAGCAAAGGTGCTCCGGTTTTGCAAGGATATATGCAGCCCTTCTTCACAGGGAGTAAGCTCGTTCCATCAGTAATCCCGTCGAAGGGGCCCCCTGACACCGGGAGATGAGTTTCTTGTTTTAACTTGACATAACCGGTTCGGTGTGAAAACATTGCAGACAAAATGCGCGCCTTATTTCGATAACCAATGAACAGCATGGATCCGGAACAACTTGCCCAGGCACTGGGCATCCCGCTCTTCCGCACGCCCTATTTTCTCCCCACCTATCCAGAGGGCGATCAAGGGGCCTGGCGTCTTTCCCGGACGGCCACGGGCATCGATCACGGGTATTATACCCCTCAGTGGGTCATCGCCGGCATGCCAGTGCTGCTGCGCCGCAGCCCGGACCATGCGGACCAATGGGAGACGTGGATGTCGCTGTCCCCCCACGAGATCGAAAGCCAGGAGCCGGGGTGCCTCTGCGCCAGCGGGCATACGGTGATCATGGGCCTGGGCATGGGGTGGATCGCGTTGAATGCGGCGCTCAATCCCGCGGTACAACGGGTCACCGTGGTGGAGCGGGACAGGGACGTCATCGACCTCTTTACCGCCGCCGGCATCGCGGACCAGGTGCCGCCCGGGATCAAGGCCAAGATCGTCATCGACCATGCAGATGCCTTGGCATGGCTGCCGCAAGAGCCGATCGATTTTCTCTATGCCGACATCTGGCGCGAAATTACCGATGCCGGCACCCTTTCGGACGTCCGCCGCATGCAGCAACAGGTGCGGGCTCGGGAGGTCTATTTCTGGGGGCAGGAGCTCTGGCTGTTCGACGCCTTTGCGCGCATGTTCGGACCCGGGAAGCCGCTTACGATAGGCGGGCTGCAGCAGTGCATTGACAAGGAGCTCACGCTTCCCCTTGCGCTCCCCTGGGGCGAGGGATACGGCGACCGGATAGAGGCGGCGGTACGCAATCGCCGCAACAGACAACTGCCGCTGGTAAGGGCCGGCATCGATAAGCCTGCAAACGGCGGTTAGACACAGATTGATGCGGATCACCTATCGTACGCCATAACCGTTCCTGTTTAAGCTTTCGGCGTTACGAATAGAATTCTACGCAAAACGGCAAGAATATTTTCGCACAAAGTCGCCAAGACGCCAAGGAAAGCAAAACCCTTCATTACCTGCATTACGTCTTACTTTGCGACTTTGCGGCTCAGTATGGCCCTCTTCTTGTCCACTGCACGAGATGCTTTTTATTTTTCGTCGACAAGGACATTAAAAGCGCTTTCATAGTAATAGGCGTTCGGATCCGGCACTCCTGCATGGGTGGCGGAGATATAGATCGGAGTTGGGCCGAACCCTTCGGCCTCCATCAGATAGGAGTCATCCGGCAGGGGCGGCTCCCCTTCCGGCGGGTCGAACTGGAGGGTAAAGCTTTCGTAACGGGGCGACATCTGCCGGGACGTAATCTTTGCCAGGTGCAGTACGATGACGCGATCGTTATCGACCCGCAGGGTAAAGGTCTTATGCACCAGGGGCTCGAAAACCGCTTTGCTGAACTTTGTCATTCCCTCTTCTCCTTCATTCGTCTATTGCTACACTCTGCAATATATTGATTCATATCACGTTTCCCCTTTCCAAGGCAAGTACAAAACGCGCGGGACAATCACTTTCGACACTACCCGGTTGGGTAGTTGCACTTGCTAGGAGATTGATGCTATCATTTTAATCTTACTGCTCCCCGAATAAATTCGTAAAAGCAAAATTGATGGTCTCGTAAGAAGTCACGCGGCGTAGAGTGCCGCGAGATGCATATTCCGCCATCGGAGGCTGATCTGCAGCCTCATGGTGGTGGCAACGAGCTGTAGCCGTTCTTTGACAGCGCAAAGAA